>JAITFK010000200.1 GCA_031281555.1 Treponema sp. | reverse complement strand
GGTAATCTCTAAAAACTTCAGTTTTTAGAGATTTTCCGATAAAAAATGCATGTTTCGTAGCCTGTAGGGCGAGAAACTGCAAGGGAACCGATAAAAACAACCAGTTTTTAGAGGTTCCCTAATGATATAATATATGTATAATTGGGTGTATTCCTAAATCCCATGTCATATATTCCCACATCTCACATGAAGTTCCTGTCGAAAAATTACATTTTAATAATTTTTCATCATTAAGCAAATCCAATACATTGTTATATTTTTCCATTATTATATTAAATTCCCATAATATACTTTTCAATGTTTTATCTTTATTATTCTCATAAAAACGTTTATTGGTTATTTCAGTTTCATTATAGGTAAAGACTTTAAGCGGTTCTTTAAATTTTGTTTTGTCAACTATATCTTCAGAGTATCTTATCCAGCCGTTAATATGCCCAATTACATCCTTGACATTTCAATTAGAAAGACTTGAGTCAAATATATTTTCATTGCTATAATATTCACATAAGTGTACTATTTTATTGAGTATATATTCTTTAAGTTCTAAAATGTTATTTTTATCCATAAATTATATCCTTTTTTCCGTATAGCTTAAGAATTGAATTGCCTAAAATGTTAAATCACATTCAAGAGCCGTTTCTTTTTTATAATTTTCCTCCAGTCCGACTTCACTATAAGCGGTAGTATATTCCAACATTTTAAGATAGCGTTGTTTTTGGTAAGAACTGTTAAACTTAACGTGTATAATACCGTCTTTTGATAATGCTTCTTTTATACTATCAATTGAATCTTTAATTACGTTCACCTTACCGCCAACACCAAGCATAGCTATTTCAGTAAGTACCCTTCTATACATAACATAATTATTTGGTAATAATTCCAAAGAAAAAGCCTTTAAAGGACGAGTCAGCGCCCAAAGCGGGCAATAATAATTGCTGTTTATTTTTATATGCATATTATATTCATCAAGTATTATTTTACTTAAATAGTTGATCGCATCAATCATGACCGATATATTCTTTTTTGTACGCCAACTATGTGTATATGCCAGTATTGTTAAATGATAAGAACATGGGAAATAAGTATCCTCTTCAATATAGGGATAATTATACTTTTTTGACAAATTTTTATTTATCTTTGTTATTTCATCAAGCGAATTAAATTGCAATATACTTTTAAACGCCTCAATTGATATATTTTGAAATTCTTTAACTTCGTCATCATCGCCATAACCAAGCAATGCCTGCATAGTATATATTAATACCATTAATCCTCCGCCATTACGCAGCCCTAAAAAACGATTGGTAAATCTGGCAATTTCAGGTTTATAGTAAGAAAATTCTTTTCGTAATACATCATCATTTCTTAATGCGTGTATGAAGTTCTTGATTATAGGATTTGTTTTTGGAATAGAGTAACAGGAAAGTAACCGAGCGGCTGTTTCTCCGTCTTGCAGAGGTGTTTCTTTAAATTTATCCCAACTGTGCATACCTATACCAATATACCCATTAGTTTTAATATAAGTTTTTAACAACTGAAAATGCGGTGTTTTATATACTTCTTTCAATAGTTTATTCTCGTTTGTTTCTGATAAATCATGTAATAATTCTTTATGTAACCGATACTTAATAACCGTTCCGGCATTTTCCAGAAGAAATTTAATTGATTTCTCAAACATCTATTTATCCTTGATTTATCTTTTCTTGAGAATGTATATCATAGCGAATAGACTCTTTTTAATGGAATCCATATTTCCACTGTAGAATCAGATTTATCACCGCCTTTAAATTTTTCATTGTAACACTCTACAACATATTTCTTTCCTTCAATCTGAAGCTGTGTATATTTATCTGTGTTATCTGAAAGCCATTTATCAATATTTTTATTTTCGCTGTCGTAACCATTAGCGACATAAACATCAAAAACAGCATATTCAGTTGCGGGAAGAACAATTTTTTTAAAACCGTCTAAATTATCTGTATTTAAAGTTAAAAACCCAACATGAATATCCATTCCCTGTGTTACTTTTTGTTCATCGTCATAAAAACGAATTTCATAACTATTTTCATCAGTCTTTGAAAACGGTTTTTTAACATAAAACTCTTCAAAATCACTCCAGACTTTTCCGGTTTCAACTCCATTTCCGGTCAATCCTATAATAGTGAGTTTATCCATTTTTACAATTTTTGGTTCCATAAATTTCTCCTTGAATGTTCGTAAAATATATGTTCTATTCTCTAAAATTTTAAAAATTACAGGAAACTATTATTAAAAACTATACACATATTGAAGCGTAAACCCCGCTTTATCTTCCTTTTAAAGTAACATTTATCGTTTTCTCATAAT
Source organism: Treponema sp. (assembly GCA_031281555.1). Classification (GTDB taxonomy): domain Bacteria; phylum Spirochaetota; class Spirochaetia; order Treponematales; family Breznakiellaceae; genus WQXQ01. The sequence continues at coordinate 28,842 of JAITFK010000200.1, read as the reverse complement.
CTTCCGCAAGTTTAACAATTTCCTCAAAATCACTGTGTAATAAATACTCCGCGATTGTATCCAACAGAGCTTTAGTATATAAAGGCCATTTTTTTTGCTTTAGTTCAGACAGCACCGTATGGGCGGCTGTTTCATCATACTTCTCGCATGCCGTACGGATTATATGCAGTTTTTCTGCTAAATACTCCGTATTGTTTGAATTATCTACTATGATATTATCTTCTCCCTTTGGCCTGTTTTTTTCGATTACTTCACTCAACGCTTCCAAAAATGCCGTGGTTTCAGCCATTATTACAGAGATGTTTTCCGCCCGTCCTGCCAATTCCAATTTTAACGCGGTGGCGGAAAGCTCATTTTCTCCGATGTTCGCAAGCGCGCTTTTCATTGCGTGGACACTGATAACATACTGCCGGAAATCATCGCCTCTGCGGAACGCGTTAGAGATTATTGTTTTTAAACTCGCAACGGCTTTTTCAGCATCCCGTGAGAAAACTGCCGCTAATTCAAGCTCTGAGGACGATTGTACCTTTTCGGCGGAAGACTTTGCCATATTGATCTTAAGCGCCTGCTTCCGCGCGGTTTCTACCACTCCAGACGGATACTTATCGCGTATTAGTTTATTAAGAGAGTCGTTAAGCTGGCTTATATCTATGGGCTTGGAAATAAATCCGTCGAACCCGTTTTCCAGAAATATCTCCGCCTGCCCAGCCAGAGCGTTAGCCGTCAACGCAATGATTGGATATGTATACCCCAGATCGCGTATGATTCTTGCCGCTTCCATGCCGTCCATCTTGGGCATAAAATGGTCCATAAAAATAATATCATAAGTTGCGCCGCCTTTGATTTTTTCAATCGCTTCAGGGCCGCTTTTAGCGGTTTCAATCGACAAGCCGTAAGAAGCCATCAGCCCCCTTGCAACATACAGATTTGTTTCTATATCGTCCACAATCAAAACCCTGCCATAAGGCATATACTCGCGTACAAATTGCAGCGCATTATTTGTTTGCGCCGCTCTGCCGACATTGAATTGATTAATTTTTTCCACCGATTCCTTGCTTAACACTCCGGAACCAACAATCCCCTGCGGCAGACGTACGGTAAATACCGAACCTTTTCCCAGCTCGCTTTCTACAGTAATTTCACCGTTCATCATATGGACAAGGTTTTTAGTGATATTCATACCCAACCCTACACCTTCCGTTGTACGGTTAGCCTCCATATTGAAGCGCGTATACTCATCGAACACCATGTCAACCTGTTCACTGGTCATACCCTGTCCTGTATCCGCTACGCGAATCACAAGTATTATCTGTGAATTTTCTTCTTTCTGCGTGTTTTCGGCGGCAACTGACATAGAAATTTCGCCTTTATCCGTATATTTAAAGGCGTTGGAAAGCAGATTGTTTAATATCTGTTTGATACGTAATTCATCGCCGAACAACGTTAAAGGAATGTTTTCATCCACCTTAAGATTAAAATCAATCGGCTTGTATTTGTACCGCATGACAGTTAATTGTATGGTATCATTGATAAGGTTTAGAATATCATAACTGACCGGCGAAAGTTCAAGTTTACCCGCTTCTACTTTTGACAGGTCCAATATGTCGTTGATGATACCCAGCAGTATATAGCCTGAATGAAAAATCCTGTCCATGGCTTCCCGCATCCTCGGCGGCATTGTTTCATCCTGAAGTTGAATTTCGGTAATGCCAAGGATTGCGTTCATTGGGGTGCGTATTTCGTGACTCATACGCGATAGGAATTGGCTCTTGTAACGGCTGCTCTGTTCGGCCTGTTCTTTTGCGGTAATCAATTCGGTCATATCGACTGAATATTGAATTTGGGCAGCTCTCCCGTCAGACCATTCTATATAACGTGTGGTATTGCGATATATGCGAGTCGTAACGGGGTTGCGCATTTCCCATACGACAGTACCGTTAGGTTCTTTGTCAAGCTGATAACAGGGGCAAAAATCGCATATCCCGTCCATATCCTTTAGAAAAACTTTATAACAAAGCTTTCCTATACAGTCATCCCCGATTTTAAAATCATTTTTCATGAAATTGTTTACAAAGAGAATTTCGCCGGTATGGGGAATAGTAACATAAATCTGCTCATCAATGCTGTTTAAAATATTATTCAGAGTATGCAGCAATTTCTCTGATTCGTTCTTTTTTGTAATTACAGTCTTTAATTCGCGTAAATCACGCACATAGACGGCTAAAGTAAATTCGTTATTATTTTTAACGCGTACAAGCGTAATTTCGCACGGTACCGGCTCTCCGTTCATTTTTTGGTGCATCCATTCAAAATTATAATAGCCTTTGGCAAGGGCCTCATTAATGAGTTCATCCATCTTATCTTTTGACAGTCTACCGTCCGGTTGATACTCAGGCGAAAGCCTGTCAAAACAATCAAAATATTCCTGCTTACTCGATAGATCAAAAATATTAAGCATACCTTTATTACAATCAAAATATTCAAAATTCTGATTGTGAATACTTGCACCTAACGGCATGGCATCAAAAATAACCTTCAGGCGTTCTTCAGCCATGTTTTTCTCTACGATAATACGGATCAATATGGTAATAAGAATAACTATCAGTAATGTTCCAAGCACTATGCCGCATATCTTTATTAAAATAAAATTCATAGCCAGCACATTGCTTTTATGTGAAATGATGTTTTTTACCGCTTCCATTTTAATACCGGTAAACAAAATGCCCATAACTTCATCTGTACCCGGCTGAAAAAGGGGTCGGTATAAGGTAATGTAATTATTGCCTAAAATAACATCCTTGCCGGTATAGTCCAGGCCTGATTGAATGGAAACGTATGCTGCGCTTTCCTCTCCGAGATAAATATCTACCGCCGGATTCCCGTTTGAATCGACAATACTGGAGGTTATACAGTGGTAGTTGTCATTTTCTTTTATATATATAGCCACCTCTATTCCCATATCATGCGTCATGTGTTCGATAAGATCACGATGGTATTCGGGAGAAAAGGCCTTTTCATGTTCGTATATATAATCGCCCTTTTCAAGGTGTACGATGCTATGGTCATTCTCCAGCAAAGATTCAAGGTATATCATGTCGTCTTTAAGTTTATCTTTTTCTATATAAAGAGCGTTTTCCATGTTCATGGCTTCCATGCTGTAGAGGTACATAATAAAAAACCCTATCAGGGCAAGTAGAATAAGAACAGCGGCGGCTCCGGTTACTATTGAACGCTTTATATGCATATAAAACAATTTCCTTTTAGAACATTATAGATAAAAGTTTATTGTTTATCAAATTATTTTTCCGTAAAATCACAAAGCTTCTCTTAACACCTTAAACTTATCTTTTATTTCGAGAAATACCTGCACGATTTTAGGATCAAACTGTTTACCCGCGTTCTCTGTGATGATGTTAATCGCTTCCTCTTCCGTTAACGGTTCTTTATACGGCCGCTTGGACACAAGCGCGTCATATACGTCGACAATCGCCATAATACGGCCCTGCAGCGGAATATCCGTTTCTTTCAATCCGTGCGGATAACCTGTACCGTCCCAGCGTTCATGGTGGTATTCCGCGAATAATTTAGCGTTATACAAAAACTCTTCTTCATCCGTCTGCTTGATGATTCTGCCGATTATCCGCGCTCCTGCCGTAGTATGGGTTTTCATTTGTTCAAATTCTTCATTGTTCAATTTACCAGGCTTATTCAAAATCGCGTCCAAAATATGGATTTTACCCGTATCATGCAAACGGGCCGACGAAGCGACCAATTCCAGGTTCCAGCCGCGTATTTCATCCGCGTATACCCCGCGCTCTTCCATCGCTTTTATCAATAATTTTACGTAGGCCGAGGTGCGGTCATTGTGTCCGCCTGTATCTTTGTCACGTTCTTCAATCACATCAGATAATACAGTCATAATGCCGTCTTGCAGCCGCCTGATCCGCGCTGTCCGCTCGCGGATCAGATCATCAATATCCAAATGCGTTTTAATACGGTTGAGCAGCACCAGTGTGGAAAACGGTTTTGAAATAAAATCTACTGCGCCTAATTCAAAGCCCTTGGCTTCAATGGTATCATCCGAATAGCCCGTAAGAAATATAACAATAATTTCTGAGTATAAAGGACTGGACTTCAGAATTGATAATGCTTCAAAACCGTCCATTCCCGGCATTTCAATATCCAGCAGGATCAAATCCGGAGTAATCTTTTTTATAAGCGCAAACATCTTTTCCGCAGACGGTATCGTAAATACTCGATAAAAAGTTTCAAGCGCTTGTTTTGCCATTGATAAATTAGTGTCGTTGTCGTCAACCACAAAAATCGTTTTCATCAATATTGTCCTTATGGTAGATATTCTTATGGCTTCTTAATAAAGACCTTGATATATTTTAATATAAATTAAGATCATAGTCATTTTTAACATATTTTGTTTTATTTTGTCAAGGTTTTTCCTACCCTGTTTAACAGATCGTCTTTATCATAGGGCTTTTTGATAAAATCAACCGCGCCCATTTCCTGTGCGTGTTTTATGTCTTTCGGATCGTTTGAAGCAGAGAAAAACACCAGGGGAGTATCATGTAAACTGCTTATCGTCTTTATTCTGGTGTAAGTATTCCATCCGTCCATTTCCGGCATTATTAAATCCAATAATATTAATTGGGGAACAAGCCCTTGGTAAAACAAGCTCAGCGCCTTACTACCCGAATTAACAGTAGTCACCTCATACTCGTTTTGTAATACCGTTTCCACCATTTCAAGATGAATACTGTCGTCATCTACTATAAGGATTTTTTGCTTTTCATCGCCTGAAGTAACAATAAATTTTTCCGTTTCCTGTTTTAATGATTCGAAGTTTTTATTGTTTTCCAAACTCATTTCATTTACATGGCCTACCGAAACATTTATCTGATTAACGCCTACCAGTATCTCGTTCATGCTTTCTACCGTTTCCTGACTGGTTTTTATAAATTCGTTTGTTTCCTCTACCAGAGTTTCGCCTGACTTGTCCATATCTTCAGAGCCTTTCATAACTGAAGTTGTTATGTCTCTCAACCGCCCTATGGATTCCAGTATTTGCTTTCCGCCTGTTTCCTGCTCTTCCATCGCGTGTAATATGTTTTGCTCATGCTCGGAAACTGTTTTAACGCCTGAGTCTATGGCGCCAAAACGGTTCAATACGTCATCGGAAGATTTAGTAATGTTGTCTATGGACGCCTTAATTTTCTTGAGCATTGCTGTGGTGGTTTTTGACTGCTGTCCCGATGACTCGGCAAGTTTACGGATTTCATCGGCGACAACGGCAAAACCCCTGCCGGCTTCTCCGGCGTGAGCAGCCTCAATTGCTGCGTTCATGGAAAGCAAATTGGTCTGGCTTGCGATACTGTTCATTAGCGAGTTTATTTCCAGAAGCCCTTCGGAATCCCGCGCTATTTCCTGTATTTCCTGCGCTACCAATTGGAGACCCGTCCTGCCGTTCTCCGACGCTTCGGTTAATTCGCTGACATTCCTGCTGTTTTCAATCAATGTCTGAGTTACCGAATGAATGTTAGCTGTCATTTCTTCAATAGCCGAAGACGACATGTTTACGCTTTCGGTCTGTTCTTCTATCATTTTTTTAAGGCTGTCAATATTTTCCTTAATAACCCCTACAGCATTGCCTGCTTCTTCAGCTCCGTTTTCCTGCTTTACCATCAGGTTCTTCATACTGTCAAGATTAGATGAAATCTGTTCCACAGCCGCGGAAGTATTGCTCATATTAAGGGAAAGCTCAAAACTGGTATGGTTAAGTCCGTTGATTTTGTTTTTTATTGTTCCGATCCCGCCGCCAAGATGGTCACAAAAAGCGTTCACCATACCGGCGATTGTACCAAGCTCATCAACAGAACAAATCGAAATCCTCTTTGTAAGGTCTTTTTGCTCGGAAGAAAGATTTTCAAGTTGTTTGATTACCGAAGTATAACTTGCTCCAGTGTTTTTTTTGAGTGTGAAGGCCATACCAAAGATACAAATAAAAAAAACAATCAGAGGGATCAACAAAGAAGACACAGCGTTTCCTTTTAAAGCGTCCAAATTTCCTCCAACGCGATAAATGCTGAGCATGGTTACGGAACAGACAAAAAGGAGGGTTACAAGGACTGCCGCCATGGGTATAATCCATGCCTTGGCTTCCTGCCGTTTTTCGCGGCAATCAGAAGGGTATCCGGTAAAATTATGGGCAAGCAGGGTACGGGAAACAAGACCATCGCCCGCTACATATATAAATGTTCCTACCACCATTCCAAAAGACAGTAATGCCAAAAATAACGGAGCTTTTATAGAAGGAGTAATGCCAAGATAATTACCCAGGAAAACAATCCCGAGAAAAACGGCGTGGGTAACCAGATTAAGAGCGATCCTTTTTATCGGCACGGCTCCTATTTTTTTTAACCAGAGTAAATAGTGTTCTTCGTCCAGTTTTGTAAAATAGGTATAATCAAAATACCGCGCACCATACCCCAAAATAAAGCAATAAAGAACAAGAAAGATGACGGCTGGAATACCTAGCCGTAATCGAAGTTGTGAAAAAGAACTTCCAAAAAAAAGCAGTATCAGAAAATCAGCCGCAAGCATTGAAATTCCCGTCCCAAAAACAAGGAACAGAAAATTATATTTTTGGTTTTTCATATATTTCTTCCTTATGTTACTACTATTTTACATTAAACCGTAAAACCAATAATGTCAAAACTAATCGCCCACATTCGCTGACGCATAAAAATTAATCAGGCAGCCGTCAACAAGTATCTGTCTCTCGGTATCCGTAAGCTCTCCCAAAGTAACGGAAATTTCCGCAGTCTTCTCGTTTAACACAAAACCTGTTATTTTTTCAGCTTTTTCACGTACGGCTTTCTTGATATTCGCGAAGAAAATATAATCCCCGTTTGCAAGTTTCTTTTCGTCCGTAACAAGGAAGGGCAAAATACCCCAGTTGATAAGATTAGAACGGTAGCGTTTTGTTGCGTATTCAAGCGCAAAATTTGCTGATGCGCCAAGCACGCGCTGACAGGAAGCGGCCTGCTCCCGTGCTGAACCGTCTCCCGGCTTTCTGGCAAAGATTGCGCTTCCTATTCCGACTTCGGCAGGTTCAATTTTCTCACAACCGGAAATACTTTGTATCTTTTGAAACACATCTGTCGTTTTGCTATCTATGTTTCCCGCGCGTCTTTGCTCTTCAAGGGTAAGAACCTCTTTTGCCCGCTTCACATAATCCGGATCTTTGCGGCTTAAAGTAAACTCCGCAAGTTTCAACGGATTTGAACGGTACGATGATGTCTCTCCGGACGGGATAAGTTCGTCAGTTGTTGTTACAGGGTCTGTAATGAAGCTGACGATTTTAACAAGTAAATGATCGGGAAGAGCGGGCATTTTCGGCCAATCCTTGATATTTGGGCCAAAGACAAGCTCAGTTTCCGGAATTGGTTTATCCGTACCGTCATACACGCGCTTATCGTATATGCTTCTATCAAAGTAAAACTTGTATTTACCGTATTTTACATTTAATTCTATAGCGGAAGTTATTTTTCCGCCGTTAACCGCTGTCGCCGCAATTGAGCGCGCGTCCATAAGAGCGACAGAGGCAATCTGCCCGTCTCCGGGTTTTGAGCCTTCGCGGTTCGGGAAATTGCGCGTAACATGGCGGATTGAAAGTTCGTTATTGGCAGGCGTATCTCCAGCGCCGAAACACGGGCCGCAGAAGGCTTCACGTACAAGTACGCCGGCTTTCAAAAAGGTCTCAACCGCGCCGTTTTTTACAAGCTCAAGATATGTAGGCTGGCTTTCAGGGTATATACTCATGGAAAAATTACCGTTTCCGGTTGAGTGTCCTTTCAATATATCAGCCGCCGCCATGATGTTGGAATAAATGCCGCCTGAACATCCCGCAATAATCGCCTGATCCGCCCACACTCCTCCGTCATGATATTTTAAACCCAGCTTCAGATTAAGTCCTGAAGCTTTGTTCTCTTCTTCTACTTTTGCAAAAATATCTTTTGCGTTATGCTGCAATTCTTTAATCGTGTATACATTGCTCGGATGAAACGGCAGAGCGATACACGGCTCAATTTTGGAAAGATCAACAGTAATAAACCCGTCATAATAAGCGGCGCTTCCCGGCTTTAATTCACGGTAATCGCCTCCCCTGCCCCGCTGTTCAAGATATGTTTTTACCTGTGAATCGGTTTTCCAGATTGAAGACCAGCAGGTTGTCTCTGTGGTCATAACATCTATGCCGTTACGAAAATCAACGGACAATTTTGAAACGCCGTCTCCGGTAAATTCCATCACCTTATTTTTTACATAGCCGTTCTTAAAAACCGCGCCAATTATAGAAAGAGCGACATCCTGCGGCCCTACTCCTTTTGCAGGTTCACCTTCAAGAAAAATTCCTACTACCTGCGGATACGCCATATCATAAGTTCTTCCGGCAAGCTGCTTCGCAAGTTCTCCGCCTCCCTCTCCGACAGCCATTGTTCCAAGCGCGCCGTAACGTGTGTGGCTGTCGGAACCGAGTATCATTTTCCCGCAGCCCGCCGTCATTTCACGGTTATAACTGTGAATTACAGCAAGATGAGGCGGCACATACACGCCGCCGTACTTGCGCGCCGCAGAAAGCGCGAAAACATGATCATCCTGATTTATAGTCCCGCCTACAGCGCACAGGCTGTTATGGCAATTTGTCAGTACATAGGGCATTGGGAATTTTTCCATGCCGCTTGCGCGCGCTGTTTGAATAATTCCGACATAGGTAATATCATGAGATGTAAGTGAATCAAACTTTAGGCGGAGATTTCGCTCATTTCCTTTATTATGGGAAGCAAGAATGCCGTAAGAAATTGTCCCTTTTCGGGCTTCTTCTTTGGAAACCTGTATGCCGTGTCGTTTTAACTTTGACTCGGCATCCGCGCCGTCTACAATTATCTGCGAGCCGTTAATAAGCCAAGCTCCCTTCTCATATAGTTTTATCATGAGAAAAGTATAGCAAAAAACACGGCATAATAAAACGGTCTTACTTATAAAAAACAACCTAATAAATTTGATTTCACCTGTTATAAATAATAAAATATTTATATAAGCTTTTTCATAACAAGCCATGTTTTGAAAATAGCTCATATATAAAGAAAAACCCGCAAAAATCGGTATTTAGAGTCTGTCTATAATGTGGACACATTATAGACAGACTACCCTAGAATCTGCATTTTCGTAGCCTTTAGGCAAGAAAATGTTAAGTCTGTCTACAAAGTAACCAACCTTGCGGACAGACACTATTTACCGGAATTATGCAATTGTACTGGAGAGGCTTATGCCGTTAACTGAACATAATGAAGCAGATGAACGCATGAGGATTATGTTTGACGCTATGCCTTTATGCGCAAATATTCACAATAAAAATTTTGATTTTTTTGATTGTAATAAAGGTGCTATCAGTCTGTTTGGCTTCTCAAGTAAACAGGAATATATTGATAATTTCCATAAGCTTTCGCCTGAGTATCAACCGGACGGCAGCTTGTCAAGCAAAAAATCGGATGAATACAGATTAAAAGCTTTTGACGAAGGATATTGCCGTTTTGAATGGATGCATCAAAAATTGAACGGCGAGCCGATACTGTGTGAAGTTACGCTTGTACGTGTTAAGTATAAAGATGAATTTGTTCTTATTGCTTACATACGAGACCTGCGCGAATTAAAACAAATGATGGAAGAAATAGAACAGCGGGAAAAATTGCTGAATACAGTAAACAATGTTGCCAATGTCCTGTTGTCTATCAATAATTATGAAACATTTGAAGCTTCGCTGTTTAAGAGTTTTGAGCTTGTGGGACATTGTCTGGAGGTTGATCGCGTTCAAATATGGCGCAATGAGGTAATCGAAAACGAATTGCATTTTGTCCACCGTTTCGAATGGCTCAGCGATAACGGGCTGAATTGTAAGCCTGTTCCCATAGGTTTGCATTTTCCTTACAGTAAAAAGCCGGAATGGAAAAATTTATTTCTTCTCGGTAAATATATAAACGCGCCAATCTCCGTTCTGCCTGAAGACGACCAGAACTTTTTAAATTCATACGAGATGAAATCCATAGTAATTATCCCTATGTTTTTGGAAGGTAATTTTTGGGGATTTTTCAGCATTGACGACTGCCGCCGGGAGCGGGTCTTTTCAGATGATGAAATCCGTATTTTATCATCTGTTGGCTTGATGATGAGCAATGCCGTAAACCGGAATTTACAAACAGCCAAAATGCGTGAGGCGGATGAACGGACACAGGTAATGCTTGACGCCACTCCGCTTTGCGTAAACTTTTGGAACAAGAAATTACAAAATATTGACTGCAATCAGGAAGCGGTAAAATTATTTGGGCTTTCGGACAAACAGGAATATATCGACAGGTTTCATGAACTTTCGCCTGAGTACCAGCCGGACGGAAGACTGTCAAGTGAGAAGGGTATTGAGCTTGTTAATAAAACGTTTGAAGAAGGTTATTACCGTTTTGAGTGGATGCACCGGAAACTTAACGGTGAGCCGTTACCGTGCGAAATTACGCTTGTCCGCGTAAAGTTCAAAGAAGATTATATTGTTTTGGGATATACCCGCGATTTACACGAATATAAAGCAATGCTTGCAGATTTAAAACTTACGGCAAAAAAACAAGCGGATGCGGAAGCCGCAAATATTGCCAAATCCGCTTTCCTGGCAAAGGTAAGCCATGAAATACGTTCTCCGATGAACGCGGTTTTGGGTATTACTGAAATTCAACTGCAAAACGAATCGCTTCCTTCCGACACACAGGAAGCTCTGGAAAAAATTTACAATTCGGGTTACTTGCTATTGGGTATTATCAATGACATATTGGACCTGTCTAAAATTGAAGCAGGCAAACTTGAACTGTCGCAGTTTAGCTACGATGTCGCAAGCCTTATCAACGATACCGTTCAATTAAATATCATGTTGTTCGATAACAAACCCATAAAATTTGAACTGCAGGTAAATGAAAATATACCGTCAATGTTAATCGGCGACGAACTACGTATCAAACAGATTCTTAACAACCTGCTTTCCAATGCATTCAAATACACGGACTCAGGTAAAGTTTTATTATCAGTTGATATGGAAACACAACAGGCAGAAATTGACAGCATAACGCTTATTTTCCGTGTAAGCGATACCGGACAGGGCATGACACCTGAACAGGTAAGCAGGCTTTTTGATGAGTACACCAGGTTTAATACAGAAGCCAACCGTATGACCACGGGTACAGGTTTGGGTATGAGTATTACTAAACATCTAATCAAATTAATGAACGGTGAGATTTTTGTCGATAGTAAACCGGATTATGGTTCTTTATTTACCGTGCGACTGCCGCAAAAGATCATTTCCGGTTCCGGTGTGTTAGGCAAAGAATTGGTTGAAAATATCGGACATTTACATTCCGGTAAAATATCAAAAATGAAAAAAATGCCGTTTATACAGGAATATATGCCTTATGGCAGGGTATTAATCGTAGATGATGTAGAAACGAATCTGTATGTCGCAAGAGGATTAATGACCTCCTATGGGTTATCAGTAGAAACTGCCGTAAACGCTTTTGAAGTGATTGATAAAGTCAAGAACGGTACAACATGGGATATTATATTTATGGATCATTTTATGCCTATAATGGACGGTATTGAAGCTACAAAAATCTTAAGAGGGCTTGGGTATACGCAGCCGATAGTCGCATTGACAGCTAACGTTTTGACAGGACAGGCTGAAATGTTTCTCTCAAATGGTTTTAATGATTTTATTTCCAAGCCGATTGATACACGCCAGTTAAATGAAACTCTTAATAAACTTGTAAGAGATAAATATCCCATTGAAACAGTTAACGCCGCGAGGCAGCTCAAGGGAAATCTTAGAAAAAATAACGGCGGCTTATCGAATGCTTTGACAAATCCTGAGATAGCAAAAATATTCATACGGGACGCTAAAAAGGCAGTCGGCATATTGGAAGCTATACATGCAAATAACTATCGGAGAGACAGCGATATGCAAATGTATATCATTAATAGTCACGCGATGAAAAGCGCTCTAGCGAATATGGGCGAAACAGAACTTTCCGCCGCAGCGCGCAAATTGGAAGACGCAGGACGGAACAGGAATATTGATATAATGATCTCTGAAACTCCTGTCTTCTTAAAGTCTCTGCAAGCATTAATTGAAAAAATAAAATCAAAAAAAGACAACATCAATGTTGAAAATAAAAACGATGACAACGAGTATCTACTCGAAAAACTGGCCGTTATACAGAAAGCCTGCGCTAATTATGACAAAAAAGCCGCCAAGACTACGCTTGCCGAATTACAGCAAAAAACATGGTCACGCTCTGTCGGGCAGCTTCTGGACGCTATCGCTGAACATCTACTCCACAGCGATTTTACCGAAGCGGGAAATCTCGCGCAAAATTATAAAGAAAACCGTTAATTTTTAACACATGAGCCTTTCCTAAAAACTGAAGTCTTGGAAAATCCTCACATAATTAAATTATTTCAAAATAATTACCCGGCTGTTTTTTACATTTCTTCTTAAGCTGTGCTATGTCATTTGAAAAATCATCAATATTCAGGTATGTTTTTACCTTGTTTGAAATACCGGCGATAGACAAACTCGCAAGCGGAAAATTTTCAGTAACGCCATGCCTGTTTTTGGATATTATATAACCGTTTTTCACGTCTTCATCGCGGTACAATGCGGTAACCTTCATTGAAAATTGTTCCAATACCGCATTACAATAATTTTCGCCTTCATGATAATCGCAAATAACAATAAAATCATCGCCGCCGATATGCCCGAGGAATTCATTTTTAACAGCGCTTGATTTCAGAATATCAGCGACAAGGGCCAGCATTTTATCTCCGTTCTGAAAACCATAAGCGTCATTGTATGCTTTAAAACTGTCAAGATCATAATATAAAATACAATACGGAAGGATTCCAAAAATACGGTTTAATATTTCTTTTTCAATTAACAAATTACCCGGTAATCCAGTCAGAGGATTTGAATGCATGGCTATATCTATTTCCACCTTTGTGGAAGAATCAAGCAAATCTTTTATCGTTACAATACCCGCGTATTTTCCCTCTTTTTCAACCACAATTGGACTGTAAAGCCGCTCAAAAGATCTTTGCATGGCGAGTCTTGATACCTGATCTATCGGCATATTGTAATTCACCCTTAAAAAATCGGCTCCTGCCAGTTCGCGGATACTTTTCCCGGCAAACAGACTGAAACCGTATCTGCCGCCCACTAATTCAATAAGATTCGCCCTTGACATGAAACCTGCGACAGTTTCATCTTCAATAATGATAAAATCGGTAATAGTATGGTTAAGCCTTAATGCTTTATAAATGTCTTCTATTTTTTCTTCAGGAGAAAAACAGTGCCCCTGTTTTGATAAATGTCCTATTATGGGATAAATTGAGCTTTTGATCTTTTCGGTATATTTTTTAGCATGAGCATTTTTTATCGTTTCTACTTTTTCGGGCGCTAAATTAACAAATGACTGACGCGGAATATCCAAAAAATATCCCTGTCCAAGATCAACATTTAGTTTTATAAGCGTCTTTAATTCTTCTTCGGTTTCGATTCCTTCGGCAATCAGGAGGATTCCGGCGCTTTTACCGAAATCAACCATCGCTTTGCACAAAAATTGTTTTGTTTCATCCTTGTCAATGTTTCTTATAAGTCCCATGTCAAGTTTCATGATATTTGGTCTGATGTTCGCTATTGTGTTAAGTCCCGAATAACCTGCGCCGACATCGTCTATGGCTATTCCGTATTTTTGGTCTCTGTAATGTTTAATTGAACCAATAAAAGCCTCACTGTCAATTATGGCGACACGCTCGGTTATTTCAAAAATAATATTATGAAAATCCAGTCCGTATTCATCCAAACGGGCCTTTGTAAATCCGGTTTCGGTAAATCCTTCCATAAATTTTTTATCGTGAATAATATTGGGATTTACATTCAAAAATAGTTTTTTTTTACTTCCGATATGTACGGAATTTTTCAGCGCTTTTGTTCTGCATAATGCTTCAAGTTCCCACGCTCTATTCGTTCTGTCTGCTATTCTGAACATCTGTCCAATATCCATTTCAAGTTCTTTTTCTGATATTCTGCTGAGAGCTTCGTAACCGAAAATTTGTCCGTCAGTTAATGACACAATCGGCTGATAAACCGGCGTAATACATTCACCTTCCAGAATTTTATCGAGAATATCACCATTATTCCGCATGGTGACTTTTTAATGTCTGTATAATTTTTTTTTATTAATGTTTTGTTAAAAAATAGTTAATTTGATACCTGCGGTTATTCTGCTTTAAATTCGGTTAATACATAACGCGACCGGCTTCAGACAGTTTCCTGCAGGTAATATCAGGAACTCATAATAAATCTCACTGTGATGGGGTCATGTCCGCAACTCTATTAACCGGGTTTTTTATAACGCCTGGCAAACAACGGATCAAAATATTTTTCAACATCAATTTTCTTAAGCAGGAATTTAAACAGAAAACGGTAAACTACGAACGAAACCGCCAAAGAAGCCATAAAGACAATCACAAAACCCCAAGGCTGGCTTGCTTCCGATGTCAGCGGTATTATCAGCTTGATATAAAGAATCGTTAAGCCGATAAAACTTATTATAGTGATAATGATATTAAAAACTGTAGCGCCGAGAACGAATAATAAGGTGTTGATCCTTTTATTCATTTACTTCCGCCTCTTTCTTTACTTCTGCTTCTTTCTTGCTATTATCCGGTAAAAAGACAGTGACAAACAATAAAATACAGCACACTACAACGGAAGAGTCCGCCAAATTGAATGTGGGCCAGCGTTCCATGCCGAACAAGCCGTATATTTTCACGCTGATAAAATCCACTACCCCGTCAGGCCGGAAGATTCTATCAATAACATTCCCGATGCCGCCGCCTATTATACCTGCCGCCGCCCATCTCTGCAGCCAGGTAAACTCAACAGATTTAAAGTAATACCACACGAGGAAGCCCAGCACCAAAACAGGGACAACAATAAAAATCACAGATTGTAGGGATTCAGGAAGATTGTCTCCCAGACTGAACGCTATTGCCTTGTTTCGCACATGATAAATCATCAGAAAATCATTGTTAAAAACATCTTTAATCATTTTCGGATGGACAGGCCAGTTTTTTACAATAACCGCTTTTATTATCTGATCCAGCAAAATAATAATCCCTGTCAGCGATAACGGCAGGATTTTTTCTTTTAAGATTTTCATTTTTTTACACTCCAATTATTATTACAGTCCCGTAGGAACATCAATAAATTCCGTTTCTATGCCAAGCTCGGCACCGCAATAGCACATAACAGCTTGAACTCCCCATACCTCGGTACAATAGTGGCCGCCCGCAATCATGTTAAGCTTCCCTTCAAGACATTCATGGTAAACTTCGTGCGAGCTTTCTCCCGTAACAAACAAATCAACTCCTTCCGCAAGAGCATCCTTTGCGCTTTCAGCCGCACCGCCGCTCATAACGGCCGCGCTTGTTATTTCTTTTCCGCCGAACGGATAAACCCCGAGCGGAGGCCTGTTCATAAAACTGATTTTTTTAACAGCTTCTTCTATTGTAACAGCTTTCGGAAAAGCGCCTTTGTAACCGATTTTCCTTCCATGATAAGGACCGAAAGGTTCAATGTTTTCAAGCCCAAGCAGTTCCGCCAGAACTGCATTATTTCCCAGTTTGGGATGTTGATCAAGGGGCAGATGCACTGCATACAGACAAATATTGTGATCCAACA
Source organism: Treponema sp. (assembly GCA_031281555.1). Taxonomy (GTDB): domain Bacteria; phylum Spirochaetota; class Spirochaetia; order Treponematales; family Breznakiellaceae; genus WQXQ01. Next base: position 12,998 of record JAITFK010000200.1, on the reverse strand, counting down.
AGAACTTAATCCGCCGCCTTATATTCCCCGACAGTCTGACAGGGTCGCTCCAGAACAACCCATGATGAACAAAAAGCATACCTGCGTTAATTGCAGCAGCATGTTCAAAAGTTTCCATGGCGGCATCTACTCCAAAAGCTAGCTTACGAATTCCCGTACCGTCGTTATCAACCTGAATACCGTTCAATGATTTATCGCAAGAAGAAAAACCGTCTATTTCAAGAAAACTTTTAAAGAAATCATCCAGTTTTGCCGTTGTCAGTTCCGCACTCACTGAAAAATCCTATCATAAAACAAAAAAAAATTCCACTATTACTCCTATAATTAATAAAAAAATAATTATAAAAAACAATAATTTATTTATATTATACAGTTGGAGGTCTAAATGAACAGATTTGCATTAATGTTACTGAACATTGCAGCCGCCCTTTATCTCTTTGCAAACGGGATTTTGGGAATAACAAGGGATCGCGGCGGCGACTTTGGCGCAATGGTTCGCACAATTTTCGGGAGAGGTGATTTTTCCAATGTGTTAATCCTTCTTCTGGCGGTTTGCGGTATCGCAGCAGGTATCTTCATGCTGTTATCGCTATTCAGGGTTGATGTCCCGATTACAGATATTATTCTGCTAGTCTTTATCGTACTGTGGCTGATCTTTATAGTGATTGTGGACATTATCAGGCCGCTTCAGGGTGGAGTTAATTTCCTTCAATACTTGACGCAATTAGCGACGCACCTGATGGTTCTCGGAGCTCTTGCCCTAGCGACGAGACGTTACGGATCATAATTTCAAAAAAAAGGAGCAGGTCATCCTGCTCCTTTTTAACTTCCGTTTAATTTTTAACAACAACATTTACAAGTTTATCAGGCACTGTTATAACTTTGGTTATTGTCTGTCCTTCGAGCCATTTTTTTACATTCGGCATTGAGAGTGCTGTTTTTTCAAGTTCATCTTTGGCAGTCCCGGCGGCGGCGGTAAACTTATCCCGGATTTTTCCGTTCACCTGAACAACGATATTTACTTCGTCAAAAAGCGTCAGCTTTTCTTCATAAGACGGCCACTTACACACAGACACAGATTCTTTATTGCCGAGTTTTTCCCAAAGCTCCTCACCCAAATGCGGAGTGTACGCACTGACCATTATTACAAGCGGCTCCCACATGGCGCGGGGGATTTCCGCTAACCTTGCAAGTTCCCCCGAGTAAACCATCATCTGGCTGATAGCAGTGTTAAAGTTAAGGCTTTCAGTATCCTGAGTAACTTTTTTTACAGTACGGTGCAGAAGTTTTTGCAGTTCAACGCCTCCCGCTTCATCGCTTCTCTCTGGAGCATCGCATAACGGTTTTTCCCCGATTGCCCAAAGCCTCTCCAGAAAACGCGACACGCCGACAACGCCTGCCATATTCCAGGGCTTGCTGACTTCCAGCGGCCCCATAAACATTTCGTAAACACGCAGAGAATCCGCTCCGTATTCTTTTATAATGTCATCGGGGTTTATTACATTGCCGCGGCTCTTGCTCATCTTCTGATTGTCCGCTCCCAGAATCATCCCTTGGTTTATCAGCCGCTGAAAAGGTTCAACTGTGTTTACAAGACCCAAGTCGTACAGAACCTTATGCCAGAAGCGGCTGTAAAGCAGATGAAGCACAGCGTGTTCAGCGCCGCCGACATAAAGATCAACCGGCAGCCAGTAGTCGATTTTTTCTTTTGCCGCAAACGCTTTGTCATTTTTCGGATCAAGGTAGCGAATATAGTACCAGCAGGAACCGGCCCATTGCGGCATTGTGTTCGTCTCACGCTTTGCCTTCCCGCCGCATTTGGGGCAGGTAGTATTTATCCACTCGTCGATTCCGGCAAGCGGCGATTCGCCTGTTCCTGTCGGCGCGTAAGATTTGACATCAGGCAGTTTGAGAGGGAGCGCGCTTTCGGGCAGGGGTACAATTCCGCATTTCTCGCAATGCACAACAGGGATCGGCTCTCCCCAGTAGCGCTGGCGGCTGAAAACCCAGTCCCTCAGTTTGTAGTTCACCGCTTTTTTACCAGCGCCTTTTTCCTTAAGCCATTCTGTTACACGCTTTTTTGCTTCCGCGGTCGGAAGGCCTGTGAATGTACCTGAGTTTACGGAATAGCCGTCCGCCGCTGTACATTCAGCAGGTTCGGCGGAATAATTTTTTCCCGGCTGCGGCTTTTCCGCCGTGACAACCTGAATAATCGGCAGATTAAAAACTTTAGCAAAATCCCAGTCGCGCTCGTCATGGGCGGGAACCGCCATAATAGCGCCTGTCCCGTAGGAAATTAAAACATAGTCCGCAATCCAGACAGGAATCTTTTCGCCGTTGACAGGATTAATCGCATAAGCGCCGCAGAAAACGCCCGTCTTGTCTTTGGCAAGGTCAGTGCGCTCAAGGTCGCTCTTGCGAGCGGCGGCTTCGATGTATGAGGTTACCGCTTCTTTTTGTTCCGGCGTGGTAAGTTTTTCAACTAACGGATGTTCCGGTGAAAGAACCATGTAGGTCGCTCCGAAAAGCGTGTCGGGGCGCGTTGTGTAAACCTCAATAGAAAGGTCTTCGTCTTTCAATTTCGTATCTGACGAAGCCGTCAAATTAGATTTATCAACTTTAAAAACAACGTTCGCGCCTTCGCTTCTTCCAATCCAGTTGCGCTGCATGAGTTTTACAGGTTCAGGCCAGTCAAGACTGTCAAGATCGGCAAGAAGCCGCTCGGCGTATGCTGTGATCTTCAGTATCCACTGACGGATGCGTTTGCGCGTAACTTTCTCGCCGCAGCGTTCGCAAAGACCGTCTTTTACTTCTTCGTTAGCAAGACCCGTCTTGCATGACGGACACCAGTTGATCGGGCTTTCAGCTTCATAGGCAAGTCCCTTCTCAAAAAGTTTAAGAAAAATCCACTGTGTCCAGCAGTAATATTCAACAGAGGAGGTGTCAACTTCACGATCCCAGTCGTAGGAAAATCCCAGCGCTTTTAGCTGCAAACGGAAACAATCAATATTTGCTTTAGTGGTAACAGCGGGATGAGTGCCTGTCTTGATTGCGTAGTTTTCGGCTGGAAGGCCGAACGCGTCAAAGCCCATGGGATGAAGTACGTTGTAACCGTTCATCCGGAGGTAGCGGCAGTAAATGTCTGTGGCGGTATAACCTTCGGGATGTCCAAGGTGTATTCCCTGCGAGGAAGGATACGGAAACATATCCAGCACATAGCGCCGTTTGTCTTTGGGAAATGTCCGGTCTTCCGCCGTCTTGAATGTTTTGTTTTGCTCCCAGTATTTTTGCCATTTGGGTTCGATTGTTTCAAAAGGATACTTTGCCATAATAGGGGATTATATAGAATTATTTTTTAATTATCCATAACTATCTCTTACGGTATAGTGTAAAGCCTTTCATGTAAAAAGCAATATTTTTCTTACGGCGCATAGCAAAGTCATTGCGGTGCTTAGTGTCGTGGCCTTTGTCTACGCATGCTGCGCAAGACGCCTACGGCGTTTGCGAGGCATGGCTGCATCGGCAATCCACACCAAGATCACCGCAAGGTCTTTGCCCTGCGCCTATAAGGAATATTTGATTATTACAGAATAAGCATTACTTTCAACGTTGTAGAATAGTGTAAAAAGAATTAACCGCTTTAAGTCGGAATTGAAATTATTACACAGGTACAAGAAGCCGTTTATCAGGTGATAGGAACTCTGTAATACTTACGTTGTAACCCGTGAGTCGTGCGCTATGCCGCATCATTTTGATTCATTATGAGTAATATACTGCTTACGGACTGTATCTATAGCAATATTTATATGTTTAGAAAAGTCCTCAGAAATATGCTCAAGTACTGAGTTTTGATCATCGGTTGTTCCCTCACCTCTAAAAAGCGACCAAACTTCGACATCAAGAGCCTGTGCAAGACCGCATAACGTTTTAGCTTGCGGAAAATTATTTCCCCGTTCAATATCTGATAGTGAAGTTATAGAAATTTTAATTTTTTCAGCCAAATCAGCTTGTGATAATTGCTTACGGAAGCGAAAAAATTTGATGTTTTTACCCAATTTTTCTTTTAGTTCTTGTTCCTGCATCTAATATACCCGTCTTTACCCCCTTTTTTTATTAAAACGAGCCCTAAAATTATTGACAAACAGTCTACACCTATATACTATAAAGGCTATAGCTTGTATATGAATTGTGGGATTTTTGGTCGCACAGTACGTTGTTTTTATTTTTGCAAAAATGCCGATTTTCGGCTTTTTGATAGGCTCGTCCGTATGGACGAGAAAACAAAACACTCCGCAACGAGGAAAAACTACAGAAGGAGTTCTTTATGAACAGGAAAATGTTGACGATTGCTGTAATTCTATTAACGGCTTTTGCTGTTGTGATTGCATTTGCAGCTGACAATCCATCCATAAAACGAGAAGCAACCTATGTTACAGTAACAAACACAGATAAAAAAAATAGTATCAGTGGAGATGTTTGTATTTATCTTATACATAAAAACGGTAAAAATAAGTTGACAGATAACTTTCCCTACAAACTTGAACCGGGCAAATCAACTATGTATAAAATCCCTGCTGATTATGCGTCGGATTGGACTATTTATGATGCAAGTGCAATATCTTGTTTTTTAATCCCCTAATAGAGGAAATGAAAAATGAAAAAATTATTTTTTTGCATTGGATGGATTTGTTTGGTACTGTTAATATCTTCATTAGTTGCTTGTGAATCAATGGGTGACATAGCGGAAATATTACTCGGTGTTTCACAAGGTGTAAGCGACGGATTAAATAGTACCAACTCAAGTTCAAGTTCATCATCAAACTCTAGCAGAAACTCGTCTAACTACAATACATATACGTTTTATCTCTATAATTATTCAAGTGTTCCGATTACTGTTCATGGGGATGGAAAAACGTATAAAATATCACCAAATACATACAGAACGCACAGTTCAGAAAAATCGTATATTACGTGGTACTGTGAACAAGGTTATCTTGATGTCTATGTTGATGGATTTAACGTAATGTATACTGATTAAGGAAAGGTTGCGCAACGGCGGTGTAAAATACCATGTACGTTATTCTGCATTAAACCAAAAATATTACACAGCGTGCAGGGTAAAGAACTTAAGGCTGTATTGGTGTGGTTTCAATAAATGCGAGGCTTAATATTGACCGCAATAACGGTCTACCTTACCTCCGTAAAGAAAGTCCACAGCCACTAAACGCCGGAAGGGCTTTGCTCTGACGCTCTGAGATAGCTATAGCTCTTTACAGGAAGGGAATATTGAACTTAAAAATCGTATTTTCGTAGCCTTTAGGCGAGAAAATACATCGGACTAAAGTCCGCGGTCTGTCCGCAAAGTAACCGACTTTGTGGATAGACACTAATTAGTTGATTAACTAACATTTTCTAATTTATCAAACAAGACGTTGACCTCAATCAATTCTCCGTCTTCAACTGGTTCAAATCAACAACCCCGCCCTAAAGGGACGGGGTATGTTGTTCTCATAAGGTATTTATATTCAGGGTTTAATCCTTTTAACCGCCATGAATGGCGGGGTATTAAACCCCTCAATACGAATAAAACGATTGGTTCTTTCACAAGTCTTACATTTTTTCGGGTTAAAGCCCTGTAAAAATGCTTTTTATTAGCGGAAATTGTTTAGAAACTGAAGTTTCTAAACAATTTTACTGTGTTGAATAAATACAGTGTAAATAATAAAATTAACGCTAATGGATTTTTTGAAACGTCTTGAAAGTGAACGATTAATTTTTGACGGGGCAATGGGAAGTTTGCTTGAAGATACGCTTACGCCCGGAGAATTTCCCGAACTGTTAAATATAAAAAATCCTGAAAAGATATTGAGTATACATAAGACATACCGGCAGGCCGGCTGTCAAATCCTTAAAACAAATTCATTTGGCGCAAACAGGTTAAAACTCTCAGATTCTGGCTTTTCGGTAAATAAGATTGTATCAGAAGCAGTTGCGCTTGCAAAAAAGGCCGGCGGAGAGGGAGTTTTTGTCGCGTTGGATATAGGGCCTACAGGCAAACTGCTTTCTCCTTTTGGGGATTTGGACTTTGAAAAAGCGGTAGATATTTTTTCCGAAATGGTACGAGCGGGAACGCAGGCAGGGGCCGACCTTGTTCTGATTGAAACCATGAATGACACCTACGAAATAAAAGCCGCTATGCTCGCGGTAAAGGAAAACTGCGATCTGCCGCTTCTTGTAACTTTTACTCCCGACAGTACGGGCAGGCTTTTAACCGGAGCTGACATTCAAACCGCGGTTTGTTTGATCGAAAGCCTGGGAGCCTGTGCACTTGGTTTCAATTGCGGCTTTGGACCGAAACAGCTTAAGTCTCTTTTACCCGAATTGATCCGTTACAGCAGTATTCCTGTTATTGTAAATCCCAACGCCGGATTACCGGAAAGAATAAACGGAAGAACCGAGTATCATCTGCAGCCTGAAGAGTTTGCGTCCGAAATGAAAGAACTTGCGCATAACGCAAACATAATCGGCGGCTGCTGCGGTACTACCCCCGAACACATAGCCGCAATTGTCCGCACTTGCAAGGACATTGCGCTCCCTTCCGTAACGAAAAAAAATCTGACTGTGGTATGTTCTTACGGCGAAACAGTAGTATTCGGCAGAAACACCGTCATTATCGGGGAGCGGCTTAACCCGACGGGCAAGCCGCGCATGAAGAAGGCTCTCATTGACGGCGATATGAACTTTTTATACCGTGAGGGGATTGAGCAGGTTGAACACGGTGCGCGGATACTTGATGTAAACGCGGGACTGCCTGATATTGACGAAACGCAGCTTCTTGCGCGGCTTGTGTGCGGTTTGCAAAGCGTAACAAAAGCCGTCCTGCAAATTGATACTTCAAAAGCCGCCGCAGCTGAACGAGCACTCAGACTCTACAACGGTAAACCTCTTTTAAATTCGGTGAACGGTAAAAAGGAATCCCTTGAAACGATACTTCCCCTGGTAAAAAAATACGGAGCGGCTGTTGTCGCTCTCTGCCTTGATGATAATGGAATCCCTGAAACTGTGCAGGGGCGGGTGCAAATAGCCGAAAAAATAATCACCGCTGCCGCCGAATACGGTATTCCCAAAAAGGACATTATCGTAGACGCGCTTACCATGACAATAAGCACAGGCGCAGACAATGCCCGTGTTACTCTTGATACGGTGGAATATCTTCGGCGTGAAATTGGAGTACATACCGTTCTTGGCGTTTCCAATGTTTCATTCGGACTCCCCGGCAGAGAGAATATTAATGCGGTATTTTTTACTCTTGCCATGAGGGCGGGACTTAGCGCGGGAATTGTCAATCCAATGAACAGCGCAATAATGGACGCGGTATACGCATATCAGGCGTTAAATGGTTCAGATGAAAATTGCGCCCGTTACATCGCTCATTTTTCAAGTGAGAATAAAGCGCCGGCGTCTGCGGCAAAAGATACAGCGCAGGAAGTTAGTCTGCAAGACACAATAATACGCGGGCTGAAAGAACATGCCGCTAAAATGGCAAGCGTCATGAGCGCCGATACATCACCTATGGAAATTATCAACGCGAATTTAATTCCTGCGCTGGATAAGGCCGGAAAAGATTATGAAAGCCAAAAAACTTTTTTACCTCAGCTATTGATGAGCGCCGAAGCGGCAAAGGCGGCGTTTGAGGCTCTTGCGTTAAAAATGTCAAAGCAGGGCGGTGTACAGCAGAAGCGCGGGAAAGTTGTGGTTGCGACCGTCAAGGGTGATGTGCATGATATAGGCAAAAACATTGTAAAGACTCTGCTGGAAAACTATAACTTTCAGGTAATAGATCTGGGGAAAAATGTAGAACCGGCTCTTGTTTTACAGACAGTGTTAGACGAGAAAGTAACGCTTGCGGGTTTAAGCGCGTTAATGACTACTACAGTAGTTTATATGGAAGAGACAATCAAATTGCTCAAAGAAAAAGCGCCGAATTGCCGAATCATGGTTGGTGGCGCGGTGCTGACTGAAAGTTACGCGAATAAAATAGGCGCTGATTTTTACGCTAAGAATGCAATAAGTTCCGTCCGTTATGCTGAGGAAATACTGGAACCCAATGCAAAACAAGGGAACTGTTAGAAATTTTATCAGCTAACAAAGTGAATGTTTTTATATATAATATTCATCCGCGCCGGTATCGCGGTAATTATGTAAAACATCCTGAAGGGAAATACCGTCGAGGTATTCATTTATCATTTTTTCAAGCCCCTGCCATACCCATACTGTTTTACAGTATTCCCTTCGCTCGCACTTATTTGATTCTTCCGCAAGACACGTAACCGGAAACAACCCTCCCTCGGTAATCCTTAAAATTTGGCCTACAGTGTACTGATCCGGCTCTTTTGCCAGCATATACCCGCCTTTATTACCGCGATTAGTACGCAAAATATCAGGGCGGCTCAGCAGGGTAACGATCTGTTCCAGGTATTTTTTGGAAATCCCCTGCCGCTGCGAAATATCTTTCAGGGAAATAAACCCGTCGTTCTTATGCTCAGCCAAGTCCAAAAGCATACGGAGCGAATACCGCCCTTTTGTCGATATTTTCACAATTTTACCTGCCTAAAACTTGATACCATATTATACCATAGGTTTACTATGCTTTCAAGTTACTAAATTTCTATAAAGCGTCGGGTATTTGCGTGCCATATATGGTATCTATGAATTTTCATATTAATATTGAAAACCTCTAAAAACTTCAGTTTTTTGAGATTTTTTTTAACCTATGAAAAAAATCGCACTACACTAATTTCTTATACTACAATGAGTTAGCGATTTTCTTTGTGGAACCTCTGAAAACCCAAAAGAGGTTTTTAGAGGTTCCCTTATATAAACTATTAGGTTTGCCCATGCCTTTATTATTGTTTATACTTAATAAGTGAAGCATTATTTTTTAAAATAGGTTTTATATATGTGAGGTTTTTATGAAAATTGGCATGAAACTAACTGTAGTAATGAGCATACTCAGTTTGTTAATTATGGGAGCGATGGGTATTACCCTCCTTTTCCAGGCTCAGACCAATATTACCGACCTAGCGCATGATAAAGCCGTTACAACTACCCAGGAATACGCCGGAAAGATTGAAAATTTATTTTCAGCTTACTGGTATACGGCGCAGTCAATGGTGCGCCTGATGGAACGTTATAAAGATATAACGCCGTCTATACGCAGGCCTATTTTTAATTTAATGATCAAAAGCGTCCTTGAAAAAAATCATCCTCAGATGTTTGGTATATGGTGCATTTGGGAACCGGATGCTCTGGAAGGAAATGATCAGCTTTATCTGGGAACAGACGGCACTAACGAAGCTGGACGATTTGCTCCATACTGGTACCGTGAAGGATCAGAAGTTGATACATATGCTCTGGAGGATTTTGAACTGCCGGAAGAGGATGATGATTATTACCGGACTGCCAAACGGGCAGGCGGCATGGGAGCGATCCTTGAGCCGTATCTTGACGATGTAGCCGGAGAGGAAGTTCTGATGAACAGTATCACGGCGAACATTTATGACAACGGCAGGATTGTCGGAGTTCTGGGTATTGACTTCACTGCTGACGAAATGCAGACAATGATACAAAGCCATACTCCTTTCGGTACCGGCAAGACCGCGGTATTCAGTAACGGCGGTATTATTGCCGCCCATTTTGACGGCAGCCGGGTTGGTAAGATGATGGATGATACTGAACAGGATATAGGCGGACCGTATTTTGAAGAAATGGTGAGCGCTGTAGAGGAAGGCAAATTGTTTGTCTTTAACAATTATATAGCAAGTATCAATGCCGATATGGAAATAGTCCTCTCTCCCATTCAAGCGGGAGAAACTTCAACTTCCTGGAGTTACATGGTGGCAATACCGAAAAAAACCGTTATGGCTCCGGTATACCGGATGGAATTAATAGCCGTTATTGTCAGTTTAATTATTCTGCTTCTGTCGGTTCCGATGACAATATTCCTGTCCCGCGCTTTGAGTAAGCCAATCCTTAGAGTAACAAATACCTTAAAAGATATTTCAGAAGGCGACGCGGATCTTACAAGAACAATTGATATCCTTTCCAAAGATGAAATCGGCGATCTTTCCCATTACTTTAACCGGACACTGGAAAAAATAAAAAACCTTGTAGGGGTAATAAAATATAAGATCAACGGACTGACAAATACAGGCTTTGAGCTTTCCCGCAATATGTCAGAAACTTCCACGGCAGTACAACAAATTTCATCGAATCTTGATAAAATGGAAGACCTTATGGTCAAACAGGAAAACGGAGCGGTAGAAGCGGGTAAAGCAGTAGAGGTTATTAAGACAAATATTGACAGTCTTAACAAAATGATAGAACAGCAGGCTGAAAGCGTAAGTATATCGTCTTCCGCCATTGAGGAAATGACAGCTAACATTCATTCGGTAACACAGACGCTGATTGAGAACAGCAAAAATGTCAAAATTTTGGCTGAAGCGTCGGAAAACGGCAAAGCGGGTCTCATGACTGTCGCTCAGGAAATACAGGAAATAGCGAAAGATTCCGAAGGTCTTCTTGAAATAAACCTGGTTATGGAGAATATAGCGAGTCAGACAAATCTGCTTTCAATGAACGCCGCTATTGAATCCGCTCATGCCGGAGAAGTGGGAAAGGGCTTTGCCGTAGTAGCCGATGAAATCCGCAAGCTCGCCGAATCATCCGCAGAGCAAGCCAAAACTACCACAGCGATGTTAAAAAAAATTAAAGGGTCTATCGATAATATTACCAAGTCTTCCGGCGAGGTATTGGCCCGTTTCGGAGCTATAGACTCAAGCGTAAAAACTGTTTCCGAACATGAACAAAATATCTTAAACGCGATGGAAGAACAGGAAACAGGCGGAAAACAAATATTGGAATCCATTAGCCGCCTGAGAGACATAACTCACTCTGTTAAAGACGAATCTGATGACATGGAGGAATCAGGCAAAACCCTGGTTAAGGAAACAGACGAATTTATTAAAACAAGCCAGGAAGCGGTAGGAGGCATGAGCGAGATACTGAAGGGTGTGAATCAAATATATGTTGCGGTCAACCATGTAAACGATATGAGTGTCGAAAATAACCGGAACTTTGAAGCCTTAAAGCAGGAAACGGAAAGATTCCGTGATTCTACCGGTAAAGAAAAGAAAAAAATCCTCATGGTGGATGATGATGAAATTCATCTTACTATGATTCAATCTGTATTACAGGATAAATATGATGTAGTAACCGCTAAATCGGGGAAAGAAGCGCTGGGACTGTTTTTTCAGGGGCTTATTCCCAAATTGGTTTGTCTTGACATAGTGATGCCTGATATGGACGGATGGGATACATATAACAGGTTGAGAGCGATAGGAGATTTACACGATACTCCGATAGCGTTTTTCACATCTTCAGACGATTCGCAGCACAAGAAACGAGCTAAGGAAATGGGAGCTGTTGATTATATAAAAAAACCGTATGATTCGGCTGATTTGTTACGCAGGGTGGAGAGAATACTCAGCGCATGACGTAATAATTTATATCTATCTCTTACGGCCCTGCGCCTTAAAGATATATTTGATTATTATAGGGCATTTCTTTTAAAGGCATAAGTTTTGCTTGACAAAAAACACAATAAATAGGAATATTGTTACATTAGAGAAAGAAATGCCAAATTACAACTAGAACCTTATGTGAATTCTGATTCTCTCTCTTATATATAATGTATTTTTTTAGGGGAAATGGTATTTATTTATATTTGGAACCATATTAATATAACTATGTACAAAATGTGTAATTTTTTAGAGAAAACTGACCATTTTAACTTAAATTCGCAAACTCCAACGCAAAAAATGCCTACGGCATTTTTTGCGTTGGAGTGGCAACAAACCAATAGAGGGCTGCGCCCTCCGATGTTCTCACTCGCTCGGTTATGTCCGTGCGAGCACGGTCGCAATCTCGCTAACAAAAGGGAAGTGTCATTATGACCCAAACAACACAGATCCGTTCATGGGCTATGTTAAATGAGCCAGAAAAGAACTATCATATACAAAAACCGGAACCAGAAGATAACCTGGGCATTTATCTTTCGTTACTCGACAACCTGAATGTCCTCTACAAGAATTTATTCAAGATTAATTATTTAGTCCAAAAAAGAAATAATAGTCTCAATGTTGCGATTCCTCATTTACAAGAAATCCAAAAATTAACACGCCATATAAAAAACAAAGAAGAAGGAGAAAAGAAATGAAACTTAAGCTTAAATTAAGTCTTATGGTAATAGCCATTATGGCTATTGTGATAGCGACAGCTACAACGGTGCTGGTACAGCGGGCAACTAAAATAGCCAAGGAACTGACCAAAGATAAAGTCACTTATCTTGTACGTCAGCGCTGTGAGTATTGGGCCGGTCGTGTAGACGGCTTTTACCAGGTTCTACACACGATATCCAACAACATGAATTACTATGAAAACGTGAATGTTAACCAGAGGCGGGATCAGTACGAAGCTACCATAAATTCTATTTTTGAGGACGTACCCGATTTTATCCGGTTGTTCACCATCTGGAAGCCTGACGCCCTTGACGGCATGGACAGCCGTTATATAGGCCGCGTCGGCTCAACTGAAACAGGGCAGTTCGCTTATGCCCTGTCAAGAGAAACCGGACAGATAGTACCTCAGACCAGCTTGGTTGTTCAAGAAGCAATGACATTTATGAACTCAGGCTCGTTAAAAGATGACGCGTCCCATCCCACCGCCACAACAGTTGCGGGGAAACAAGTCAATCAGGTCAGATTGATGGTTCCCATTGTCAATAAAAACAATCAAGTAGTCGGAGTCGTAGGCGCTCAAGTAAATCTTGATATGTTACAGCCCCGGATAGAATCCACTATGAAAAACTTCGATGAAATTTCCGCGATATCTATTTACTCCAGCAACGGGTTTATTATGGCGAGCTACGCCCCCGATCG
>JAITFK010000090.1 GCA_031281555.1 Treponema sp. | reverse complement strand
TAAATATTATATTCAATATGTAATAAAAAAAATTAACCGTGTAGAGGTTTAAACCTTAATAACACCAATTTTTTTGAGTGATCATAGAATCTGTAAAAAGGACTTTTTCTACAGGCTCTGGAAGGCGCTGTTACCAAGTTTTAATGAAGTTTTTGCAAAGCAAAAACTTCTAAGCTAAAAAATCGACATGGATGTCGATTTTTTAGCTGGTGACCAAAGACAGCAGAATAACTGAATAGAGTTGTGTGAGAGGCAATTTTAACCGAACCGCCTCCGCTACGTGGAGCCGCCGCTAAGTTTCTGTAAAAAAATAAGTTGCTTTCATGACACACTAATAGTATAATGTTAATAGAAGGCCGGAACATCGGTGTAAAGGAGTGCATAATGGAAATTACTGATATTAGAGTCCGAAAGGTAACTGGCGGCGGCAAACCGAAAGCCTATGTAACGGTAACTTTTGACGATTGCTTTGTTGTTCATAATATTAAAATAATTGAGGGTAAAACCGGAGTTTTTATAGCCATGCCGAGCCGTAAGACACGTGCGGGCGAATACAAGGATGTGGCTCATCCAATTCATCCTGAATTCAGGGCGGAACTTCAGAAACGTATATTGGAAAAATATGAATCAGGCGATGTAATGGAAGCAACCGCCGACGATCATGACGCTTAAACCGAGAATAAACTTTATTCATTAAAATGGCTTGATTTTACCGCTTGTTTTATGCTAGGCTGGTGCCTTAAGATGGGACGTCGGCAAGCGGTAAGCCACCGGTCTTTGGAGCCGGTATCCACAGGTTCGAATCCTGTCGTCCCAGAAGGGAAAATCCCGTTATTTTTATAAATGAGGTTCTAAAATGAGCAAGGTTGTATTACAGGCTAAAAATCGTGAGAAAAAGGGGTCAGCGGAATCCCGCAGGATGAGGCGTAGCGGCCGTATACCGGCGGTTCTTTACGGCAGATCAGGTAAGTCTATTTCAATAGATTTAGAAGCCGTAGATTTTATCAAGAATACCAAGGGTATCTCTGAAAGTACAATTGTAAAAGTCGAAGTAGACGGAAAATCTTATGACGCTTTTGTTAAAGATACACAAAGAAATATAATAGACGGCAATATTCTTCACATAGATTTTTATGAAGTTGAGAGCGGTATTGTATTGCGGGCAAAGGTTTCCATTATTCTGCACGGAAACCCAATCGGTGTGCGTGAAGGCGGTATGCTTGAAAACCCGGTGCATGAAATCGAAGTTGAATGTCTGCCGAAAGACTTGCCCGAACGTATAGAATTGGATATTGCAGGCCTAAAAGCTAACCAGTCAATCCATGTGCGGGACATTCCGCTTGCTGACGGAGTTAAACTTATTTCCAACCCCGATCAGGTTGTGGCTCTTGTTAAGTTTGCTAAAGCCGAAGTTGTCGCTCCTGTCGCTGAGGAAGCCGCAGCCGCTTCCGCCACAGGCGCTGCCGCAGGCGCCGCTCCCGCTGCCGGAGCCGCTTCGGCAGGCGATAAAAAGGCCGCTCCTGCCGCCGGAGATAAGAAGTAATTAGAGTCTGTCTATAATGTGGATACATCATAGACAGACTACCTTAAAAATTAGGGAAGCAAATAAGAACCGATCAATTTGAGAATAATGTAGCCGCTGTTTTGAAAGACTGTCCCAAAGAGGCAGTTTTTCTTGCCGCTGTGTCAGGCGGAGCTGATTCTATGGCGATGCTTTCCGCTTTATTGGCTGTAACTGACAGGAGTAAGGTTTTTTGCGTTCATGTTGAACACGGTCTTCGTCCGGCGGAAGAAAGCTGCGGCGATGCTGATTTTGTCCGTAATTTTTGTGAAAACTTAGAAGTTAATTGCCGCATTGTGTCCATACCGCCCGGGAAAATTAAATCTTACGCTAAACGCAAGGGCACAGGTATTGAAGCCGCCGCCAGATTTTTCAGACGCAGAGCGTTTTTAAAAGAAGCGGCCAGGCTGGGAGACAGTACTTTCATTTTAACCGCTCACACGGAAGATGATGCGCTTGAACTCGCTCTTATGCGTATTCTGCGGGGAGCGGGGCCTTCGGGTCTTGCCGCCATGTCTGTAAAGCGGGAGCAATTTATTCGTCCGCTTCTTTTGATGAGCCGAGCCGATGTTATTTGCTATCTTAAAGAAAAAAATATCACATGGCGGGAAGACTCAACAAATAAAGATGAAAAATTCCTGCGTAACAGAATACGGCGTTCTCTTATTCCGGTACTGAACGAATGTTTTCCGTCATGGAAAAAAAATCTTACGAATATGACGGCCATTCAATCGTTGACAGCGGAATTTATCGGAGAGGAAGCAGGTAAACGCATTTGCTGGCAGTATAGAGCAGGAGATCTATTTACAGAAGCGCAAAACTTTTTTTTACAACCGCAGATTATACGAGAGGAAGCGTTGTTTCAGGCAGTAGATATGCTTCAGGAAAAAACACGAAAATTCGGCAAGGTTCCCAAAAGGCAGGTTGTAAAGCGTTTTTGCGAAGGGTCTGTATCTGCCGTTTTTGGCTTATCAAAGGTTAAGCAGGAAAACGGGAAAGTTATTTTATCTGAAGTAAAAAGAGAGAGCCCCAGCGAATCGGGATTTTCACTGTTGATTAAAGAGCCCGGCTTATATAATCTTTATAATATCGACATTGAAGTTATTTCTGTTACTGCCGAAAAGACTAGCTCTGTAATTTCAAACGGTTTTTACGCAGGTTTGCCGTTGTTACTAAGACCGTGTTTTAACAGCGATTTTATTGAAAATAATGGCAGAAAAGTTAAAAAACGGGATTTTACCGGAAGAAAGATTATTTGCGCAGTTGACCGTTTTGGAACAGCGGCGTTTCTTGGCTTAAAGAGAATTTTATCAAAAAGAGAATTAAAATTAAATTATAACGAAGTTAATTTTTTTGCTGTGAAAATATTGTATAATAAACCGGAGGGTTGATTGAATAATTTAAATAATAAATTGCCTGGAAGTCCCAAACAAACGGGAAGACCAAACGGTATTGCCTTTGTTTTTTTTCTTATTACAGCGGGACTCTTTGTTGCGTTTTTTTTCAGGGGGAATTCCGCTTCAGTACGTGAAGTGCCGTATTCAGATTTTACCCGCTTTTTGGAGCAAAACCAGATTGAATCCGTAACCATTCACGATAACAATGTAATAGATATTTTTCTTGAAGGCTCAACTAACGGCACTCCCCAGCTTAGGACGCGTATACCGTATTCCGATCCGAAACTTTTATCAAGTTTGCAGGAAAAGAATATCAATATTTCCGGCGTAACCGCGAAACCAAGCCTTTGGAATTTGTTAATGGATATGCTTCCCTGGATTATTGGTTTCAGTTTAATAATGTTTATGTTAAGAAACATGCAGGGAATGGGAAGTAAAACTTTTCAATTCGGAAAGAGCAGGGCGAAACGTTATCAGGACGAAGGAAAAAAGATCAGCTTTTCCGATGTCGCGGGGCAAAAAGACGCTAAATTTGAGCTTGAAGAAATAGTAGAGTTTTTAAAGAATCCGCAGAAATTTACAAAAATGGGAGCGCGTATTCCAAAGGGTGTGCTTCTTGTCGGTATGCCGGGCACGGGTAAAACTTTAATGGCGCGTTCCGTAGCGGGTGAAGCGGGTGTCGCTTTTTTTCATATGTCCGGTTCTGACTTTGTAGAAATGTTTGTAGGCGTCGGAGCGAGCCGTGTAAGGGACCTTTTTGAACAGGGAAGAAAAAGCGCTCCCTGTATAATTTTTATTGACGAGCTTGACGCTGTTGGGCGTA
Source organism: Treponema sp. (assembly GCA_031281555.1). Lineage (GTDB taxonomy): Bacteria > Spirochaetota > Spirochaetia > Treponematales > Breznakiellaceae > WQXQ01. Next base: position 8,171 of record JAITFK010000090.1, on the reverse strand, counting down.
CGCGCGGCGCGGGTTACGGCGGCGGTCATGACGAGCGCGAACAGACTTTGAACCAGTTGTTAGTTGAAATGGACGGTTTTGATTCAAAAGACGGCGTTATAATCCTTGCCGCCACAAACCGCCCCGATGTTTTGGATCCGGCGCTTTTGCGTCCCGGCCGCTTTGACAGGCAGGTAGTAGTTGCGATGCCTGACATAAAGGAGCGTGAGGCTATTTTGCAAATTCACGCCGCGAAAATACCGCTTGAAAAAGACCTTGATCTTACGCGCATCGCCAGGGCAACGCCCGGAATGAGCGGCGCTGATATCGCCAATCTTGTAAATGAAGCGGCGTTGTTTGCCGCCCGTAAGGATAAACCTGAAGTGCAAATGTCGGATTTTGAAGAAGCGAGGGACAAGGTGCTGATGGGCGTTGCCCGTAAAACTCTTGTTATATCGGATAAAGAACGCAGGATGACTGCCATTCATGAAGCCGGACATGCCCTGCTTCATTATTTTCTGAAAAACGCGGATCCTCTGCACAAGGTAACGATTGTTCCGCACGGCAGGGCATTGGGTATGGCTCTTTCTCTGCCCGAAGAAGACAGTTACAGCCGGTCAAAAGGCTGGATAGAGGATCGAATCTCTATCTGTTACGGCGGCTGGCTTGCGGAAAAACTTTTTTTTGATGAAACTACGACGGGAACCAAGAATGATATTCAACAGGCTACTGAAATGGCGCGTAACATGGTATGTGAATGGGGCATGGCTGAAGAACTCGGTCCTGTGGCCTACGGTCAGGAAGATGAGCCGATTTTTCTTGGAAAGGAAATTGCGAGACACAAGGATTATTCGGAAGACACCGCGCAGCGTATAGATAAGGCGGTTAAAGACATTCTTAGCCGCGCAAGAGAAAATGCCTCCGGTATTATCAGCAGCCGTAAAACAGAACTTGAAAATCTTGCGAACGCTTTGCTTGTGCGGGAAACTTTGATAGACGATGAAGTTCGGGAAATTCTCGGGCTTCCGCAGAAAGAAAGCTCTGTATCATTGAACAGGGGAGAGGCATCTTAAGTTATGAAGAGCCGCCATTTTCTTTTAATGGTTTTATTTACCCTTGTTTTTTTTTGTTTTACATCATTACTTTTAGCTGACGAGACTTCAGTACAAGGGTGGGGTGATGGGGATGCCGCGCTTCAATACGCGAAATGGGCTCAACAGGCGGTTAACGAAGGCCGCTGGAGCGAAGCTTTGGCAGGTTTGGAACGAGCTTCCGATTTTGTGAATGTATCTTCCGATATTTCCTATATGCTGGCTCTTGCCCGTTTCAATCAGGGAAAAAGCAGAATCGGCATAATAGAAGCGTTGGATAGAGCAATCGAAATAAACCGCTGGGTATTGTATAACAAAAATGACGCATTGCTTTTTAAGGTTGAACAGCTTATCGCTGTGCGGAATTATTACAGCGTGCTTGTTATTCTGGGACAAACGGCGGAAAGCGCGGATTCCGCCGTGCTTAAGCTTCGTTCTTTTTATGGATTGATTTTAAATAACGGAAACGCTTCCAATCTTACCCAATTTAGAAATCTTATGCTTTATGTCATGGAAAAATTTCCCGGGGACCCGCGCCCGCTTCGTATTTTTTTTGAATATGCGCGTAACAGGAACCCTGACTCTTCAATGCCGGCGCAAAGCGATCTTAATCTTCTCAATCTTGCGTTAAGAAAGCTTCCCTTCCTTTTGGAGGCCGACCCTGAACTCGCGTGGATTGCGGCTCCCTTTATTCGGGATACTGAAGACGCGCGCAGATATACCGCGTCTTACCGTGCCGGGGGAATACCCAATAGTCGAAACAGGGATTTTTTCCCAAGCGCTGGTTCTATTCCAATTGCTCTCAATCTTGGGCTTATAAATGACACGGAGGCGGCGGATGAACTTTTTTCGGGAAACCGAGGGTTTAATTCTCCGCTTCCGCCGGGAATAAAAACTGATGGAAATCCTGTTCTTAATAAAAGAATAATAACGGAAGTTTACGATTTATTACGAAGTGAGGCAGGGCGGGAATTATTTACGGAAAAATTATTATCTTTTTCAGGCTTAATAATTTCTGATGAAGACAACGACGGATATTTTGACAGCCGAGCTTTTTATAACGAGGGAGTTATCCGTAAATTAGAATTTGACAGGAATCAGGAAAATACTTTTGATATACAAATTTCTTTTTCCGCTAACGGCGTTCCGGTATCAGCCGAGTATCCGGTTACAGGAAACGTTCAGACGGCGGCGGTTGTTTGGGAACGTTATCCTTCTGTAAGACAGGCAATATTGGCACAGGAAAAATTTATTTTTTCTCCTGGAGATTTTCAGTTTACGCCTGTTTCGTTTGTTGCGCTTGGCGGCAGTAAAAGCCGTTCCGGCCTTCTGTATCCGGTTCTGTCGCAATGGACAGAACTGACACGCAGGTCAATGGTTTCTTTTTGCGCAAGTATTACCCGTCCAAGTATAGAATTTAACGGCGCTGTAGAGCAGGTTTTTTTTCAGCAAGGTTTCCCGTGGCAGGCTGTTGAAATCTTAAACGGAAACAAACTGTCTGTTACGGAATTTGAAAAAGGAATACCGGTAATTCAATATATAGACCTGGATTTGGACGGAAGAATGGAAACAATACGCCGTTTCCATCGTCCGGGGCCTGCTTATCCGTGGCCTGATTCAGAATATACATTTGATTATCGCAGACTTGTCGCCTCTTCCGAAAGCGACTGGACGGGAGAGGGAAAGTATAAAACCGGCGAATTGTATCTGCAGGACGGCTCGGTTGTTTATTCATGGGATATAGACGGAAGCGGTATAATAAATTATTCTGAAACTGACACATCAGGTAAAAAGTAATGAAAAAAATAAAAGAGACAATTTTTATTGTTACAGTATTATTCTTGATTTTTTCCTGCCAAAGCATGAACAATAATGATAAAAACTCTTTGACTCCGGGTCGTTCAACAAGCTCTATCAGGCTTGCTGATATTAAAGCTCAAGTTACAAATAATCCTGTATACGCCTTAAATCTCATTTATGTTTATAAGGAAGTGTATTCTGCTTCGAAAAACAGCGAAAATAGCGAATGGAAACAAATTGCTCAATATGAAGACGAAGCGATTAAAAACCTTTGTTTAATGCAGGAAAGAGCCATTGAACAGGGAAAGTGGGAAGAAGCTGTATCACTTGGCAGATCCATTGCAAGCGTTGGAATAAAAACTGCAAATACCGGGATGGAAAGCGTCTTTCTTCTTGCGGACGCAAAGAAAAAATTATCCGAAAAAAATACTCTTGGAGCTTTTCTGTCAGCTGTGAAATCACATGAAATACGGCCGTTGGAATTGGAAAGCGCCATGATGTTTTTTGAAAAAGCCGTAGAAGCAAAACAGCGCCGTACAGCGTCTTTCTTCCTCTCGGCTGTCGAAAAAGCAGGGGGAAAAAATATTCCCGAAAGATTAAGGGAATACGCATTGGGACGTGATACTGCAACCGATATGATTAAAGGTGTTGCTACTGTACTGGTCGACAGGGGAGTTAGAATTGAAAGGGGAATGGGTATACCGGACAGAGTACTAGGTTCAGCTTTTTTTGTTGATGCATCAGGATTATTAATTACAAACTACCATGTTATTTCAAGCGAAGTTGATCCCAAATATAAGGGATATTCCAGAATGTATATCCGTATGGGAGATTCTACAAGTTCGCGTGTTCCCGCACGCGTTATCGGCTGGGACAAGGCAATGGATCTGGCATTGATTAAAACAGAAATGGAAAGCGAATATGTTTTTTCGGTTGTAGATCGCGTGGTTCCCCATGTAGGCGATACTGTGCTTGCGATGGGATCTCCTGTGGGCCTGGAAAAGACCGTTACGTCAGGCATTGTTTCAGCGCTAGGCAGGCGTTTACTTCAGATTGGAGATGTTATTCAAATTGATGCTGCCGTAAACAGCGGCAACTCAGGCGGTCCGGTTGTAGACAATGAAGGCCGTCTTGTGGGAATTGTGTTTGCGGGTATTCCCCAGTATCAAGGTTTAAATTTTGCGGTTCCCGCTGAACGGCTTGCAGCAGCCCTTCCCGCAATGATAAACGGAGGAAAGTCGCAGCGCCCCTGGCTCGGTATTACGTTATGCGAAACATATTCGGGAGCTGAGATAATTTATACTGCTCCCAATACACCGTCTTTTCAGCACAATGTAGCGGAAGGTTCTGTTATAAGAACGATAAACGGCAATATCGTAACAGCCCCCCAGGGAGGACTTATTCCGGCTATGCAAAGCGTGATTTTCCCGTTTGCTCCCGGCGAACTTGTAGCTTTGGAAATGGCGGATCAGAACGGCATTATAAAGAAATATATTATTATGACTGCCGTCCGTCCGGATCTCCCGCTGCTGGATGCCGCTAAAATAGATAAACGGGAAAGAATTGCCGCTCCTCTGTACGGAATGCTTCTTACACCGCTGCAAAGCGGATTTTTTTCATCAAATTTCAGGGTAGACAAGGTAGTACGCGGTTCAGTTTCCGATGAAGCCGGTATTTCAGAAAATGATCCTGTTACAATAAATAAACTGCGCATAATGGAAAATGACGGTTATGCTTTAATGGATATTACAATCAAAAAACGGCGAATGGGTTATCTGGAAACAAATATGCAGCTTCCTACATGGCTTGATTCACCTGATACTCTTTGACAGCATAAAAAAAATAATATGAAGATTTATTCCAAAACAGGCGATATGGGTGAAACATTTGCATTGAAGGGTAAGAGATTGTCGAAAAATGATCTGTTAATTCATTTCTTGGGTGAAACAGATGAATTGAATTCCAGACTGGGACTTGTTAAAGCAATGCATCCTGATAATAATGTTTGTCAATTCATTGAAGAAATACAGAAAAAGATCATGAAGCTTATGTCGCATGTTTCCGATATTGAGAATGAAAAATACTTTTTTACGGAAGATGAAATAGCTGTTTTGAAAAATGAAATTGAAAGATTGTCTGAAAAAACAGATAAACCATTACAATTCGTTATACCGGGTAAGGATATTCTGGAAGCTCAAATACATTTAGCGAGAACTGCGGCAAGAAAAACAGAACGGATGTTTTTTGCCGTTAACGAACATAGCAATTTGTGTCAAAAAGCGGGAGCGTATTTAAACAGGCTGTCTGATTATTTGTTTGTTCTATCTCAGTGTTAATCTGAAGGCCGGGTTGTTAATTGATAAACAGTAATTTCATATATCAACTCTTCTGATTCCAAATCGTAAACGCTTTTTTTAAAGCATGAAGGAACCTGAATAATTCCTACTTTTTCTTCGCTGAATTCATCCACAATAATTATTACTTTTACGGAAAAATATAAAGACGCAAGCCGTCTTGTTTCGTTTTCTGTTTTTAGCCATTCAACCCTGTTTACATAAGGTGTTTGCGGCCAAATGTTGGCAATGAAAAAAGTCGCAAGCGCGTTTTCGTAAGTATCGTTAAAATCAGCGTTTGGAGCCATGTGCCCCCTGTCGTAACCTGAATTGGTATAATTATTATGATGAGGCAGGGAATAACCGTTTTCAGCCAGCAGTTCCATGAGAATACCGCCGTCCCTGTCCTGCGTAAATATAGAAGACGGCCTTCTTCCTCTGGCTTCCGCTCTTTCCTTTGTTAAAATATAGGTAATTATATGAGGCCCGCAATTAACGGTATCATAACAACCGGAATAAAGTATTTCATCATTATTTGAAACACAAAAATCAAAGTGTCCCGGTAAATCGCACGCAAACGCAAGTGTTATGTGAAATATAAATAAGAATGCCGATATTATGCGGACGTTATAAAAATTCATTTTCCTTGAATAACCTCCGCGTTTTTACGCTGTATTTATTTACACTGCGTCATTGCGCATGATCTTTTACAAAGTGTCAATCAACGCTGAAACATCAGCCGGAATAGTCTGCGCGTTAACTGTTCTTTTCATTGCTCCGGCAAGTGAAGCCGGAACAGGCGGCGGGCCGATTAAGGGCTCTACAACTTCATGGAATTTTGCAGGGTGGGCGGTGCATAGTATCCCTGCCGGAGCTGCAGTATCAAGTTTTTTATCCGCGTAAAGCTTACTAATGCCCTTCCAGCCGACAGCGCTGTGAGGATCAAGAAAATATCCCGTTTCATTGAAAATACTCACAATTGTTTCCCGTGTTTCATCATCTGTAACAGAAACGCCGAGAATAATTTGCCGCATCTGTTCCCATGAAAAATGAGCAGCCATTCGTTCAAAGTTACTTGGCGCGCCGACATCCATCGCGTTTGATATAGTTGCCTGTGAAGTTCTTGTCAGATATTCTCCTGACGAAAGATAATCGGGAACAGTTTTATTAATATTTGTAGCGGCGACAAATTGTCCTATAGGCGCACCCATTTTCATTGCGTAGAGTCCGGCGGTAAGATTGCCGAAGTTACCGGACGGAACGCAAAGAACGGCAGGTATTCCTTTTATACGGCGTTTTTCCTGAACTGCGGTTTTGTTATTTACTCTGGGTGTCGCTTCGCCGTCCGGATCTGTCAACCCTGCAAAAGCTCTGCCTGCCGCCGCGGAATAATATGAAGCTTGCGGAATAAGGCGGCTAATATTAATTGAATTTGCTGAAGAAAGAGACATTCGCTTTTTGAGGTTATTGTCAGATAGAGCGGCTTTTACCAGACGCTGGCAGTCGTCAAAACTGCCTTCTACGGCAAGCGCTGAAATATTTTTACCAAGGCCGGCAATTTGCCGTTCTTGAAGGGGTGTTACCCTGCCTTTTGGGTATAAAACAGTTACGGATATGCCGGGTATGTCAAAAAAACCGTCTGCGACAGCTCCGCCAGTATCGCCGGAAGTCGCGACAAGTATTTTTAACGGTTTATCCTCGCTACGGCGAAGGTATGAAAAAGAACGCGCCATAAAACGCGCTCCGAAATCCTTAAAGGCCGCAGTAGGCCCGTGAAAAAGCTCCACTGCGCAACGATCTGATACAGCGACTAAAGGAGCGGAAAAGACATAGGCGGATCGGGTAATGTCGGCTAACGCGGTATCGGGTATATCGTCCTGTACATACGGTTTTATTGTTTCAAAGGCAATGTCGCAAAAATCCATTGTTCCAAGCGATGATATCACCGAAGCCTTATACTGCGGAATTTCTTCGGGAACAAATAACCCGCCGTCCGGAGCAAGGCCTGTGAGAGCAGCTTCCGCGAAATTGACTTTTTCATTGTTGTTTCTTGTGCTGAAGTAACGCATTGCTTATTGTAACATTGACATAAAGGGGTGTAAACTATACTATATAATTAAGGAGTATTCGTGGCTAAAGAAGAAGCAATAGAGGTAGAAGGAGTTGTCAAGGAAGCTCTTCCCAACACCATGTTTCGTGTGGAACTTGACAATCAAAACGGGCATCTTATACTGGCTCACCTGTCCGGTAAAATGCGTAAACATTATATACGTATTGTTCCGGGCGACCGGGTCAGAATCGCGCTTTCCCCGTATGATCTTAGCAGAGGCAGAATAATATACCGTGAACGGTAAAAGAGGTTTTTATGGCTGATAGTATAGTTTATGTCAATATTGAAGAAGGTTTAAAAAGACTGATGAATAATACCGGTCTTTACGCGAAACTTTTAACCAAATTTAAAGATGATACGAAGCTAAACGAGCTTGACGCAGCTCTGAAAGCAGGCGATATGGAAAAAGCGAAATCTTCGGTTCATACCCTGAAAGGCCTTGCCGCTAACCTGTCTTTAACAGAACTGTATAAACAAAGCCTTGAGATTGAAACCCAGATAAAAGCCGGACAGGTAAAGCCGGATCAAATTAATATCGTTAAAAACGCTTATACTCAAACAATAACAGAAGTTGATAAGGTAATAGCGCAGTATGTATGATGAAGTCCAAACAGTACTTATTGTAGATGATATTGATACAAATGTTACGATTCTCGAAGAAATTTTGAAAAAAGATTATATTATTATTTCCGCAAGCAACGGCAGAGAAGCGCTGGAAAAACTGGCAGACGCTAATCCGCTTCCGAGAATAATTCTTCTTGACATCCAGATGCCGGAAATGGACGGGCGGAAAATGTTTGAGTACATGAAAGAAAATGAAAAGCTCAAACGTATTCCGGTTATTTTTATTACCGCAGA
>JAITFK010000046.1 GCA_031281555.1 Treponema sp. | reverse complement strand
TTATATGCCATTTGTGCCTTGCTCAATTCTTTGTTCCCGTATTTTCTCATCTGTGTCTTCCGCAAAGCCTCAAGACCGGCCTGTTCCGCTTCTTTTGTTTTCCGTAGCACACAAAAACGAAGTGGCTTGTACTCTCCCTCATATTCATAATACAGCGTCTTCTCCCCAATTCCTCCAGCCTTTATTACTTTAAAATACCCCAGAATATTCACGGCCACCCTATTCCGGTTATATACATGAAACCGTTTTGTCCCAAATCGAAACAAAAAATTGCTCTTCTTTCCCAATAGGTATTCCATCCCTTGCTTGCTGCAATACGCCCGGTCCCCTATAACGATATCTGTTTCCCCAAATGTCTTGAAATTGCTGGCCTTCTCCCCCGTTTCCGTTGTGGTTAGCACCATTTCTTTCATCCCCAGATCAAACAGCCCTATCGCGTAATGCAGCCGATAATCCGTCTTGTCGCTCCCGTGTACCGGTTCGTCGCTGGCGTCAACTATACGAATAAAGAGTAAAGACTTAATCTTTACAGACTAATAGACCCCTGTTTGTCGCATATTTGTCGCGCTTTGTTTGGTAGGATACTATTAAATACATGGCAAGGCAGGAAGAATATGCGTAAAAAAAAAGTAAGTTTTAAAATAAAAGTATTAATCCCGATATTGGCTATATTTATCGTTTCTGTTCTTATTATCTCGTTTTTCAATTACAGATTGCTGGATTCTTCTGTGAAAACGAAAACCAATGCCAATATGGAAATTTTTACTGACAGCATTTTGGCGCAAATCAGGCATTTAAATATCATACTTGACGCCACAAAACAAACGCTTAACGAAAAACATATAGCGATAGCGAAGACGGTCGTGGATATATTGGACAGCACGTCTGATCAATTGTCAACCGAAAAATTACTGCGGATTGCGCAGCCGCTGGATATTATCGAATTGAGCATTGCTAATTCAAACGGCATTATTACAGCCAGCAGTGTCCCAAAATACATCGGCTTTGATTATAAGTTATACGAACCCACAAAAGTATATATGAAGCTGACTGACGGAACTTTGACTGTGTTAAGCGAGGAACCGCGCGCGTCTGTAGTCAATGACGATGTGGGCGACATGATTCTGGGTGACATTAATCATTATACCGGTATCGCGTGGAAAAACGGCGGATTCATCCAGATTGGTTTTAACGCCGGCGTAATCGGCAAGCTGCAGAAAGAAATCAATATTTACAAGACCATAGAGGAAACAAAAATAGGGCAAAATGGTTTTGGAATGGTATTGTCGAATGGTTTTATAACAGCCCACCCTAACAGATATGTGTCGGACGACAAAATGTCGGCCGACAAAATGTCGGATGTATCCTCGGATATGTCCGGCGAAGATTGGTATAAAACAGTAAGCTCAGGCGATGGGTTTGCGTGGATCATTATAGGCGGAACGAAATACTACGCCGGCTACAAAAACGAAAACGGTAATACCGTCGTCGCTCTGGTGCCGGAGCATGATTATCATCAGGAACGCAACCGCCTTCTGCTTGATTCAGTAATGCTTCTGCTTATAATGGTCGTCATCATAACCGTCGTTATTTATCTGGTTGTGGGCAGGCTTCTTCGTCATGTTAATTATCTGGTTACAGGGATTGGAAAGATCGCAGAAGGCAATTTGGACGCAAGGATAGAAGGCAGTTATAATAACGAGTTTGACAAAATCAAAGATGCCGTGAATTCTATGGCGGCAGATATAAAAAAATATATGGAAGGAAAACTGGATGCGGAAAACAAACTAACTCAAAGCCGTATCTATATTATTCTTTCTCAGATACAGCCGCATTTTTTATACAACGCTCTCGCCGTAATCTCAAGGTTATGCGATAAAGACCCTGCTGAAGCAAAAAAAGCGACAATAAATTTTTCCAATTACCTAAGAGCAAACATGAATTTATTGGAGAGCGTAGAGCCTATTCCGTTTGAAAATGAACTAAACCATACAATAGGCTTTTTGAATTTGGCAAAAGCCATGTATGGTGAAGCGTTAAATGTAATATACGACATACAAACAAAGAATTTCAAGCTTCCGGCTCTTACAATGCAGCCCATTGTTGAGAACGCCGTAAAGCACGGTATTGGAAAAAAAGAAGGCGGCGGCACTATTACTATTTCAACGAAAGAAACAGATAGCGGTTATCTGGTCATTATAACAGATGACGGCGTAGGATTTGAACAAGGGAAAATTGCCGAAAACGGACAACAGCACATCGGAATTAACAATGTCCGTCTCAGATTGTCTGTACAATGCGGCGGAACACTTGAAATAAAAAGTGAAATTGGGACAGGAACCGGCGTTACCATTTCAATTCCAAAGTTAAAAAAAGCACCTTTATAGAAGGAAAATAAATGAAAATATTCCATTCCCTGAAATTCCACTATGCTTTATCTATTTCTGTTTTAATTATCGCATTGATCGGAATAACATCTGCGATGAATGTAAAACAGATGTCAGAAGCCGTATCTAAAACATTTGCCGCACAGGGTATCTTTATAGTGGAGAAAGAGGCTTCTCTCATTGACGGGGATTCTTTTCAGAAACTGGTAAACTCTTTGGACTCAAGCGACCCTTTTTATGAAGAAACAAGAATTAAACTTTTACAACTAAAAGATTTTTCAGGCTGCAAGTATCTGTACACCTTAGCGCCGAAAAAAGGGAATATTTGGCAGTTTATAATTGACGGCAGCGCAAAACCCGAAGATGTTGAAAACTTTTCTGTTATCGGAAGCGAAGAAGATACAAGTTCTTATGACGGCGCTTTCAGAAAAGCATGGGATTTCGGAAAAACCGAACATGGCAATTTGGTTAAACAGGAAGGATGGGGTTATCTGATATCCTTTTATATTCCCATTATAAATTCTGACGGAAAGACAGTAGGGATAGCCGCATGCGATTATGACGGAGAGGATCTTTACAATACCATTATTGCGAATATACAGCGGCAGTTAATAATCGGTTTTTTTTCCGTTGCAATTTGCATTGTATTAATTTTTATAATAAGCAAACCAATCCAAAAATTGACTAAACTGGTAGCGGAAATAGGCGCAGGCAATTTAGACATTATTATTAAGGGCAATTACAGCAACGAATACAACATAATCAAGGACGCTGTGAACTCTATGGTAGAAGAAATAAAAAAATATATAGAAGGCAAACTACAGGCGGAACGCAAATTGAATGATAGCCGCATCTCTATTATAATTTCTCAGATACAGCCGCATTTTCTGTACAATGCTTTGACTGTCATATCAAGGCTATGCGATAAAGATCCGGCGCAGGCAAAGAAAGCGACTATAGAATTTTCAGCATACCTAAGAGGGAACATGGACTCTTTGGAAGAAACAAAGCCGATTCCTTTTGAGAAAGAATTAAGACATATTGAGGGTTTTTTAAATTTGGAAAAAGCCATGTACGGTGAAGCATTAAATGTAATTTACGATATTAAAACAAAAGATTTTCTTCTTCCCGCGCTTACAGTGCAGTCTATCGTTGAAAACGCAGTCAAACACGGCATCGGCAAGCGGGAGGGCGGCGGAACAGTCAGGATTTGTACAAGCGAAACGGATAACGAATTCTTTGCTGTTGTGTCGGATAACGGTGTAGGGTTTGAATATAAAAAAACAGCTCATGACAGAAGTTTGTGCGTCGGAATAAACAATGTCCGTTTAAGGCTTTCCGTTCAATGCGGCGGTTCGCTTGAAATAGAAAGCAAACCGGGAGCGGGAACAACCGCTGCGATAAGAATTCCAAAATAGGGGAGGTACAGGCAAAGTGAACATACTTGCCATAGATGATAATGTTTTGGCCCTGGAAGAACTTGTTTCGTCAATTAAAGAGGCGTGTCCTGACGATGATGTTCACGGTTTCTCCAAGCCGTCTGAACTGCTTGCTTTTGCCAAAGGAACCAAATGCGACATAGCGTTTTTAGATATTGAAATGTGGGGAATGAACGGTATTGAACTTGCGCAAAAACTTAAGGAAATTTACGACAAGATTAACATCGTATTTGTAACCGGATATTCAAAATACGCCCTGGATTCCTATACGGTCAAGGCAAGCGATTATGTAATGAAACCTGTTACCAAAGAAGCGGTTAAAGAGTCTCTGGAAAACCTCCGCTGTCCCGTCAAGACAGAACCCGATAAAAGGGTACGAGTGCAAACATTCGGTAATTTTGAAGTTTTTGTTGATGAAAACCCTGTCTTATTTACCCGCTCCAAGACAAAGGAACTATTTGCTTATCTTGTAAGCCGTAAAGGGGCGTTATGCAACAATAATGAAATTATTGCCGTAATTTGGGAAGACAAAGACGATTCATCCGCCACGCAAAGCCACTTCCGGCATTTGGTAGCGGATTTAATCAAAACGCTGAAATCTTTAAATGTCGAAGATATAATAATCAGAAAATGGAAAAATTTAGCCGTTGTTCCGGATAAACTGTCATGCGATTTTTATGAAATGCTTAACGGAAACCCAAAAACAATCAACACTTATGCGGGTGAATTCATGGCGCAATACAGTTGGGCTGAAATTGACGCCGCTTATTTGGAAAATAAATGTAAATAAATATTTGTCGCGCCTTGTTTTATACAATTTCCTTATATTTCACAAAAAAGGAGAAATAAAATGGCTGTGACTACGTAAGTACACCGACAATACTTGTTTTTGACAAAATACAGGTAATGTTGGATACGATTACTGAAATGCTTGATAAACATTATCATATAGCAGGAGTATCCAATTTTTACACCCTGTTGAAAGCAATCGCTAATTACAATCCATCATTGTTTTTATTGGATACGGAATTATCGAAATCATCATTTTATGCGGTTTCGAATACGGAAATTACAAGTGGTTTTGACGTAGCAAGGCAGATTAGCAAAATGCCCAGATTCACTAAAGCTTAAATTTTTTTCGTATTGAGGGCTTTAATACCCCGCCATTCATGGCGGTTAAAAGGATTAAACCCCGTTTGGGTTTTCAGAGAATCCCATATTCAAACTTTATTGTAGCACATAAAGAACAGACCGGCATATACCAATAAAAACAGAAATAATAAAAACTTTTTCATTTTTTCTCCTTGAAATATTTTTCTTTAAAAAAGGTTATTCGGAACTTGAGGTATACGAACAACTACATTTTTTATTTATGAAAAATATAATAAAAGAGACGCGTATTTATATCATCTTTTAGGTTGATTCTGGGTTGACTTAAGGTTGATTTTTAGGTGTTTGGGGAGTATACCCGTGAAAAAGTAATGAGAGAGCGGTAATACCGGAAACACCTGTAGTTTGATAAATATGTATTAAATGGGTTTTAACCGTACTTACAGAAATATTGAGGGCGGCTGAAAGTTGTTTATGTCTGACATTACCGGCAAGTATTGCTTCTATAACTTCCAATTCGCGTCTGCTCAAACGTTGAATAAATTGTACATATTTATCATTTTTTTCAGCCTTTAATGACAATGGACGTTCAGTTACATTTAAATCGGCTGTCAAATTATCTGCTGCCAATCGTGTATACAGATAAAATATAAACAGCATTATTACCAAGAAAAACGTACCTATAAAAGCGGAAGTTAAAAAAGGAACAGACATTATATTTAAAATATCCTCATACCATGCGAGAATTGCCAAAGGGAATAAAACGAACAACAGGTTGAAAATCACATAAAGAATAAGAGGCGGCTTTAATTTAATTTCACGCAGCCAACGTGCGGCAAAAAGACAGCAGACAGCAATGACAACATTATTTAAGAAAATACTGCTGTAATATATGTTAGGATTTTTCTGGATAAATTCCACATAACTTAGTGAATTAATAAAAGGGGAAACAACAAAAAATATAAAATGACTGATAGGCAAATGCGCTAAATTAATGATACTAAAAGCAAATGAAGCTGAAATAAGCGCTCTTAAACGATTATTACCCAACAGAACGAGAATAAGAAGATAAAGCGCGATATGAATAACAGTAATATCAATAAATGTAGGGGAATCCACTTGCTCAAACATAAAAAATCTCTGCCATAACAGGGAAAGAGGCCGGCCAAGTATTACCGCCGCTAAAAGAGCTATAGACCTTAAACGGGAAGCGGGCTTATTCAGCTTATAAAAAAGAGGATAAAATCCTATTACGCAAATAAGACTAATAAAAAAGCTCGGAATGGCTTAACTCCTTTATACACCATTAATACGGAGTAAATAACTATGAAACATGTATTTTTTATCAGGAAACCTTTAAGAACTGAAGTTTCTAAATAACTCTAATATTTAGAACAAGGAAGCTGATTACACAGCAATTACAGAAGCCCTGCGGCGGGCTTGAGATTTTTCTTTGAAAAACACGTTTCAGGCAACAATATTGACTTTCTGGCCAAGATTGGGGTCTGTTATAGGCTGGGCGCTGGCAATAAGTTTTTCCACTGCGGCGGCCTGTTCTTTAATACTGTCAAGAGCCTTAGCCTGAACCATAACAGCCGCATCTTCCTGCAGTCTTGTCTGACTTAAATTTACTGACGCTGATTGAATATCCATACTTATATTATCGCACATTTTCTTGAAATATTATATACCTTTAGAAGCTCCAGGAAATCTTTTCGGGACATTTCCTCACCGCCGAGACTTGTCAAATGCGGCGTGGGGACCTGACAGTCAATGAAAGCAAGGCCGTTATTAAAGAGTTTTTCCGCAAGGCTCAAGAAAGCGGCTTTTGAAGCATTACTCCTTCTTGAAAACATCGATTCTCCGAAAAAAGCTTTTCCCATAAGTACGCCGTAACAGCCACCGGCAAGCTGTCCGTCCTGCCAGGCTTCCGCGGAGTGAGCCCAGCTCAGCCGATGTAATTCAGTGTATGCTTCAATAATGTCGGCGGTAATCCATGTACCCCCGCTCTGTCCCCGCCTTTTTGTTTCCGCACAGCTTTTGATAACTCCGGCAAAATCCCGGTCAATTGTTATTTCAAATACGCCCGTATTGATAATTTTACGCATTGAAGCGGAAACATGGAGTTTACCGGAGAAAATCACACAGCGAGGATCAGGAGACTGCCAAATTATGGGGTCTTCCGGATTATACCAGGGGAAAATACCCTGCTCGTAGGCTGAAAGCAGCATTCCCGGCGAAAGATTTCCTCCGACAGCGATTATGTCATCATTCCATTTTTCCGGATCAGTAAAAGAAAAATAGGTGTTTTCATCAAGATACGGAAAATCCGGATCCGGGCCCGGAGTAAAATTATGCGTGTAACGGCTCCATTTCTTCAATATTCAGCTGATATTCACCGTCAATCCAGTCTACAACAGCGCTGCCGCCCTCGCTTAAACGTCCGAAGAGCACTTCATCCACAAAGAAACTTTTAATTTTTTCTTCGATAAGACGGCTTGTGTTTCTTGCGCCGAATTCGCGGCTGTAGCCTTCTTTGGCAAGCTCATCAATACAGTTTCCGGTAACGGTAAGCGTTACATTCTTCTCCGCAAGCTGGGCTGTGAAAGCGTCAAGTTCTTTATTAACAATGGAAACCATGATTTCACGCGAAAGATGACCGAAACGCACCACTGCGTCAAGCCGATTGCGGAATTCGGGAGTAAATATCTTTTCCACAGCGCTGTCTACGGCACTTCCATCCATGACGCGTTCTCCGAAACCGATAAGGCCCTTGCCTATATCCCTTGCCCCGGCGTTACTTGTCATAATAAAAATAACATTGCGGAAGTCCGCTTTACGTCCCTGATTATCAGTCAGGGTGGCATAATCCATTATCTGCAAAAGTATATTGAAAATATCGGTATGCGCTTTTTCAATTTCGTCCAGAAGAACTACGGCATGGGGTTGCTTTCGCACTGCGTCTGTAAGCTGACCTCCGTCCTCATAGCCGACATAACCGGGTGAAGAACCGATAAGGCGGGAAACTGTGTACTTTTCCTGATACTCGCTCATGTCAAAACGCAACATTGAAATACCTAGTATTTCAGCTAACTGACGGGCAAGTTCTGTCTTGCCGACGCCTGTGGGGCCCGCAAAAAGGAAATTCGCAACAGGTTTACCTTCCGCTCTGAAACCCGCCCGTGAACGCTTGACCGCCTTGACTACTGCGGCAACAGCCTCGTCCTGGCCGAAAATTCGCTCTTTAAGTCTTTTTTCCAAATCCTTTAATTTGTCTTTCTCTGTTTCACCGACAGAACGCTGGGGCACACGAGCTATTTTTGAAATAACAGTTTCGATAACCGGAAGGCTTATTTCTATTGTTTCAACCTGACCGTCCTGCACAGTAGAAGGCGTTTCTTCAGTTTTATACGCTTCTATCCGGGCATAGGCTCCGGCTTCGTCAATTACATCAATAGCCTTATCAGGCAATCGGCGTTCTGTAATAAACTGGGCGGAAAGACGCACAGCGGTTTTTACAACCTCGTCGCTGTAATGCACATGGTGATAATTTTCGTAACGGGACTTCAATCCGTTTACTATATCAATTGCAACTTCTTCACTCGGTTCGTTAATATCTATTTTCTGGAAACGGCGGGAAAGAGCGCGGTCTTTTTCAAAGAATTTACCGTATTCTTCATGGGTTGTTGAACCGATACAGCGAAGCCTGCCTGACGTAAGGGCGGGCTTCAATAAATTGGAAGCATCCAATGCGCCGCCTGAAACAGAGCCGGCTCCCACGAGAGTATGAATCTCATCAATAAAGAGAATGGCTTTTTCTTTTTTAAGCATTTCCTCAACAACACGTTTTACCCTTTCTTCAAAATCGCCTCGGTATTTGGTTCCCGCCACAAGAGCGCCCATGTCAAGCGAAAAAATACTGAAACCTTTTAATAACGGGGGTACATTGCCCGCCACTATTTTTTGCGCAAGCCCTTCCGTAATTGCTGTCTTTCCTACGCCGGAATCCCCTACATGAATCGGGTTGTTTTTTAATCTGCGGCAAAGCACCTGCACTGTACGGTCAAGCTCTTCTTCCCTGCCGATAACAGGCTCAAGCCTGTTTTCACGGGCAAGAGCTGTAATGTCTATCGCATAACGTTCAAGAGCGCTTTTCTTATTTGCTTTTGATCTCTGTCCGTCGCCCTGCTCTTCATCAGGAATACCTGAATCCAACGGATGTCTTGGGAATTTACCGTTTTGATCGTCTTTCCCGGAACTGAAAATATTTTCATTCCCGAAGCTATGGGATAATATCTGTAAAAGTTCAAGGCGCTTAACTCCGGCTTTACGCAGAAAATAGGCGCTGTAGCAGCGTTCTTCGTCATAAAGCGATACCATAATATCCGCAACATCAATCATATCTTTCTGCGCAGATCTGCAATGTAAATTGGCTCTTTCAATTATGTTGTGAAACCCAACTGTTTTAACAGGTTCGCCGGTTGTTGTAACCGCAAGTTTCTGTTCAAAATAATTTTCCATTCCAAGCTTGAGCTGGTCAAGATTCGCTCCGCATGAAAACAACACTTCCTGTATTTGATCAAAAGCCAAGGCGGCATATAGAATATGCTCAGGCGTCAGGTACTCATGGTTTCGAAGTTTAGCTTCATTGTACGCTGCGTCAATTATTGCCTGTACATGACCTGAAATTCTCATTTTTCATCCTTATTAAAATTATAACTTAAAAATCCAAACTTTTCTATCATTTCACACCGTTACTTACGCCGTTACTTTACGCCGGTTCTACTATGCAGCGAAGGGGGAATTCATTCGCTCTGGCCGCATTGTGCACCTGCTCAGTTTTTGTAGCGGCAATATCCCAGGTATAAACTCCTACTACTCCCTTGCCCTTCTTATGTACATCCAGCATGATCCTGTTTGCGTCAATAATGTTTTTATGGAAAATAACCATTAAAACTTCAACAACAAATTCCATTGTTGTATAATGGTCGTTCAGGAGAATAACCTTGAATTCCTCGGG
>JAITFK010000040.1 GCA_031281555.1 Treponema sp. | reverse complement strand
CTGTTTTTATCAAAAAGCTGCTTTATAAGTTTTATTCCAAGCTCGCGGATATCAAGTACTGAAACCCATTTTTCCAGTCTGTGCAATAACCTTTTCGGGCATTGGATATTCGGACAGTAGAGCCTTGTTCCCGCATCTGTTAATTTTGTTCCGCAAGTATCGCAGATTTCGGGAAAGACAATTTCCTCCGTATCTTTGGGTTGAGAAACAGGCGCTAACCCTTCGATTTTGGGAATTATTTCCCCTCGTTTTACAACTGAAACCACCGAACCGATTTTTAAGTTCATCGTGCGTATCATGTCAGGGTTGTTAAGATTTGCCCTTTTTACGGTAGTACCCGCAAGGCGAACAGGATCAACAATGCCTATCGGCGTGTATGTAGCGCCTGACTCGCTCCATTCAATTTCGCGTAAAATGCTGAAAGCTGTTTCAAGCTCAAACTTGAATGCGATTTGTTTTTCAGGGCGCACTTTTCGCAGGTCTGCCATGTCGGTTTCAGTGTCTTTTACTACAAGCCCGTCTATATCAAAAGGAAGAGTCTCCCTGTTTGCGTATACTTCATCACGATATACAATAATTTCCTGCGCGGTTGTAAAAACCTTTGTTTCCGTTGTAATAAAATTTCGTTTTTTAAGCCATGTTATTTTTTGTATTTCGTCTTTAAAAAAATTGTCGTCATTTGAAGCCGCCGCGTCATAAACAATAAACTCCAAATCTTCGCAGCCCTGACCGTCCTTGCGGCGCATAAGACCGTTGGCGGCGTTACGGCAGTTCGCTTTGGACGGATATTTTTTATTCCAGACATCATGGGTCATTATAACTTCCCCCCTGATGCCGCCTGAAAAAGGAATATCCAGTTTATCAAAAACGCCCTTCATTCGCCGCGCGTTTGCGGTAATTTCATCGCCTTTTATTCCGTCGCCCCGGGTAACGGCTTTAATCAGTTTTCCTTTTTCATATTGAAGCTCAAGACTTGCGCCGTCCATTTTATATTGCACAATAATTTTCTTTGTTAACCTTTGTTTCTTATTGGTTAACATTGTGTTGTTTTGAGCCGACAGACCCATTTTCTCCGCCCAATCAAGAAATTCTTTAGGATTTGAAGCCTTATCCTGACTGCCCATGGGAATCAAGTGGCGGGCTTTGGGGAAACCGTCAACATCAGGCCCTGTCCCTATCTTTTTCAATATTTCGCTGTCAGGAGCCAGATTTTCCAATTCTTCCCAAAGAAGATCAAATTCCCCGTCTGATATTTCAGCTTCTCCGTTGTAGTACGAGGTCTGATACTTCTGAATTAATTTTTCAAGTTCGGCAATCCGCTCTTTCTTTGACTCCATAATTCACAATACCACCAAATCGGCGTTTTTTACAGACAGATACGCCTATAGACAAGGCGGTTATCTTTCTTAATACTGTATATATGGCAAATATTGAGTATGAAAAAAACAGACTAACAGAAAAATTGTCAGATCAATATTCCCGTAATGTAATTACTTTGGATGAATATGAAAGGCTTTTAGATTATATTAATAAAATAGAAACAACAAAGGAAATTTCTATCGCCAATAATATGGTGCAGGTTTACAGACCTGCGGAACCATCTGAACCTGATAATGTTACCGGTATTTTTGATTTTTTTAGAGGACAAAGATACGATACAATTTTTTCCAACAGGACTGTAAATGTAGAATCCAAAAACGGTAATGGGGGCAAATTTTCTGTCGTATTCGGCACAAATAAAATAATTATAGCTAATCTACCTCCCGGAAAAACAGTAATCAATATAGAATGCGTTTTCGGTTCAATAGAAATCTTGTTATGCCAAAATGTAAAAATAACAAACAGTATAAATCCTGTTTTTTCAAATGTAGATATTATCCACGAAAGATATGTTGACGAATACATACCGGAACTCCATGTAAAAGGAGAGGTTGTTTTCGGGAATGTTACAATTAAAAGAATATGAGCGTATTTGAAATTTATGTTGAAAAAAAATCAGATTACGCTGAGGAAGCGGCTTCTGTCGTTGCCGATCTGCGTCTGGGTCTGCAAATTGAAAACATAAAAAATGTAAGAATTATTAACCGTTATTTTGCTGAAGGTATTACAGCGGATGATTTTGAAGCTGTAAAACACGTGATTTTTTCCGAGCCGTCTGTTGATATAATTTATGACAAGCTTCCTTCTCTTGACGGAGCTTATTTTTTCGCTGTCGAGTACCTTCCCGGCCAGTTTGATCAACGCGCCGATTCCTGCGCTCAGTGCGTCTCGCTTGCTACAGGAAAAGAAAGGCCGGTTATTCAATCCGCTAAAATATACGCTGTTTACGGAAATATTACAGATGATGAATTCTCCAGAATAAAGTCTTGGCTTATAAACCCTGTTGAGAGCCGACAGGCTCTTCTTGAGAAACCTGCTACTCTTTGTCAAAAATTTACACAGCCGGACGATGTAGCCGTTCTTGACGGATTTATTTCACTTTCTTCTTCCGGTCTTGAACAATTGCGCTTAAACATGAATCTAGCGATGGATTTATCAGATCTTGAATTTTGCCGGGCGTATTTCCGTGACGAAGAAAAACGAAACCCCAGCGTTACGGAAATACGCGTGCTTGACACATACTGGTCGGATCACTGCCGTCACACGACATTTTTAACAGAACTTGATGAAGTGCAGATTGAAGACGAGCCGTTACGTGAAAGTTTTGAGAATTATCTTGAACTGCGCCGCTCTCTCGGCATAACAGAGAAACCCGTTACCCTTATGGATATGGCTACAATCGGAGCAAAAGCGTTAAAAAAGCGAGGTTTTTTAAAGAATTTAGACGAATCAGAAGAGATAAACGCCTGTTCTGTAAAAATAAAAGTTGACGTTGACGGTGTTGAACAGGACTGGCTTTTGATGTTCAAGAATGAAACGCATAACCACCCGACTGAAATTGAACCGTTCGGAGGAGCCGCTACCTGTCTTGGCGGGGCAATACGCGATCCGCTGTCAGGCCGCTCCATTGTCTATCAGTCAATGCGCGTAACAGGAGCGGCAAATCCGCTTCAGGACAGCGCTTGTACGATGAAGGGCAAACTCCCGCAGCGTAAAATTTGCCGTACCGCCGCCGCGGGTTTCAGC
>JAITFK010000036.1 GCA_031281555.1 Treponema sp. | reverse complement strand
TGCAAATCCGGCCAGATACAAAATTGCTGCCTGCCCAACGCGCTTATGACCTTGCAGGAGTACCTGATTGATTATGCAAAAGACGGCACACAGGCAGCCGGGGAAGAATTAATAAAGAGCGAAATTGGAAATATACCGAATGAAAAAATGCGTTCAATTGTAATTGAACATCTGGAAGAAATTAAACAAGGAGGCAGGGATTTCAGAGTATGAGTTTAAATGAAACACCCCAAGGGGAAAGGCTGCACATAGGCATTTTTGGCAGGCGCAACGCCGGAAAATCAAGCTTGTTGAATTCCCTTACAGGGCAGGATATTGCCGTTGTATCGGAAGTTAAAGGGACAACTACGGACCCTGTTTACAAAACTATGGAACTGTTACCCATAGGGCCCGTTGTATTTATTGATACCGCCGGAATTGACGATGACAGCGAGTTAGGCGAACTCCGTATCGGCAAAACCAGAAAAGTACTGCGTAAAACCGATATTGCGCTTTTGGTTGTTGACGCGGAAGAAGGGCTTTCGGAAGAAGACAGGCGGTTAATCGCCATTTTTGAGGACTTGGGCGTAAAACACCTGGTTGTTTATAACAAAAGTGACTTAATGCAGGATACCCCGCGCGGCGAATTCTGCGTAAGCTGTAAAACCGGCAAAAACATACACGAGTTAAAAGAAAAAATAGCCGAAGTGGGCAAGGAAAAGGAAAACGAAAGACGTTTAATTGCCGATTTAATCAGCGCTAACGATGTGGTTGTACTGGTAATACCTATTGATAAAGCGGCTCCAAAAGGCCGCCTTATACTGCCGCAGCAGCAGGCGATACGGGATATACTGGAAGCCGGCGCAATTGCGGCGGTAACACGGGAAGTTGAATTCGGCGATACGTTAAAAAGACTAAAAGCTCCCCCGGCTCTTGTTATTACAGACAGCCAGGTTTTTGGAAGGGTTTCTCAGGAAACGCCCGCCGACGTTCCTTTAACTTCTTTTTCAATACTGATGGCGCGTTATAAAGGAATATTGGAAAGCGCGGTTCACGCGGCTAAAACGCTGGATACCATACAGGACGGCGACAGGATACTTATTTCGGAAGGCTGTACGCATCACAGGCAGTGCGATGACATAGGGACCGTTAAATTACCCAAATGGATTAAGCAGTATACCAAAAAAGAACCTGTATTTGAGTTTTCCTCGGGCACTGAATTTCCCAATGATCTTTCCGGATATAAATTGATTATCCATTGCGGCGGTTGTATGCTGAACAGCCGTGAAATGATCTACCGCGAACATTTTGCGCGTAAAGCCGGCATCCCCATGACCAATTACGGCGTGGCAATAAGCTTTATGCAGGGCATATTAGAACGATGTCTTGTACCTTGCAAATAATTCCGCCCTGCTCTGAATTCCCAGCTTGCGGTAAAGATTTTTCTGATGAAAAAGAACCGTATAATAACTGATTTTCAGTGTATAGGCGATTTCTTTGGGCGCTTTGCCGGTAAGCAGCATGGTAAAAATTTCTTCTTCTCGCGGTGTCAGATCAAGATTATTTTGCGCATTAATCGCTTCCGTCTGCGCAAAGGGCAGAGAGTATTCTTCCATGTCCCGAAGGTAAAGGCCGTCCGTCCAGTCCGCGTCGAATAATTTTTTTTGCATAAACGGCATAAGTAAAAGGCTGACGCTGACCAGTACCAGCACAACGCCAAAAGCGAGAAATTTATTGGGGCTGTCAAAATAATTAAAGTAAAGAGAAAAAATTCCTGAGATAACAAAATACTCGACAAAGAACATAAGGCAGTACAGCCTGAACATCCGTAAAGACTTGCTCCTCTTTATTGCCCCGGCGCACATATAGCAGATAACAATGTAACCGAGACCGTCCCCCAGTCCGTAAGCGAAAGAACCGGAAAGGAGCGTTATGTGCGTATCGTATAACAGAGCGCCTAATCCCAACAGAGAAAAAACCAAAAACATAAGCCAGAGATACAGCGCGCTGCGGCCGATGAACAGTTGGACGATTACAACCAGAGCGACAGAAATAAAAGTTCCCGCTCCAAACGCAAGACCGGACAGGCTGTTTCCCCCCCACTCAATGTAATTTACCATACACACAATCATGTAAAACACAATATGCAGACCAATGACAAATGGAACTCCTGAACCTTTGCCGTCGCTATCAATTTTGATTTCCTGTTGTTTTTTGCCGCAGAAAAAAACGATGACAAGAAAAACCGTTGTTACGGAAACGGCTCCCCATGTTTCACTTGTTGTATGAAAAGCGGAAAATATGCTCCATGCGGCATAGTAAAAACCGTAGTAAAACTGAATAAGAGCCATGCCGAGTATGCGCTCAATGTTGTTCAACATAAAACAGAATAAAAAGAAAGCGCAGGCGGCGCATAATCCGTTAAAAAACTTGAAAGCCATATATAAGGTAAACCACCCGAAACCTATCGGCATAAAAATTAAGAAAGGCAGGAGAATTGCGGAAATAACCGCCGCCAAACGCAGAAACGGCATTATCAGCCGCTGCGGAGTAAGTGTTAAAATGAGCCAGCCAAGACCTAAAAGGAAAAATGTTAATTCGGAAGAGCGAAAGCCGGCCAACGCGATGCTGTGGTCATAATAACGCAGGTTTCCCATAACGACGGAAATGGGAAAAATCAGCAGATAAGGCAGCAGGTCCCTTCTGACGTTCCGAAAGGACAGTTCATCGCGTATTTGAAAAAGTTTTGTAATGGCAAAGCCCGCTTTTTCCTGCAAACAATATTTCCCTTATATCTTTCTTATTGTGTGTACTTTAATAAAAACCTGCCCTCTCTCTCTTTTCACTTCGCCTGAAATCTCAACTCTGTCGGATGTTTCGACTGACAGGCCGCGCCACTCTTTTGGGCCGATGTCAATGGTTATTTCCCCCGAAGAGTCACGGAATGTATAATCATTGGGTTTGGGTAATGAGTAGACGATATTTCCGTTTAATACTACCCATGAATCATGAGGCAGGTTTTGCGCCTCATTTATCGTAACAGCGTACCGCTTGGCATTCGGTCCTGCCGCCGCAGTTATGGCGTGTACTTTAATAAAAATCTGCCCTCTCTCTATTTTTACTTCTCCGCAAATTTCTACGCGGTTTTCCGCAGTGTCCGATGTTGCGGCCGACAAACCTCTCCATTCTTTTGGGCCGATCTCAACGGGTATTTCACCGGAGGAATCACGGAATATGAAATGCCTGCCGCCCGGCAGTACGCTGACAATATTTCCGGTTATAACTACCCATGAATCATGGGGATAATTTTTTGCCTCGTTGATTGTTACGGGCTGGCTTACCATAACAGGCTGTATGTTTGTTCCCGGACCTGTAAATCCCTGTCCGTGAACAAATGCTGTTGTGAATAACAGAAATAAAATTATAAAATAAAAAAAATTATCGTTTTTCATAATAATGAAATCTCCTTATAATGTAAGTTTTAATCGCTTTTTTCTCAACATGAATCTTCATAAACTCTCTCATATTTAAGAGCCTCCGTTCAAAATTGTTAATAATTTTTCTTCATCTGAAAACGCTCCAAGGGAGCGAAGTTTTGAAAGACTCTGCAAAAACCCGTAATGAGCCTTGATAAGGTTGTTACGGCTGTTGATGAGCAGGGTTGATGCCTCGTTAAGATCGTTGATGGAACTCTGCGAAAGCCTGTAACGTTCCATAACATACTCAAAATGTTTTTCGGAATATTCAACAATAAGACCCGTGTTTAAGACCGAACCTGCGTAAGTAAATACATTTAACAGAGCGCTTTGCAGTTCGGTTTCCAGATTGACTTCCGCGCTTATGTAATCCAAAGCCGCAGAATCACGGGCAATCCTGCTTTTTTTAACATTGTTCACCATTACCCAATAATCAACAGGGATACTTAAATTAAGCGATAACTTTCCGCCTGACATTTCCATTCCGTTGTTAGGTGAATAGTTAAGTCCGGATGAAACTGACGCGCTTAAACTCGGAGAATAGCTTAGCTGAGTCATGCTTAAGTTTTTTTCCGCACGCTGATTAGCAAGAGAGGCTTTCACAAACGAAGAATTTACGGAAGCGATCGTTTTCCATAACTCGGCATAAAGTGAATCAGCTTCGTCATCGGAAATGTTTACAAGACACGAAATAAGTTCCTCAAATACGCAGAAGTCGATTTGCTGTAGTTCGGGAATAACGCTCAGCCCGGTAAGCACTTTGAGTTTCATTACGCTCAGGGTAAGGTTTCGTTTTGCTTGATTACGGTAATTTTCCCGTGTTTCTTTATCTGCCAAAGCCTTAAGATAATCTCCCTGGTTTATCATTCCGGTTGTCCGCCGCACCTCCGCTATGGAAAGACTTACAATCGCCGTTTGCAGTGATGATTCCTCGGCTTCCAATACAGCCATTGCCTCGAGGACTGCGTAATAAGAGTTGTCGGCGGAATCAAGCACATTGAAATATTCAGAGAGTGCGTCTTTCCTTGCGCTTTCGGAGGTTATTTCATTTATTGCCTTTTGAACAAGCGTTTTGCCGCCTTCAAAAATTTTCTGTGAGATGCCGACATTCATACTTGAATTTAAAGTATTTAAGGGATTCCTGACAGGAGCGGTATTCTGCGTGTTCCACAAACTCATCGAAGCGTTCGCTCCCAATGACAATGAAGGTAACGCCGAAAAAATACGGGAACGTTCATCAAGTAACGTACTTGTAACCGTTAAATTATATTTCGCCAAACTTCGTGAATTCGCGAACGCAAGCGTGCGTACTTCCTCAAGACCCATTGTTTGGGCAAATAAAACAAAGCTCAGATGAAAAATAAAACCCGATAACAATAACAATTTCTTCATATTACATTTCCTCTTTTGCAGATATTCATATCCGGATAATGCCCAAAACCGGCATAATTTTTATGATGCAGTCTCCGACAATAAGGCGTGATCTTTTTTCCACTGTTTAAGATCGTACAGGGCATTGCGTCTGCTCGTTACTTTTTTATCAGCGACAAGCTGTCCGTCCCGCAACGTGATGATTCGCCGTGTGTAAACGGCAAGTTCCGGCTCATGCGTTACCATGATGATCGTTTTCCCCTGCCTGTTAAGCTCCTGAAAAAGTCCCATGATTTCAAGCGTCATTCCGGTATCAAGGTTGCCTGTCGGCTCATCTGCGAGGATGAACGCAGGATCGTTTACCATTGCCCGCGCGATAGCGACTCTTTGCTGCTGTCCGCCTGAAAGCTGGGACGGAAAATGATCTATACGCTTTTCCAGTCCCACTTCTTTTAACGCCGTCATAGCGCGTTCTTTGCGTGTTTGGGCATTCATCTTTTTTTCGGCCTTATCGCGGCGGTGCGCCCACGGGCGCGAGTAAAAAAGGGGAAGCTCCACGTTTTCCAGAGCGGTTGTCCGTGCCAATAAATTAAACGATTGAAATACAAAACCGATTTTCCGGTTTCTTATGTACGCGAAAGTATCTGAATTTGATTTGGATGTTTCAATACCGTCAAGGGTATAAGTTCCGGCGCTTGGTTTGTCAAGGCAGCCGAGAATATTCATCAGCGTTGATTTGCCTGAACCGGAAGGTCCCATAACGGAAATAAACTCGCCGGCTTCGGCGAAAAAATCCACTCCGCGCAGGGCGCGTACCACTATTGTGTCCGACTCATCTTTTGACGAACCTTTTTTATTTTCCATACGGTATTCACGTTTAATTCCGTGCATTTCAATAACCGCCATCATTTCCTCCTTGCGGACGCTTCTGCCTACTCATATCTTAACGCTTCAATGGGGTACAGTTTTGCCGCTTTCAACGCCGGATTAAAACCGAATATTACCCCGATAAGAACGGCAAACAAAACGGCGACAGTTACGATCACCGGATTAACCGCTGTAGGAATCGCGAACATTGACAATACCCTGCCCGCTGCAAAAGCCATGCCAATTCCCAACGCGCCTCCCATAAGACTCAATATCACGCTTTCGGTGAGGAACTGGAAAAGTATGTCTTTTTTACGCGCACCCACCGCCATTCTGATTCCTATTTCATGTGTACACTCGGTAACTGAAACGAGCATGATGTTCATGATGCCGATGCCGCCTACGAGAAGCGAAATACCCGCGATGGCGGCAAGGAGACCGGTCAGTGTTTTGGAAGTTTTCGAGGCCATACTGATCATGCTTGACTGATTCATAATGACAAACTCCGGGTTTATTCCGTCGGGTATGTTGCGGGATTCCCTAAGGAGCAGTTCGGTTTCTTTCTGCGCCGCGTCCATATAGTCCTTGCTGAACACACTCATTATGATCATGTTGATGTAAGGAGAGTTATTAAGGCGTGTCATCGCGGTGTCCAGGGGGACAATTACTATGTCATCATGATCTCTTCCTTCAAAGTCCGCTCCTTTATTTTCTAAAAGACCGATGACGGTAAAATAGACGGTTCCGATTCGTATCTGTTGAGAGAGCGCGTTTTCCGCATTGCCGAAGAGGTTCTTTGCAGTTGTACGTCCCAACACGGCAACGGCATTGCGGAGGGACAAATCATCATCGCCGATAAAATACCCTGCGTTTACGTTCCAGTTTCTGGCTGTTTGGAAATCCGGCTCCACTCCCTGAAGCCTCACCTGTGCGCTGCCTGTTCCGCCAATTACATTGGCGTTGTTGTTCTGAACAATTCCGGAAATCACAATCGCAAAACTCGATTCTGCCTTTAGTTTTTCAAGGTCATCTTGGGTAAAAGCCGATATTCTTGTGCTTGGAGTCCGTAAGTACGGCGGCGGCGGGCGGTGGTTAATCTGCAGCAAATTAGCTCCCATAGCGGTTATTCTCGCTTCGATTGCCTGCTGTGAACCTTCGCCCAGAGCAACCATAATGATTACCGAACCGACGCCGATGATTACACCTAACGATGTCAGAAGGCTCCTCATACGGTTACGGAGTATGGAACGAAAGCAGGTTTGTAAAAGCTGGGAAAGGTTCATAGCAATACCGCTCTAAAAAAGCTTCTCCCGCAAAATCACCTGTTTGCCTTCAAGGTCTTCCGTTGAAAGTATCTCGGTGAGTGAACCGTTAGTGCTGCCGGTTTGTACCCTTATTAATTCAGGCTTACCCTCAGTGTTTAAGTACCAGATATTACGCATAACCATAGCGGCGCGGTTTCCCTCTCCGGCGTGCTGCGGGGGCGGTCTTGGAGTTTGACTTGCCGCAAACAGCCTCGCCAAGCCGGTGTTTTTGTTCTGCCCTGAATTCTGAGCCTGTTCCCGCGTTTCTATCGCAGTTCTGCGCTGGTCGTCATCCATAACAGCAAGACCTGCAATAAAAACCATTTCGTCAATTTGTTCTGCACTCAAGGTTGAAGGCTGGTAGCGCAAGGCGGCGTTGGAAACCAACAGGGCATTTTCGCGTTGTTCCACAATAAAATTAACCGCTCAGGTCATTCCGGGAAAAAGAACGCCATCTCGATTTTCAACGCTGATTATTACTGTGTAAGAAACAACGTTATTCAACACAACCGGAACCATTCGTATGTTTTCCACTGTCCCGGTAAAACTGCGTCCCGGCAGGCTTTCAAGAGTAAAGCGTACCGCCTGTCCCCTGTATAAAGAACTAACGTCAAGCTGGCTTACCGCCGCTTCAATTTGCATCTCTCTGAGATTTTCCGCCAGGATAAAAATACTGGCCGAATTACTGCTGGAGGATTCTACTACTGTATCACCGACATTGATGTTGCGATCAAGCACAATACCGTCAATGGGCGAAGTAACAAAGGCATATTGATTTATCTCGGTTTCGATTACCTTTAGATTCGCTTCGGCAACCCTTAAATCAGCTCTGAGGTTTTCCAGCGTGGTCAGACTGCTTTTAAGTTCGTATTCTGAAATAAAGTTTTTCTTGGCTAACGCTTCCTGGCTTTTGTAATTGATTAACTGTAATTCGTAGTTGGCTCGCGCTTTAATAAGAGCTGCTTGCTGCTGTTCCCGCTTTAATTTAAGCATATCTGTGTTCAATTCGGCCAGAATATCCCCCGCCTTAACCGTATCATTGTAATCGACATAGACTTTTTCAACCTTGCCGTTCATACGGGAGAATACCTTAATCGAAGCGACAGGGTTAATTGTACCGCTTGCCGAGGCTGTACGCTCCAGCGTACCACGGCGTATAACCGTAAACTCGTATGTTACAGACTTTGTTTTTGCACCAAAACATACGCAGAGCAGGGCTGCGATTAAAACAAGCAGAATAAAACACATTACAGACCGACAACAGCTGTTTTTCATCGCAGATACCCTCTCTTTAAACCGCGTAAGCGGTTACTTTAATCGAACGGCTCCGTAAAGCGGAGACGATACCCTCTCTTTAAACCGCGTGAGCGGTTACTTTAATCGAACGGCTCCGCAAAGCGGAGACGATACCCTCTCTTTAAACCTACAACTTTCTTATAAACCGCGCATGTACTTCAGGTTGCTGCCAATTTCTGCGATGTACTTCACCGCTGATTTCTATAGTATCAGACGGGCTGATAGTAGTACCGTAGTACTGCCATTCTCTGGGACCTATTCGAAGGACAATCTCACCGGTAGAATCACGGAATATATACAGGTCACCGCCCAGAGCCTGGACAATGTTTCCCTGTATTATCACCGGACTTCTGTGGCCGTAAGTCTGCGCTTGGGCAACAGGAACAATTTGTGATGGGCCTGTAAACCCATACCCATACTGGCCAGAAGCTCCTTGCGGACCTGTAAATCCGTACCCAAATTGACCTGCGGGTCCCTGCTGGGCAAAAGCGGTTACTGCCGCAAAGAGCGACACCAAACACCAGACGAAAAAAGCTGAATGCTTTTTCATAGCTATACCTCTCAAAATAGATTTACGTGTTTCAAAACACGCATTTATGAAAAATATACGTCCGGAAAAATATGCATACTACCTGCAAAACTTGGTAGGTTCGCCGGTTTTCGTTGTTTTTTACCTGCAAAAACTTGTAGGTTAGATGTAAAATTCGTGCCTGAAACTGTTGTATTTATAATAAGCGGCTTACATGATATCCCAACAGCGTTTTTACAGCTTTAATTGTTTCTAATTTATTTTGTTTGTTGCATTGTGATAAAAAATGTAATAATATAGAAATATGCCGTCATTTTACGGAAATGGCAGGAACATCTTCAGATTAACGTTAATTCTGTGCCTTTTTGCTGTAATTAAGCCGACTCACATATATAAACAGCAGGAAATCCCTGTCTCCGAATACGGTGTTGGGGGGGGAGTCCTCTATGAAGAGCCAATTCCTGAGAACGATAACGGCATAACACTGTCTACAATATCCCTTGAAACTATTGTACTGGAACCTGAGGCTTTTTCAAAACCTCATGTCCTTCTCTCAAATACTCACACTGTTAAAAGCGGAGAGAACATAAGCGAACTTGCTGTCAGCTTCGGCCTTAATCAAGATTCAATTATTTCCTTAAATAAAATAACAAATACGCGGCTGCTGCAGATTGGCAGAGTTTTAAAAATACCAAATCAAAACGGAATACTGCATAATGTTAAAAGTACAGACACATTAGCTTCCATAGCGAAAAAATACAAAGTAGATGAAAGCGCAATTCAAACTGTAAATGAGTTATTTTCCGATAAAATTACCGTAGGAACTGACATTTTCATCCCCGGCGCGAGACTGGATTTTGCGGTACTTCAGGAAATCAACGGCGATTTATTTATCTGGCCGGTAAACGGAATAATTACTTCTCCGTACGGATACAGAGTAGACCCCTTTAATCCAAGCCGCCGTCAGTTTCATACAGGTCTTGATATAAGAGGCAGTTACGGGACTCCGATCAGAGCGGCAATGGCAGGCCGTGTTAGCCAGGTGGGATTTGATAATGTATTGGGAAATTATGTAGTTATTACCCATCATTCGGGGTATCGTACAATGTACGGCCACATGAGTGTAATCAGAACAAGAACAGGCGCCTATGTCGCTCTTGGAGAGCGTATCGGCGATGTAGGAAGTACAGGTCTTAGTACGGGGCCTCATCTTCATTTTATGGTTTATAAAAACGGAGTGCTTGTTAACCCGCGTGCTTTGATGAGATAGGATTGCCTGGAGCTTTAGCAGTGTTTGGAGCTTTGCCTGTATTGCTTGGCGAAGCTTTACTTGTACTTGGGGCTTTGCCTGTATTGCTTGGCGGAGCTTTACTTGTACTTGGGGTTTTACCTGTAGCGTTTGTAGGAGCTTTGCCTGTATTGCCCGGAGCTTTATTATCTTTTTTCTGATCTTGCGGCGGCGCGGCGGCGGCATTCTGGGGAAGATCGTCGTTTTCACGATTTATTCCAAGACGTTTCATTTGCTCATCTTCTTCTTTCTGGGCGCTGTAATCATATCTAAGCTGATTGGCCTTTACAAATGTATTCTTCAAAGCTGACAATTCAGGCTTAATGCCTTTAATTTTGGTACGATCGTTTTGGTTTGCTTTTGCCTTGAAATAATCATCCAATGCATTTAGAGTTTTATGCAGAGTTTGCATGTCCTTGATGTTTCTTTCAAGATAACCTATTACCTGATCTTCCTGCATGGCAGCAATTTTATTGTATGCGGCTCCCCTCATGAAACTGCTTAAAATTTTTATTTTTTTATCCAGATCACTGCGGAATTGATGAAAATTAACCCTTTCTTTTACTGTTGTATCTTTTGTTTGATCAAAATATTCTATATTATATATAATTTCTTCAGGTTCACCGTTAGTAATTTGCCTTATTAATTCCTTTATAACATAAATAAATCCCTTTTTTTCGCTTTCAAATATAGCATTGTTTTCATCAAGTTTTTGAGCAATTTCAGTTAAAGGTTTAGAAGCGCCGCCGATAACTTGAATACCATCCAGTAGAATGCTTTTATAATCAATAACTGCTTTTGCTGCTTTTTTCTTTTCTGTTTTCAACATAAGAGAGCTTAAAAGAACATCTCTTAAGTCCTGACCGCTCGATGAATAATCCTCCTTTAAAATTTCATCTACTAATTCTTTGTAAAACGGCGTTCCCGGCATTGCTGAGGGAAGCTTTTTCCTGATATTATCCAGGGTAGCTTCATTTGCTGACATATTCTGGGAAATATTCTGTCTGATTGAAAGTTTATAATTTTCCCTGTAATAGGTATTAAGGTCTTTAAGCGTTGCCATTATCGAAGTTGTAGTTTTTGACAATCTGTTGAGGCTTTCTCCGATAATACTGAGTGTTATAGTATCAACGCCGGCTTTTGACTGGTTTGTCAGTTCTGATACAGCCTTGGTCATAACACTGACATTGTCAGGCGAAAGATTCGTCCAGTCAATATAACGTACAAGTCCGACAATTCGTTTTACACGTTCAAGATTTAAAAAATCCGTACTCAGAGTATAGAAGTTAGCCAAAAAATCCAGTTGGTTATCAAAATCGGATAGACGAATTGAAAGTTGTTCTAACCGTTTTGCTTCCGCAAAAGATTCAGATTCCGGCACTGCAAGCTCACTGATCTTGGACTCATTCTTATACGGATCCTCATCTATTAATTTTTTCTTTAGGTAAAGTTTATATAAAGAAGCATAAGATGTATGATACGCGCGAAGATTATCCTTAAGTTTTTCCATTTCAGACGATTCCAGCCAGTCTTTGCGGGCAAGAAGAACCCCTTGAAGCGTATTTACATAGTTTACAATATCATTTTCTGCCATTATCTTAATTATGGTATAAACAAAAAAAAAATGCAAATATAGCCTGATTTAAACCTGAAATTTTTGTCAAATTCCAAAAAATAATCCGTAGATATACCTTAATAAAGCAGCAAGGTATTTATATGCCATATATAGGTATGAAACTGTTTTTAAAACTGTCAGCAGTTCTTGCGCTGTCTTTTCAGCTTTCCTGCTGCAAGGATAGTTTATCCTCCGGATACACTGTAGAACTGCCTGAATTGCCCAATTCATGGGTATTATTACTCGGAGAACCTAACTGGCGTCTTGAATGGCTGAATTCTGACGGGAAAAAGCAATTAATTGATATTTTACCGGGTGGTAAAACCGTAAAAATTGATATTCCTGTAACATGGGCAAATCCGGTTACAGCCTGGCCGTATTGGCCGCGGTATCAACTTATTCCCGGTCTTTTTAAACCGGCCGGCGCCCTTTTTCCCTATGATGTAAATGAAAAAAGCCTGTTTTTAAGCTGGAAAGCCGGTCCGGATACTGTTTTTTATTGGGAGCTTGCTTTTGCCAACAGCGATAAAGAAACAAAAATACCGGCGAATTTTGACTGGCCAAGGTTCAGGGAACTTTTTGAAACAAATGTATTAAGCGAAACTGTCTGTAAAGACCCATGGCTTGTTGATTGGCGTCTTGTTGCGGAAAAAACCATTAATTCAAATTTTGACCGCCGCCGTATTGTTCCTCAAGCATATGAAGCCGTCAAAATTCAAACAAGCTCCGGCCCCTGGTACGGAAGTTCCCCCTTTGCTGAACCGCTGTTTTTTAAGGAAGATGAAAAGCCTGTTTTTCCGGTTCGTCCCGGCATCAATGTATGGATTTCCGGTGAGGGAATACTGCGATGCAACAGTAAAACCTGGGTGTTTAAAAAATTCAACGAATAACGAACTATGACGAACATTTCAACATAGATGCCAAGCAGCTTTTGAAAGACAGATTCTATTATTTTTGGCAATTCGCCGCTTCGTTAAAAAGAGCGGCTTTTATATATCCACTCTTAAGGGCGGTTAATCAACCGCTCCCCCAATGGAGGCATGAAGTTTGCCAACGGCAAACTTTTACGCAATTTGCGAAGCAAATTGCGAGTGGGTAACATGGAGTTCTTTATGAAGAACTTAAAAATCTTATCGGCAATTCTTACAACAGCGTTTATTCTAACACTTACATTCACTTCATGCGGAGGCGGCGGAGCAGCGCCAGCCGAGCCTACACCTTCCGCTTAGCCATTAGTGGGGTATGAAAGCAAGGACACTTCCGGCAATATCTATTTACTGGAAATTACAAAGAAGGCTTCCAGCAGAGCGGCATACACACCGTCAGATGGCGACACTTACATCCTTACAGTCGTTACACCGTCGGGAGACTTCAAAACAAGCAGCGGTACAATTAAAGTCGAAAAAGGAAACAGTAACACCTTTCAATTAACACCTACCGGTTCTCTAACAACATTTACTGTAACAATCGAGGGTGAAAATATGACAGGAATGTCAGGAACAATAAACTTTATTGATGGTAATACCCCCATATCTGCGCCTGCAAGTATAACTTCAGTACAAGTTAAAGGTGTAACTTTAAAATTAAAAGCCAACAGATGGGGTGGAACATTAGATTCTAACGAGTTAGGAGGTGAATCATGGGTTACTGATAGAGAGTTCAAATTATCT
Source organism: Treponema sp. (assembly GCA_031281555.1). GTDB lineage: Bacteria > Spirochaetota > Spirochaetia > Treponematales > Breznakiellaceae > WQXQ01. Next base: position 610 of record JAITFK010000036.1, on the reverse strand, counting down.
GAATTTACTTCCGTTAAACCAACAAAATCGGGTTGTGTATATAGATTTCGGATAAGAGGAACAACGAATAAACCATTAAAATGGATGAATTTTCAGATTAACTATACTGCTCCTTGGAGGGAAGATAGGGATTATATATATGAATGGCTCGCAGGTCCAATTGAAGAAAATCTTGTTCTTTCTGAGTCTTTTGATTGTGTTTTAAGTATGTGGGTCAGGGGAGAGCATAAAGTTAACATGTCTGACGGTGATTTTTATTTTTGACATGACTAATGATTTATGGCAAAGGTATCCAGACGGTTTGTATTACAACGATAAACTCCCTGCCAGTATTCCAAACGGTGAGGACATGGCGACTATCAGCGATTTTAGAATTAACCTCCTTGAGATAAGTATTAAGTAAGTAATCGCAAAGGTAAGCGCAAACGTGTCTGTTACCGCTTTTCCGTAATGTATCCGCTGAAAGCGCACTGTCAAGCGGGTACGCTACGGAGAGCCTGTAGAAAAACAGTAAATATCACATAACAAAAAAGATGACACAAGAAGAAAAAGCGTGTTAAAATAAATTAATCATGGCAAGATATAAACATACCGAAACAGAAAACGGACA
>JAITFK010000043.1 GCA_031281555.1 Treponema sp. | reverse complement strand
TCCACAACGGGAAGAGAGCCTGCTTTCCAGGAACTTGCGGATGTCTTTTGGGCGGATGTAACAGGCAGAGGGAACGTCCCTGTCGTTGCCGTTATTTATACTTTTACCAATAGGAAAGGTCAAATCATAGGTCTGGTTGGAATCAACTTTATAAGCACCGCTCAGGAAATAGTAGATGGATTGGTAAAAGAATTGTACAACGGCGCGGGAACAGCCTCGATATTCAGTGATAACGCTACAATTGTAGCCCATTGGGACAAGGAAAGAGTCAAGGATAATTTAAAAACAAACGACAAGGAAAAAGCGGTTTTTGGAAACGAGATTGACCGTTTAGCCGACGCGATCTTGAATGGACAAGGACTTACATTGGAAAAGTATTCTCAGTCTCTGAAAACAAATGTACATTATATTTTACAGCCTATTCTCACTTCGGGCTTTGAAACAACTCCCTGGTCTCTGCGAATAGGTATCCCCATATCGGAAATAAAGAAGCCGATTCGAGCTTTGATATCTTATTCCATAATATTCGCTGTTGTCCTTCTGGCATTAGCGGTGGTTATTACCCTGTTTGTCGCCAACGGCATTGTTAAACCGATTATCGGCGTAACCGCCACGTTAAAGGACATATCCGAAGGCGAAGGCGACCTGACGCGGACTGTCGCCATCAGTTCAAAAGATGAGGTGGGCGACCTTGCCATGTACTTCAATAAAACACTTGAAAAAATTAAAGGTCTGGTTCTTATTATTAAAAAACAGGCGGGCATATTATCGGAAATCGGCGCTGACTTGTCCAGCAACATGACCGAAACGGCGGCGGCGATAAACCAAATCACCGCCAACATCCAGAGCATCAAAAACCGGGTCATAAACCAGAGCGCCAGCGTTACTGAAACCAACGCGACTATGGATCAAGTTGTCACAAATATCAATAAACTCAACGACCATGTTGAAACCCAAGTCAGTAATATTTCCCAGGCTTCATCTGCCATTGAGCAAATGGTAGCCAATATTAATTCTGTCACCAACACGCTTGTCAACAACACCGGCAATGTAAACACGTTAAAAGAATCCGCCGAAGTAGGAAAGTCAGGATTACAGGAAGTGGCGGCTGACATTCAGGAAATATCCCGCGAGTCCGAGGGTCTTTTGGAAATTAACGCGGTTATGGAAAACATAGCCAGCCAGACAAACCTGCTTTCGATGAATGCCGCTATAGAAGCGGCGCACGCCGGAGAGGCCGGCAAGGGCTTTGCCGTAGTCGCCGATGAAATTCGCAAACTGGCTGAAAGTTCCAGCGAACAGACACAGACCATCGGCAATGTTTTAAAGAAGATAAAGGAATCTATCGACAAGATAACTAAATCCACCGAGAACGTGCTAAACAAATTCGAGGCGATTGACTCAAGCGTAAAGACGGTAACACAGCAGGAAGAAAATATCCGCAATTCAATGGAAGAGCAGGGACAGGGAAGCAAACAACTTTTGCAAAGCGCGGGAGGTTTGAAAGAAACAACCGATAAGGTAAAGACCGGTTCCGAAGAAATGCTTGTGGGCAGCAAGGAAGTTATGCATGAAAGCCAGAATCTCGAAAAAATTACGCAGGAAATAACCAGCGGCATGAACGAGATGGCCAGCGGGGCGGATCAGGTGAACATCTCGGTACACCACGTCAGCGAGATAAGCGGCAAGAACCGTGATGCCATTGAATCTTTGATAAAAGAAGTTTCGCGCTTCAAGGTTGAATAGATTTAAAAAAACTACAACTAAAGCTAATAAAAAGCACTAAAAACTTCAGTTCTTAGTGCTTTTCCCTTTTTAAAGAGAACAGCCGGCATATTGACCTCCTTATGTTAATCTGTAAAATCAGAATAACAATGAACGTCTGCATTAAGCCTCATCGTTTTTCCGGTGTAGTAAGAATTCCCGCTTCAAAATCCCATACGATAAGGCAGTTGTTAATCGCCTCTCTTTCTGACGGGGTTTCTGAAATTTTATACCCGCTGGATTCTCTTGATACACGTTCCTGTGTTATGGCTTGCAGAGCTTTCGGCGCTGATATTACCGAATACCGGACAGTTGAGCCTTTATGTCCAAATCCGCCGGATAAAGACGGAAAAAAATTGATCAAATTGGAAGTGAAGGGTAACGGCGGGTTTAAAAAATCTGCTGTGAAGAGTATTGAAATTGATGTAGGCAATTCGGGGACTACTCTCTATCTGGCTCTGGCTGCCGCCGGACTTCAACCGGAAACTGTTAAATTTACCGGCGATGAACAAATAAAAAAGCGCAGCGCCGCTCCCCTTCTTGATGCGCTGACAGGGCTTGGCGTCCAATGCGGCAGCAATAACGGGTGCGCTCCGATCACGATAAAGGGCCCCTGGGCAGGCGGTAAAGTCAGTCTGCCGTGTCCGACCAGCCAGTATCTGTCGGCGCTGCTTCTGGCATCTCCCATTGCGCCGAGCGGAATTGTTACCGAAATCGATGTACCCTTACTAAACGAAAAACCGTATATAGAAATGACTCTTTCCTATTTAAAAACGCATGGTATACCTTTTGAAACAACGCCGGATTACTCTCGTTTTAAAATTTTCGGCGGCTCGTCATGGAAAGCGTTTTCAAGCTCTGTACCCTGTGACTTTTCTTCGGCAGCTTTTCCCGCCGCCGCCGCCGTTATTTCCGGCGGAGAAATAACTCTTCTCGGACTTGATCCGGCGGATACCCAGGGAGATAAATTTTTTCTGGATATGCTGAAAGCTATGGGTTGCAAAGTACAATGGCAAAACAGTGAAAACGGACAGATAGTTACCGTTTCCCGAAACGGTATTATGCACGGTAGAACTTTTGATCTGAACGAAACGCCTGACCTGCTTCCGGTGGCGGCCGTAACAGCGGCCTTTGCTGACGGAGACACGTCTCTTGTAAATGTTGCCCATGCCCGTATCAAGGAAACAGATCGTATAACGGTAATGGCAAAAGAACTGGCAAAATTGGGAGTTTCCTGTACAGAGAGACCTGATGGGCTTGTTATTCACGGAAAAGGAGCTTTATTTTCTGAAAAAACCCCTTTAATTGACGGGCACGGCGATCACCGGATTGTTATGGCTTTTGCCGCTGCCGCTCTTGGAAGCGAAATTTCTGTTGAAATAACAAGCGCTGAAAGCGCGGCAGTAACATATCCCGGTTTTCTGGAACTTTTGACCTCTTAAACAGACTAATTAGTGTCTGTCCACAAAGTCGGTTATTTTGCGGACAGGCCGCGGACTTTAGTCCGATGTATTTTTTCGCCTAAAGGCTACGAAAATACGATTTTTAAGGTAGTCTGTCTATAATGTATCCACATTATAGACAGACTCTAATTAGAAAAAAAACTTGACGGTTTTAGGATCTAAGTGTTAATATAACTCAATTCTTAATATTCAGAGGAGATAACATCAAAAAATTACTGCCTGTAATTTTTATTATCTCTTTATTACTAACCGCATGCAAGGGTAAGATTGAAGCGCGGGAAAAAACAATGATTCCTGCCCAAATTTCCCAAGAACCATATCTTGTAGATGATTACCAACTTGAACAGTTAAGCGGAAAAACAGCATTTGATTACTTTAAGGAAGAAAAAATTTTTGCAGGTTGGAATTTGGGGAATACTCTTGATTCTTTCAACGGTAATATAGGAAGCGAGACAGGCTGGGGTAATCCTCCTGTCAATCAGGAACTGATGAACGGGGTAAAAGCCGCCGGTTTTGATATAATCCGCATTCCTGTAACATGGATGGGACATATAGGCAAGGCTCCCGAACACCGGATAGCGCCTTCCCGCTTGAACCGGGTGGGCGAAGTTGTGCGAATGGCTCATGACGCAGGGTTAAAAGTTATTATCAATTTGCACCATGACGGCGCTACTTCCAGTGAGCAGCAGGAGAGCGGCTGGCTTTCAGTCGGCAAGTCATACAGGAATGAAGCTGATTATAAAAGAATAACAGATCAATTTACCAGTGTATGGGAACAAATAGCGGCGTATTTTAAAAATTACGGCGACTGGCTGATGTTTGAATCCATGAACGAGATTCACGACGGAGGCTGGTGCTGGAGCAGCGCTTTCAGATCAAATCCCGGCAAACAATTAGAAATAGTAAACAACTGGAATCAAATTTTTACGGATAAGGTTCGTGCGGCAGGGGGAAACAATGCGGAGCGTTATCTCGTGATTCCGGCATATTGTACAAATCCCAAACAGACATTATCTGACTTATTTTTACTGCCTAAAGACAGCGCCGCTAACAGGCAGGTTGTTACTTTTCATTATTATGACCCAAGTGAATTCGGTATAGAAGGAACCCGTTTTGAGTGGGGATCATCCGCTGACAAACAAAAAATAGATAATGATTTTGCTCCGTTTAAACCGCGCTTTATCGACAAAAATATTCCGGTAATTATCGGTGAATGCGGCGCGGTTTTGCAATTATATCCGGATGACTCTGCAAAAGAAGAACAGGCGCGTAAAAGCAGGTTTGAATATATTCCCTATGTGTTTGCAACAGCTAAAAAATACGGGCTTGTTCCGGTTTATTGGGATAACGGAGCTGTAGGCGGGAACGGAGAAAAATTCGGTCTTTTTAACAGAAGAACAGGTCAGCCGAATTCGGAAGATAGCGGAGCTCTTATCAGATTAATGATAAATGCTGTTAAATAGGAATGGAAAATTTTATGAGTAAAGGCTGCAATGGATATGAAAAATAAAATTTTTGGCATTAACCTGATTGTTATTGCCGCGATTGTTATAGTTGCGGCGGCGATCTTTCTGATTTCGGGAAAGCAGGAAGCGGATTTCTCAGCAAAATACACCGGAATGGATTTAAGCGGGGAAAGCACAGGAAGAACAAACATTTATTCCCGTTATACCGAGCGTTATGCGAACATTCCGGCAGGGCGGCAGGATATCGCCATTGATATTTTTTCATGGTCCTCTGCGGAAGGCGTTTCTGCAGATGATGAGTTTAACGGTTCACGAGCCCTGATAACAGAGGAAGACAGTTATGTTGAATATAAGGTTAATTTAGAAAACGCGGGACTTTATTCTATTCACATTGAATATTATCCTATGAAATCCCGCGGCATACCCATAGAACGTTCTTTACTTATTAACGGCGAGATTCCGTTTCTTGGAGCCGACAGGCTTACATTTCAGCGTGTATGGGGCGGAGAAGGATACAGCCGGTTTGATAATCAAGGCAACGAAATTCGGCCGAAACAGGAGGAAAAACCCCGCTGGGAAAGCGCATGGTTCAGGGATCCGTTAGGTTATATAACCGATCCTTATGTTTTTTATTTTAAGGCAGGTGAAAATACAATCAGGCTGGTTGGTATAAATGAGCCGATGGCAATTCGCAGTTTTTCATTAAGAGTGCCTGTCGAAACGCAAACATACCGTCAGTTCCTGGCGAAGTTGGATCAAAGTCAATATAAGAATACTCCCAATAATTTCCAGTTGAAGATTCAGGGAGAAAGCGCTTTCCGTTATTCAGATCCTTCCCTGTATCCTATTTATGACCGTTCTTCCGGAGCGACAGAACCTGCCAGTGTTTCCAAAATTCGGCTTAACATAATCGGAGGAGAAGGCTGGCATGTATCAGGACAGTGGATTGAATGGGAATTTGACATACCTGAAAACGGGTTGTACCGTATTTCAATCAAAGGTCGGCAGAATTATAACCGGGGTTTTGTATCAAATCGTACGATTCTCATAAACGGAGAAATACCCTGTAAGGAGCTTGCCGCAGTTCCGTTTAAATACAGCAACAAATGGAAACTGACAACACTGAGTGACAATCAGGGAGAAATTTTAGTCCCTTTGAAAAAAGGTAAAAATACTATACGTCTTCAGGCGACACTTGGTGAAATGGGCGGAATGCTGAATGTAATGGAAGAAAGCGTTTACCGTTTGAACTCAATTTACCGCAAGATCCTTATTCTTACAGGAACTGAACCGGATATATACCGCGATTACCGTGTTGAAGCGGTTTATCCTGAAGTCATTGAGGCTATGAAACTTGAGAGCAAGATACTCTACAAACTTGTTGATGATTTAACCGCTTATTCAGGCGAGCGCAGCGCACAGGCAGCCGCGACATTAACGCTTGCTCGCCAGCTTGAACTTTTTGTCAGACGCCCTGATAAAATTCCGGCAACCCTTGTCAACTTTAAAAGTAATATCAGCTCTCTTGGTGACAGTTTGCTTGCTCTTTCGGAATCGCAGCTGGATATAGACTACATTTTTATAAGCGCAGAGAACAGCCCTCTGCCGGTTATTCATGATAATTTCTTTGTAGCCGCTTCCCATGAAATTCGTTCATTTCTTTCATCATTTGTCGTTGACTATGACAGTATCGGAAATGTATACGGTAAAAGCGCCGATGTAATTGAAGTGTGGATGCTTTCCGGACGTGATCAAAGTACAATTTTAAAAGGAATGATAGATAATTCGTTTACCGCTCTTACGGGGATTAAAGTAAACGTAAAACTTGTCGCGGCTGACGCTGTAATGCCTGCTGTAGTCGCCAACATCGGGCCTGATGTGGTTCTTACAATGGCACAGGGTGAAGTTATCAACTATGCTGTCCGTAAAGCGGTTTTGGATATTTCCAAATTACCCGGATACGATGATGTTGTAAAGGAATTTGACTCCAGCGTAATTATTCCGTTTTACTTTAACGGCGGAATATACGGCCTTCCCGAAACCATGTATTACCATGTAATGTACTACCGCAAGGATATTCTTGAAGAACTTAATATTGAGCTTCCCGACACATGGGATGATCTTATAAACATAATGCCTATTATTCAAAAAAATAACATGAATGTGGGTATTCCTTCTGTAGGGAATTCCGCCGCGCCTGATTTTTCAAACTTCCTGGCGCATTTGTTCCAGCGCGGCGGACGGCTTTATAATGAGAATGGTTCCCGCACTCTTCTGGATACTGAAATTGCGATTGACGCTTTTGATTTTTATACAAAATTCTACACGCATTATAAAACGCCTGTTGTTTTTAATTTTATTAACCGTTTCCGTACAGGTGAAATGCCGCTGGCATTTGATGATTATACATGGTTTAACACGCTGGAAGTTTTCGCACCTGAAATTCGCGGGCTTTGGAGCTTTGTAAGAATGCCGGGTTTAAAGAAAAGCGACGGTTCAATTGATCGTTCTGTCTCGACAGGAACTCTTGCTTCTATGATTCTTTCCAGTTCAAAACATCCGGATTTGGCATGGGAATTTTTAAAATGGTGGGTCAGCTCTGAAACCCAGTTGGAGTTTGGGCGTGAACTTGAAAGTATTATGGGCGCTGCTGCGCGTTACCCAACCGCCAACTATGAAGCTTTTAGGCGGCTTTCATGGGGTTCGGAACAAATGGCAGTGCTTGATGAACAGAGGGCATGGACAGTCGGCATACCGGAAGTACCTGGCGGTTATTTTGTCAGCCGCCATATTGTCAACGCGGTGCGCAAGATATTAAACGAAGGTCAGGATACGCGCGAAACATTGCTTGATTATACGATCACTATCAATGACGAGTTGACAAAGAAACGCAAAGAATTTGGCTTGAAATAGGGGGAATAATGAGTCTTTCAGGATATTTTGATAAAATTAGAGAACGCGACGAAAAACGCGCACTCGCAATTTACAGATACCGGGTATGCTACATTTTTTTGGCGCCTTACGCAGTTGTATTTATTCTTTTCTTTGTATTACCCCTGTTGATTTCCGTCTTCTACAGTTTTACATATTTCAATATTCTTGAATCGCCGAAATTTATCGGTCTGCGCAACTATACTAATCTCCTGCTTGCTGATGATGTGTTTTTAATTGCGCTGAAAAACACGTTTATTATGGCGGCAATTACAGGGCCTGTCGGCTATATAGCGGCCTTTCTGTTTGCGTGGTTTATCAATGAACTGCCCCGCTATGTCCGCGCTTTTGTTACGCTTGTTTTTTATGCGCCGTCAATTTCCGGCGGCGCTTACATGATCTGGGCGCTGATTTTTTCAGGCGATGCATACGGTTACATAAACGGTTTATTGATGAACCTTGGTATATTGAATCAGCCGCTTTATTGGTTGACAGATCCCAAATACATGATGCCCGTAATGCTTGTTGTTATTCTGTGGATGAGTTTGGGCGCAGGCTTCCTTGCATTTATCGCGGGACTTTCTACCATTGATCCAACTCTTTATGAAGCGGGTCTTGTAGACGGAATCACCAACCGCTGGCAGGAACTCTGGTACATTACGCTTCCCAACATGAAAGGAATGTTAATGTTCGGGGCGGTTATGGCAATAACCCAGTCTTTCGGCGTAGCGGATGTTACCATTGTGCTTGCGGGATTTCCGAGTACGGATTACGCGGTACATACGGTTGTTAATCATCTGATTGACTACGGCTCAATCCGTTTTGAAATGGGTTATGCTTCCGCCATTGCTACAATACTGTTTTTCACCATGATTCTCTGTAATACAGTTATTCAAAAATTTCTTAAGCGTGTAGGAACCTGAGAGGTATAAATATGAAAAGACAAAAGAAATTAAAAGGCGGAAAAAGACTTAACCGTTCTTATGGAGGCGACGCGTTTATTTATTCCCTGCTCGCTGTTTTTGGGTTGTTTTTTGTTTTTCCGCTTGTTTTTTCCATTAATCACGCGTTCAAACCGTTGAATGAAATTTTTCTTTTCCCGCCCAATGTTTTTGTACGCCGTCCTACAATAAATAATTTTCAGGATCTTTTTATTATAATGAGTAAATCCTGGGTAACATTCTCGCGTTATATTTTTAATACGGTATTTGTTACAGCAGTGGGAACAGCCGGACTAATTATTGTCGCTTCTATGGGAGCGTTTGTTGTATCCAAATATAAATTTCCCGGCGCAAAGATTTTCTTTTCCGGTGTTATCATAACCCTTATGTTCTCAGGTTATGTAACGGCAATTCCCAATTATCTCATAATGGCAAAACTCGGCTGGGTTGATACTTACCTTGCGATTATTGTTCCTGCCTTTGCAATGCCGATGGGTTTCTTTCTGTTGAAACAGTTTATAGATACGATACCGGATACGCTTCTTGAAGCTGCTACAGTAGACGGCGTAAAAGAATGGGGTATTTTTATCTGGATAGTCCTGCCGATGATAAAGCCGGCGTGGCTTACGGTAATGATTTTTTCCGTGCAAAGTCTTTGGAACGCCCGTGCGTCCAACTTTATTTATTCAGAGCAGCTTAAAACACTGCCCTATGCGCTTTCACAAATTATTACTGCCGGTGTCGCTAGAGCGGGCGTAGGCGCGGCAATCGGACTTTTTGTCATGATCGTTCCGCTTGTAATGTTTATTTTTGCTCAAAGCAATGTGTTACAGACAATGGCCAATTCGGGGATAAAAGAATGAAAAATAAATTAATCGGATTTGTAATTTTAATTTGTCTTTTTGCCGTGTTTCCTGTTTTTTCCGAGCCGACAAACTACACTTATAATTATGATTTTTGGGAAGAGCAGGTTGCGTCTCCTGACGCTTACCGTGTAAGCGATTATTTTCTCGGAACTTCGTTTGGTATAAATCATTTCAGAGAACCGCAGGGGCTTTTTATTCGTGATAACCGCATATACATCTGCGATTCCGGCAATAACAGGATTTTGGTTATTGAAGCGCGGGAAAACGGAGAACATGTTCTTGTTAAGTCGGTTTCTTCCGTAATAATTGACGGTCATGAATCACCGTTGAAATACCCAATGGACATTTTTGAATGCAGGGAAGGCTTCATATATATAGCCGATACCAGCAATATGCGGATACTTAAACTGGACAGTAACTGGAATTATGTATTTTCCATTACAAGACCGTATGACGAAAGTATAGATAACTTTATTGAATTCGAGCCGCTCAAACTGGTTGTTGATTTTGCCAACCGTATATTTGTACAAGTCAGAAACGTAAACAAAGGATTGATGGAATTTGACAGCCGCGGTGAATTTACCGGTTATATGGGCGCTAATAAAGTAAAATTCAAGTTTGTGGATTATGTATGGAAATTAATTGCAACTCAAGCGCAGAGAGAGCGTATGATGCTTTTTATTCCGACTGAATATAACAACTTGTGTCTTGATTGGGAAGGTTTTATTTATGTTACTAATTCTGCAGGCCCTGCCAATGTTATATCCGCATCAGATAAAGACGCGGTAAGGCGTCTTAACGCAATGGGTCAGGATATTTTGGTTCGCAACGGTTATAAACCGCCGGTCGGCGATCTGGCTTTTGGCACTGCGGGCGGTATATCGGGACGTTCAAGATTTATTGATGTAACAGCGTTTGACAATGATTCATATGCCTGCTTCGACAGGACGCGCGGACGTATTTTTATGTACGACTTCCAGGGTAATCTTTTATACGTTTTCGGCGGGCTGGGTAATCGTGAAGGAAATTTTTCAGTACCTGTCGCATTGGATAGAATGGGCGATGTTTTATATGCTCTTGATTCCAGAACTGCTGCTCTTACAAGGTTTGAGCTTACCGGTTACGGAGAAATGATAAACAAAGCTCTTAATGAGTACCGTGCGGGACATTATGAATCTTCCGCCAGGATTTGGGAAGAAGTCTTAAAAATGAACGGGAACTATGATCTTGCGTATATTGGCATCGGAAGGGCCGCGCTCAGGCAGGGTGAGTATAAAAAAGCAATGAAATATTACAAGTTAAAACACTACCGTGTAGGATACAGCAAAGCTTTCCAATTTTACCGCAAGCAGGTGATGGAAGAAAATTTATGGAAAGTACTTTTAATTTTGGCAATAATAGTTGTTGTGCCTGCCGGTTTAAAGTATTGCATAAAACTTATCAAGGAGATTAAAGAAGCATGACATCATTAATAAATAAAGCATGGTGGCAGTATCTTGGCAGGACATTAAAGTATTCGTTGTATGTCTGTACTCATCCTCTTGATGGTTTTTGGGATTTAACCCATGAAAAACGCGGTTCCATTGCCGCAGCGAATATTATTGTATTTGCATCAGTTATTATAGAAATAATGCGCCTTACGTTAACAAGTTTTCAGTTTGTTAAAATCAATATGGAAAAATTCAACGCGATAATTGAATTATTGCGTATTCTGCTGCCGATTTTCCTTTGGACTGTTGCGAACTGGAGTCTTACAACTTTAATGGACGGCAAGGGAAAAATGAGCGAAATATATATGTCTATTGCTTATGCGTTAGTGCCTTCCGTAATTATTAATGCTTTAATGATAATTCTCAGCCAGGTAATTACATTTGAAGAAGGCGCGGTTTATTGGTTCCTTGCGGGCTTTTCTACTTTATGGACAGGCATATTGATTCTGGCCGGTATGATGATGGTACATGATTACAGCATCGGGAAAACTATCCTCTCCAGTTTACTGACGGTGGTCGGAATGGGCGTAATTGTATTTATTTTTGTTATTTTCTTCAGCCTTGTCAGCGATGCAGTATCATATTTTGTTTCGTTGTATAAAGAAATAATGTTCAGGGTAATATAGGAGGAATAATGAAAAAAGCGACTTGCCTGCTTCTTGTTACACTTCTTGTTATTCTGTCTTCCTGCAATCAACAGGGATCAAGATTAAAAAATGTCACTATATATGAAAATGACGGAACCAAAGAAGATATTGTTCTTGAAAATCAATATCTTGAACTGCGTTTTTTTCCGGAGACTACCGAGATTATTCTTACAGAAAAAGCTACGGGCATTCGGTGGTATTCAAATCCGGTAGGAGAAGATCCGCTTGCTGATACTATTAACAAATATTTAATGCGGTCATTATTTTCTGTTGAATATGCCGATGTTTCAGGAATAGGGCAGATCCTTTATTCAATAGAACAAAGCGTTTCTCTCGGCGCTTATAATTACAAAATTACAGATAATACATTGGAAGTTAATTACACGATTGGTAATCTGGAACGCACCTATGTTATACCGCCGGCAGTACCGGAAGAACGAATGTTGTCATTTATGGATAATATGGAATCAGGCGACATTAGTGTTGTAAAAGCCGGGTACAGACTTTATGATATCAACAATCTGCGCTCAAACGATAACAGAGAAGAACTTCTTGCTCTTTATCCTGATCTTACCCGAAGAAATATATATGTTCTACGCTCTAATACGCAAGAATACCTGAAGGTGGAGTATGAACATATTTTTGCGGCAGCCGGATATACATATGAAGATTATCTGGATGATGTTGCTTATTATCCTTTAGTCGGCGGAAAAGAAAGACCTGCTTTTAATGTTACTTTTCGTTATTCTCTGGAAGGGAATTCGCTTGTTTTAAATATTCCGTTTGATAAAATTACTTATAGAGCCGCATACCCAATGATAAGGCTGTCTGTTCTGCCGTACTTTGGAGCAGGCGGACTGAGAGACGAAGGCTACCTTCTGGTTCCGGACGGGAGCGGAGCGTTAATATACTTCAATAACGGAAAGCAGAACCAGCTTACATACGGTAATTTCGTATATGGATGGGATGAGGGATTGATCCGTGACGCGGTTATTAATGACAATAGAGCTCCTTTTCCGGTTTTTGGAATTCAAAAGAACGGTAACGCGTTATTGTGCATTATTGAGGAAGGAGCTTCATATGCCAGCGTACGGGCTGATGTTTCAGGATTAAACAGCTCATATAATAATGTATATTCACGTTTTGATATTGTCCACAGTGCGTTAATGAATATATCGGGGCGTTCTGACAGAGCGGTATATCAATATGAAAGAGGGCTGCCGCAAGACGAAGGATTAACTTTACGTTACATAACCTGTAAGCAAAATGGCTATGTCGGCATGGCAAAAGAATACCGCGCGTGGCTGGTTAATAAATACCCATCCCTTGCTAAAAAACAGGAAAACGGCGTACCGGTTGCTGTGGAAATTCCTGGCGCGGTTAACAAAACACAGCACCGTTTAGGTATACCTTTTGATCTTCCCTTAAAATTGACTTCATACAAAGAAGCTGCAGGAATGATCGAAGACTTTGCAAAATTCGGCTGGAAAAATGTGAATATTAAACTTAATGGCTGGTTTAACCGCAGTGTTGATCATTCAATACCTACAAGTATTAAATTAATCAGCGATCTTGGCAGTAAAACGGATTTTCACAAGCTTGTAAGTTCCGCAAATAACAACGGTTATAATATTTATCCCGAAGTTGATTTTATGTTTATGAGAGATAAAAAGCTTTTTGACGGATTTAACCTGTACCGTGACATATCCCGTTATGTAAGCCATGAACGTATTCAAAGATACCCTTACAGTTTTGTCTGGTTTGGTGAACGCAAACGCTGGGGCAAGCTTAATTATATAGCCCGTCCGGTTGTTACTATGTCATTAATTGATAATTTTGTTAAAGAAGCAGGTTCACTGGGGCTTAAAAATATTGCGTTCAGAAATATAGGCTCAAAACTTTCAGGGGATTACAATGAAAAATGGCATGTTAGCCGCGAAGCATCAATAAAAATGAGGCAGGAAAAACTCGCTGAACTTGACAGAAACGGAATCGGTATTATGCTGCTTTCGGGGCATGTCTATGCCGCGCCGTGGGCGGATTTTATTGTTGATATGGCGTTAGATGATCAAGGTTTTGGTATTACCGATGTTTCCGTTCCCTTCTACCCGATTGTTTTACACGGTCTTGTGCCATATACGGGTAAGGCTATAAATCTTGCCGAAGACTACACAAAAAATCTTTTAAAAATAATTGAATCCGGCGCAGGACTTTATTTTAGCTTTATGACCGAAGAAACCGCAGTTTTGCAGGAAACCAAGTTCAGGCAGTTTTACGCTAATGAATACGGCAAATGGGTTAATGATGCGGACGTGTTGTATAAGCAATTTACCGCAGACTTTGGGCGTTTGTATTCCCAGTTCATTACAGAGCACGAAATTTTAGCTCCGGGTATAACATTAACAGGATACGAGGATGGAACCAGGGTAATAATAAACGCAGGCGATTATGGCTTTAATTATAATAACAGATATATTAACGCTGACAGTTATATTGTAATTAACAGGGGGGATAAATGAAAATAAAAAATAATTTTATTGATTTTATTACTAAATATCTTCCGAAATATTTTACGCAGAAGAATGATGAACTTTGCCTTACGCTTGAAGGTAAAAATGCCCGTGCGGGTTATTTGTTTGTTCTTCCTTTTATAATCGGTTTTATATCTTTTATGCTGCTTCCGATTTTTGAATCTCTTCGTATGGCATTCAGCAGAGTTATCATTGATGTTTCAAATTATGGTTTCCGTATGGAATTCACGGGTCTGGGAAATATTCAACGCGCTCTTTTGGTTGACGCTGAATTTAATCGTTTGCTTGTCGAAGAACTTGTACGCATGGTTTTAATTGTTCCGGCTGTTATTATATTCAGTCTTTTTATCGCTTTGATTTTAAATCAGGAATTTAAGGCCAGAGGGTTTGTCAGAGCTATTTTCTTTCTGCCCGTGATCCTTTCATCCGGTGTATTGATCGGGCTGGAAACCAACAATGCTCTTTTACACAGTGTGGCGGAATCAATAAAACAAAGCAACCAGCTTAAAACATCCGTAACAGGCGTTCTTGAGCAGGTACTTGCTGCGGAAGGCGCCGCAAGCAGATACATGAAATATATTTTCCAAGTAGTAAATCAAATATACAATATTGCGATGGCTTCCGGTATACAAATAATCATCTTCCTTTCAGCATTGCAGACAATTCCGTCCAGTATGTTTGAAGCCGCAAAAATCGAAGGTTCTACCAGCTGGGAGTGTTTTTGGAAAATAACCTTTCCGATGGTTAGTTCTTTAATACTTGTTAATTTTGTATACAGTGTGGTTGATTACTTGATAAGAACAGACAATAGAGTTATGAGAAAAATATTTGTTGCACTGGTTAATCGGCTGGACTTTGGTTTTTCCGCCGCAATGGCATGGTTTTATTTTTTGGTTGTTATTGTTGTTATAGGGGTATGTTTATCCATAATTTCGAAGAAGGTATACTATTATGAATAAAATGTCAGCTTACAGGCTTAAAAACAGCATAGTGGATATTATTTATAAACTATTTCGCGCTATTCTCCTTTTTGGACTGTGTTTCCTTATCTTGCAGCCGTTATTGGATAAATTATCGGTTAGTTTTATGGAACAGCAGGATCTATTCGATCCTACTGTAATAAGTATTCCCCGTATTTTTTCTGTCTCTAATTATAAAGTTTCTCTCCAGTTATTGAATTATTGGACTACGCTTTTTCAAACAATTATTTTCCTGGTCATTAGCGCCGTGTTACAGGTTTCGTCATGTACTTTGGCGGCTTATGGTTTTGCCAGGTACAAGTTTCCCGGCAGAAACGTGCTTTTTATGTGTGTTTTTCTTTTAATAGTTGTTCCGCCGCAGACAATTATGTCTTCTCTTTATCTTAATTTTCAATTTTTCGATATTTTTGGGATTATTAAGTTGATTTCAGGTAAAAATATCAATTTACTTGGTACAATTCCGGGTTATTTAATGCTTTCAGCAACTGCTATGGGTCTAAAAAGCGGATTGTACATCTTTTTACTAAGACAATATTTCCGGGGTGTTCCAAAAGAACTTGAAGAAGCCGCCTATGTGGACGGATGCGGTAAATTATATACATTTGCCCGTATAATGCTTCCTGACGCTATTCCGATGCTTACTTGCTGTTTCCTTTTTTCTTTTGTATGGCAGTGGACGGATACCCTATTTACGACGTTGTTTTTACGTAATTATCCTATGATGCCGATTGCTTTGGACAAATTAACAGATGCTATTTATCGCTACTGGGGAGCTATTAATGCTGTAAATACCGGAGGTCTTGTCCAGAATCCGCCTATTGCATATATACAAGCTATTGTAGCAACCGGAATGCTGTTGTGCCTTGCTCCGTTGATTATACTGTATCTTATTGCGCAAAAAACATTTGTTGAATCCTTGACACAAACAGGAATTAAGATGTAAAATGATGAATATTCTATATATTGGATTCAATGCGGAGAACCGTTTTGATGGTTTATACCGCTTGATATAATTTATTTTTATGGAGGAATGAAATGTTAAAAAGAACAGGTAGGATTTTTGCAATTTTATGTTCACTTATTCTTGTAGCAAGTATTCTGGTTCTTGCAGGGTGCAAAAAAGGTCCAAAACTCAAGGGTGCGAATGTAATTATTGAATCGTGGAGCAATGCTTATAATGTGATTACTTATGAGCCAATAAGCGATGGTGAAGAAAAAGAACTTGAGTGGCGAAAGAAATTTCTTGCTGATAATGGGT
>JAITFK010000099.1 GCA_031281555.1 Treponema sp. | reverse complement strand
GACCATTCGCCTTCCTGGGCGAATACTCCTCCCGCCACAGCAAGGACTAACAATAATACGAGAATTTTTTTCATCACTAGAATCCTCCTAAATTTGACAAGGAGAAGCAACCTACGGTTACTTAAAGCCCCCTTTATCCTTAGTCTTAATATACCCTCTTTTTGAGAATCTTGTCAAGTCATTTGTGAAATTTTTTTTATAAATTTTTAAAAAATATTTTTTTTTCAAATATTTTTACAGATTTTTCTTAAATTTTGTCAATATTTGGTGTTATTTTACTAAAAAATGGCTAATTCTCCGGTAAAAACATCCACCAATTTTATTTCCTTTCATTAATAAAACTTTTCTACGCGATATTGGTTACAAATTAATAAAAAAATATTTCGGCGTTTAAACAAAAAAATGCCCCCGCGAATGATTGCACTTACCGGTAATACTAAAATACAAACCGATAATTATTCCAAGTATACCAACTACCAATCCGATGATGCCAATAGCAATTATTAATGGTATGAAAATTTCTCTTTCCGGTAAAGCAAAAAACACCTTCGCGCCCATATAGCGGTAATGCTTAGTTAAATATGCGGAGGTTATATATGAAAGAAAAAATGATTTCGCCGCTCTATGATTACGCTTTTTCGGAGATATTCGGTAACCAAAAGAATATTGACATAACAAGGAATTTTCTCAAAACCCTGATCGATATCCCGGAAGACGAGTACGACAAGCTTACTGTTGTAAGTCCAAAATTACGCAGGGTTTTCAAAACGGAAAAATCAGGCGTTGTTGACCTGAAACTCAGCACCAAATCCGGAAAAATTATCCACATCGAACTGCAGGTAGAAAAAAGAACCAACACTAGAAACAGAATGCTTTTCTATGCTTCTCGGCTCATTGGAGATCAACTGAAATTGGGAGAAGATTACAACAAATTGCGTCAGGTAATAAGCATCGTAATCTGCGATCATAATCTGCTGGAGGAAGAAGATTCGTATATTAACATATATGAATTAAGAAACGAAGAAAACCGTTCCTTTACAAAATTGCTAAGAGTAATTATACTCGAATTACCGAAACTGCCTGAAATTGTTGACAGGACAGTATGGCCGTGGCTAAAATTTTTTAAATGTACGGAGAAGGAGGAGTTTGAAATGCTGGCGTTAAAATACCCTGAGCTGGAAAAACCTGTTTTTTGCGCTAAGAAAATGTCATTATGGGAGGAATGGAAGGACATCAGGTTTCACAGAAACCTCCAAAAAATAGACGAGCGGAATTTAATTGAGCAGATAAAGATAGACGGTCGTGCTGAAGGCTTAGCTGAAGGCCGCGCTGAAGGTCTGGAAGAAGGTATGGCTAAAGAAAAACTCGAAACAGCAAAAAACGCGTTGGCGAAAGGTTTATCAGTTGAAATGATTCACGACATTACCGGTCTTGATATTGAAACTATCCGATGCCTGAATTCTTAAGCGCCCGGCTGTAAAATTAACACGCCTGCCGCCGGTAAGGTAAATTTCTGTGAAGCTGTGAAAGATTTTTCTGTAAGCAGATCACGGCAGGCAAAGGGAATGACAATTTCCGTACCGGCTTTGTTGTGATTCAACACAAAGATTATTTCTTTTTCTTCCTTTATACGGCGCGTCGCTTCAATACCTTCCTGCGCGGGGAACACCGGTTTTATTCCGCTTTCATTGCAGATAAAAGAGGCTGTACGTTCCAGTAATACCGCTTCCGGCCTTGCGCCGAAATACCAAACCTGCCCCTTGCCGAATTTATTGCGGCACAGAACAGGCTTTCCCTCATAAAAATCGCTTTCGTAAACCGCGATTACTTCCGCGCCTTCACTGTGGATAATGTCGCAGAGCATTTCCGCCTTCCATGTTCCGGCAAGGGCGGTTTTATCCCACGGAGCTTTATTTATCACAAAGCCGTTGGTCTTGCCGGGAGTTAAAGCGTCTGTCTCCTCTACCCAGATACCGCATAGAGAACGCAATTCTCCCGGGTAGCCGTCCTGCGTAACAAGGTCGCGTTCGTCCGTCATGCCGGAGAAATAGGTAGTAACAAGCACGCCGCCATTGCTGACAAAGGCTTTCATTTTATCAGCGTATCCCGGTTTTATCATGTAAAGCACCGGCGCAAAGAGTACCTTGTATTTTTCAAGCGGAGTGTCAATGCCGATTATATCAGCGGAAATATTTTGCTTCGCAATCGCATCGTAATATCTGTAAACTTCTTCGGGATAGTTCATGTCAACAGTCGGGCCTGCCGATAACGAAGTTGCCCACCAGTTGTCCCAGTCGTAAAGAACCGCCGCTTCGGAAACAAGAATGCTGTCTAAAAACACATCGCCCAGTTTTTTTAATTCTTTTCCCATAAAAGCAACTTCACGGAATACCCGCGTGTTTTCAGTTGCGTAGTGGTCAATTACCGCTCCGTGGAATTTTTCGCAGCAGCCGCGGGAACGGCGCATCTGGAAAAACATTACGGTATCGGAACCGTGAGCTAATGCTTGATAACTCCAAAGACGCATTATTCCCGGGCGTTTAAGCGCGTTGTAGGGCTGCCAGTTTGTTACGCTGGGAGTCTGTTCCATAAGCGAAAACGGTTTACCGTCTCCGCAGCCGCGCATAAGGGCGTGGCTCATTGCGGTGCGTGTATACGGACAATTCGGCCAGGGATAATTGTCCCATGCAATAAAATCAACGTGTTTTCCCCATTTAAAATAATCCAGTTCCCAAAATGTTCCCATCATATTTGTTGTTACGGGAATATTCGGAGTAACTTCTCTTAAGATATTTGCCTCAGCGAGGAAACATTCCAAAAGACTGTCGGAATAAAAACGCCTGTAATCAATTGACTGTATCTGGCAGGAAGTGCGGTTGTGCTGCCATTCCCCTCCCAAATGGCTAGGAATTACAATATCGTCCCAGTCATGGTAAGTATGTCCCCAAAAGGAAGTGTTCCACGCCTCGTTTAACGCTTCAAGCGTTTTATATCTTTTTATAAGCCATTTTCTGAATGCAGTCTGGCAATTATCGCAGTAACAATAGCCGCCGTATTCATTTGACACATGCCATGCGGCAAGGTTTTCCAGTTTCCCATAACGCTCGGCCAGTTTGCGCGCAAGCTTGCTTGAGTAAAGACGGTAAATATAGCTGTTGGGGCAGGAGTTTTGTCTGTCGCCGAATTTGCGTTTTGAGCCGTCCGTATTTGTACGCAGAACTTCGGGATACTTACGCGCCATCCATGCAGGATGGGTCGCAGTCGCAGTGCCGAAACATATTTTCATTCC
>JAITFK010000004.1 GCA_031281555.1 Treponema sp. | reverse complement strand
GATGATCGTCCTGTTTGCATTCCGTCCATGCCCTGAGCGTAGAGGAGTTCAAAATAATCGTTTCTTTGCGCGGAGCCAACGAAGGCGGGGGTCTGCCGCTGTGTATTCATCGAAATTATATCGCTGTTGAAAGAAAGGTCTTCTATTGCTTTATAAGCGGCGTTGATGAATGATTGCAGAGATCGCGCCACATACAGTGTTCGCTCTGAATTTTCCGCTATTATCTGCTTTTCATAACTATTTGAATAAACCAGATAAAAACTTGCCATTACCGAAGAGATCATCAAAAGGATAATGATGCCGAATGATAATAACAATTTTCCGAATAGTGTTTTCATTGGGTTATTTTACTGTCTCATTGTTATATTTTCAAGAAAAAACGGTTTTTATCAAATGAAAAACAGAGAAACAGGCGAGTCAACGATACGGTTCTCTTTATAAAAAAACCCCGCCTTTTTTTAAGACGGGGTTGTTGATTTACGCCGCGCTGTACCGTTTACTCCGTGTAACTGCGCGGTAAAGTATTCCTGCCTGACAGCCTCTTTTTTCTGCTTTAGCCGTTCAGTCTCTTTTCAATAGCGTCGAGTTCTTCGTATAACACTTTGGGCAGTTTGTCGCCGAATTTCGGATAGTGGTTTGCGCGCACATCGGCGATTTCCTTTTTCCAGCCTTCAGTGTCTACCTTGCAGAGTTCCGCCATATCTTCGGCGCTGACTCCGGTAGGCGGCTCAATGGAACCGGGCTTAGGCAGGTTGCCGATGGCGGTTTCAACGCAGTTGTCCTTGCCGTCGCAGCGGTCAAATACCCATGCCAGTGCGCGGCTGTTCTCGCCGTAACCCGGCCACATAAACTTGTCGTCTTTATTTTTGCGGAACCAGTTGCAAAAGAAAATCTTCGGCAGTTTGTCGCCATTGCCTTCAGCTTCGGCTTTCTTTCCCAGCTTGATCCAATGGTTGAAATAGTCGCCCATGTGATAGCCGCAGAAGGGCAGCATGGCAAAGGGGTCGCGGCGAACAGTGCCTGCCTTCAAATCCAGCGCGGCGGCGGTAATTTCCGAACCTGTAATTGAACCCATAAACACACCGTGTACCCAGTTCTTGCTCTGATTAATTAACGGAACCGTAGATGGCCGCCGTCCGCCGAAGAGGAACGCGCTGATGGGTACGCCCTTGGGGTCTTCCCATTCATCGGCGATAACCGGACACTGTTTTGCCGGAGCGGTAAAGCGGGCATTGGGATGGGCGATTTCCTCGCCTTTAACGGGTTTGTCGGTCTGGGGAGCGGGTTTTTCATTACCCTTCCAATCGATGATTGTCTTGCCGGGCGCGCCGTAGCCAATCTGTTCCCACCAGATGTCGCCGTCTTCGGTCAGACCGCAGTTGGTGAAAATTGTGTTTTTCTTGATCGATTCCATAGCGTTAAAATTGGAGTCGTTACTGGTTCCGGGAGCTACTCCAAAGAAGCCTGCTTCGGGGTTTATTGCGTAGAGGCGGCCGTCAGCGCCCGGTTTCATCCAGGCGATGTCATCGCCGACTGTCTGTACTTTCCAGCCCGGTAGAGTGGGGATAAGCATAGCAAGGTTAGTCTTTCCGCAGGCTGAGGGGAATGCGGCGGCCATGTACTTTACTGCGCCCTGAGGGTTGGTAATCTTCAATATGAGCATGTGTTCGGCAAGCCAGCCTTCATCGCGGGCCAGTACCGACGCAATACGCAATGCCAGGCACTTTTTACCCAACAGGGCGTTGCCGCCGTAACCTGAACCGTAAGACCAAATTTCCCTGGTTTCGGGGAAGTGGCTGATATATTTATGCTCAAGCGGAGCGCAGGGCCATTTGCCGTTGTCGCTTTCTCCGGCGGCAAGAGGCTTGCCGATAGAATGGAAACAGGGTACATAAAAGCCGTCGCTGCCCAGCACATCCAGAACCTTCGTTCCGACTCTGGTCATAATGTGCATATTGACCACGACATAGGCGCTGTCGGTGATTTCCACGCCGATTTTGGCGATGTCCGAGCCGACAGGCCCCATAGAGAAGGGAATCACATACATGGTGCGGCCCTTCATACAACCCTTGTATAGGCCGGTCATAGTATTTTTCAGTTCTGCGGGGTCAATCCAGTTATTGGTAGGCCCGGCATCGTCCTGGCTTTTGCTGGCAATATAGGTGCGGTTTTCCACCCGCGCCACGTCCGAAGGATCGGAACGGAAAAGGTAGCTGTGCGGCCGCGCTTTCAGCGGCGTGGCAAGCTTTGCATCCAATAAGACTTTAATCATCCGGTCATATTCAGCCGGGCTGCCGTCGCAAACCTCGACAGAATCCGGCGTCATAAGAGCTTCCGCCTCTTCAATCCATTTTTTCAATCCGGCGTGTTTTAATTCGTTTAAATTCATTTGTATCTCCTTAATTTAATATTTTTTATACAAAGATATTTGTCCATTGTGGAAAGGATATATAATAATCGTGAAATACGCAAGTATACATAATAACAGCACTGTGCAAATCATAAAAAATAGCGTATAATATTACCTTATGGATGACAGAAAAAAGAGAATAGACGACCTTTCAAGAAATAATCAGGAAAATTGCGTGTCCCTAGACTCGCTGCTGGAAAATTTCGGTGAAAACCTTTACCAGCGTACCAAGGACATGAATGCTGATTTTGAAGATATAAATCAATACAATGTGCTTTTACGGGATATTGCCGAATCAAACACCGCAATCGGCAGAATAGAAGAAAAAAACCGCCGTTTCAGGGAACTGGAAGAGACAATCGAATTAAAAGAACAGGAAGAAAAAGAAAGAGCGAAGGAAATGGCGGGTATTTACCGCAGATTGGGTAAGGCTTTACTGGAAAACAGCAATTATAACAATTTTACGTCCCTTTTCAGGGAACAGGCGGACGCGCTTACCGCAAAAATGGAATCCCTCGAAAGCCGTATAGCGGAGCTTGAAAACAGGGACGGCGGCAATGTTTTTACATGGATAGGGAAAAGCGCTCAGGGGCTTGTACTGCGTTCATTCCTGTCCAAGGCGCAGGAAAGCCAGGAACAGCTTTACCATAATACCGGAGAATATTACAGCAACCGTGAACCGCTTACACAGGATGATGAAGTAGCCGAGATACGCGGTGAAATTGACAGACTTCGCGCTTTTTCCCGCGACGCCATGGACGATATTTCAATCTTAAAAGATGAAAAACGGGTAATATCCGCCGGTTTTGACATTGACGGTAACCCGCAGAAGCAGATTCAAACGGTCAGGAATCATATTGCGCAGGTAAGGGAAGAAATAAGAAACCTTTACAAAAACTTCGGCGCTCAGGCGGCGGGAATAATGGACGCCGATATAAAACCCGAGCGCAAATATTTTATTGATACCATTGTTACAGCCGAAGACGGTGAAATTATCGGAAGGGCTGTAAAGCTTAATCAGACGATTACAGAAAATGAAAAAGCAATAGAAAAATTAAAAGCATCTATATCAATAGATGAAGAAAAGGCAAGGATAGAAAAATTCAAAAAATCAATTCAGGAAAAGAAGGATCGTATAGCCGATCTTGAAAAATCCATAACGGATTTAGAAGAAAATATCCGGGAATGCGAAGCTCAAATTCAGGAATTGCAGAAACAACTGTAAATCGTCTTCGCGGAGTAAATATGGCTGTCAAAAAACCTGCAAAAAAAACAAATACAAAAGCGGCGGTTAAAACAAAGCCAGCCGCTTCAAAATCTTCATCCGGTAGTAATAAAAAACCTGCGGCAAAACCGGATGAAACACGGAAAATAAAACCTGCCGTAAAATCCGCTGATGCGGTTTACGACGAATCAAAAATAAAAACACTGTCTTCGCTTGAGCATATAAGGCTTAGAACGGGTATGTATATCGGGAGGCTTGGAGACGGCTCCAATCCCGATGACGGAATATATGTTCTTTTAAAAGAAGTAATTGACAACGGTATTGACGAGTTCATTATGGGTAACGGGAAACTCATTGAGACAGCGGTAAAGGATATAGATAAACCGGGAGCGGCTACAGTAAAGGTGCGCGATTTCGGGCGGGGTATTCCGCTTGGGAAGCTTGTTGAATGCGTTTCCGTAATCAACACAGGAGCCAAGTACAACGACGATGTTTTTCAGTTTTCCGTAGGGCTTAACGGAGTGGGGACAAAGGCGGTAAACGCGCTTTCCGTTTATTTCAGGGTTGCCGCCGTGCGTAACGGCGAGTTCGCGGAAGCAATCTTTGAAAGAGGAAAGCTTAAAAGCGAACGCAAGGGAAAACTAAAGGAAAATACAAAGGACGGAACCCTTGTGGAATTCACTCCCGATCCTGAAATATTTAAAAGTTATGTTTTTAACAGGGAATTTATAGAAAAACGAATGCAGAATTACGCGTACCTTAACGCGGGGCTTACTCTTGCGTTTAACGGGAAGCAGTTTGTGTCCAAACGCGGGCTTTACGATTTGTTATCTGAAGAAACAGGCGAAGACAGCCTTTATCCGCTCGGCTATTACCGGGGAGAACATTCACCTAACGGTCAGCTTGAAATTGCCTTTACCCATACAAACAACTACGGCGAGGAATATTTTTCTTTTGTAAACGGACAGTTTACTTCGGACGGAGGCACTCATCTTTCCGCCTTTAAGGAAGGTTTTTTAAAGGGCATTCAAACCTATTATAAAAAGGACTACAGAAGCGAAGACGTACGCGAAGGCACAACCGCTGCGGTAGCAATAAAGTTAAAAAATCCGGTTTTTGAGAGCCAGACAAAGAACAAACTCGGCAACTCTGACATACGCGCGTGGGTTGTGCAGGAAGTACGCAATGCCGTAGAAGACTGGCTGCACAAGAACCCGGAAGCGGGTAAAAAACTGGAACAAAAAATCATCGCTAACGAAAGCCTGCGCACGGAGTTAAACGCTGTAAAAAAAGAAGCCAGAGAAGCCGCTAAAAAAATCGCGCTTAAAATCCCCAAATTAAAGGACTGCAAGTACCACCTTGAAGACGGAAAGGACGGGGAAGAATCGACAATTTTCATAACGGAAGGCGATTCCGCCGCCGGTTCGATTGTTTCCAGCCGCGACGTTATGACGCAGGCGATTTTTGCCCTGCGGGGCAAAGTGGAAAATGTATACGGTAAAAAACGCGCCGCGATATACAAAAACGAAGAATTATTCAATATGATGATGGCGCTCGGTATTGATAACGATATAGAAGGCCTGCGCTACGGGAGAATCGTAATCGCCACAGACGCGGATTTTGACGGGTTCCACATACGCAACCTGCTTCTTACATTTTTTCTGTCTTATTTTGAAGAACTTGTAACCGCAGGCCATGTCTTTATCCTTGAAACGCCGCTTTTCCGCGTCCGTACAAAGAAAGAAACGCGCTACTGCTACACGGAAAAAGAGAGGGACGAAGCCTCCGCCGCGCTGGGCTCTCAGAGTGAAATAACCCGTTTTAAGGGACTTGGCGAAATAAGCCCTAAGGAATTCGGTCAGTTTATAGGCGAAGATATGCGTATAGTTCCGGTTTCGGTAAATACCCTGAAGCAGGTTCCGCAGGTATTGAATTTTTACATGGGAAAAAATACGCCCGAAAGACGCGACTACATAATGAAAAATTTAATTAAAGACGCGGGTTAAACAAATCGCAATTCCAGTGCGTTTTTTTGCCCGAAATTTGAATTTATACCGATAATAAATTAGAATTTCAGGTGAACAATGAAAAAAACAGTAATTTTGACAGTTTTTCTTAGTATTGCGGTAATCTCTTTTGCCCAGGAATATGAACTACCGAACAGGAATATTTTCATAGAAGGAACTGCGGAAATAAGTTCTCACAAGACTTACTTTATGGACAACTTTAAAATGGAAGCTACCGGATTGGGTTTTAAGGTTGTAAACAGCAAAGAGGAAGCCGGATACACATTTAAATTCGAAGCCGTGCGCTACGAAGGCGATTTTATGCTGTTAATTACCCTGACTTTGAATGACGGTGATATGGAACTCGTCAGTTTTGGACAGCCTTATTCGAATCTTGATGAAATGTACGAATATAACCAATTTGTGTTTTATAAGGCGGTAGTTTTAATACCCGGAATAGACGTAGATGAATTAAATAAATTGCTGGAACAGGAAAGAATAGACCCCCGCTGGAGAAACAAGTGGGTTTATTTCAGGGCGACTTTCGATTTTCCTATTGCGTTCCATATAGTTAAAAAAGACGGACTATGGCGCGATAAAGCCGCTTACAAAGGAGAGCTTAACGCTGATAACTATCCTAAGGATCCTTTCGCATTTAAAACTCAATATGTTGATCATAAAATTTTCCCTATGCCCGGAGCTACTGTAGGCATTGAAATCCAGCCGTTTAATTTTTTAAGGTTTGAAGTTAATTTTCAAATACATTACGGAACTCCCGACGATAAAAAAGATGTCAAGTTTATGGACAGGCTTAACATGGTTGGCGGAGCGGCGGTAAAAGTACCGCTTAAATTTTTTAAGAGCTTTGATATAGTGCCTTACGGCGCTTTTTTATATCCGCTGAAATTTTCTACCCAATATGCGGAATTCCCGAAGTTTTTTATCGGCGGCGGCGTTGAGGTGGACGTAAAAATGGGTAAAAAGGGAGCGCTTGTCTTTGATGTTAATTATATGTTTGCCTTTAAAGATACGGTGTTGAAAAACCCCTATGGTGACGTGACTCCCAATCCGCCTGTGATCCATTACAATCGGTTCGATTTAGGATTAAAAGTCGGGTATAAAGTCGGTTTCTTTAACCGCAAGTAGAATTCTCCCGTTTCGATAAAGTAAAGTAGCACCTCCGCGTACATATAGGGTATGAAAAAAATAACTACAAGGTCGTCATTATACGACCCTCTTAACGACTTCCTTTTTTACTGGAAATACACTTTATAAACATGGTAAGATACAAGAAGATGAGGGGGAAACTGAATGATCCCCTAAGCCGTTGGCTGACCTGGTTTGACAGAAGCAGCGCGCCTGAATTGATAGAGGAGGTGGTAAAGATGGATAGCGCTATACAGACAGCGGACGAAAGGCTGTTATATGTAACCGGAGATGAAGACGCGCAGCGCGCCTACCTCGTGAGGTTCAGGGCGATGTGCGACTGAACAAGCGCACAAAATGCCTCTCATAGAAAAGGTTTGGAAGAAGGTTTAATTAAAGGTAGAGAAGAAGGCTTAGCTCAAGGCAGAGAAGAAGCACGTGAAGAAATCCTGAAACTTTTTGAGCAGGGGTTGTCAATTGAAGAGATAAAAAAACGGTTGACATAACCGCACAAACGGCGTGAACTTTTTCCTGCGAACACGCAGAATATTAAAAATCTCTTCCATAGAAGGTGTTGAAATTTTACAGTATTTGTATTATCATTAAATATAATGAAGGAATTGTCTCCAAAAAGCGTAATTTTCGCTGTTTTTTGTATGGTAATTCTTGCCTCGTGCGTCCCTACAGGGGGTGCTACGGAATTTGTCAGTGATCCAAAAGTACAGGATTTTGTTAATGAGATAGATAGTGTAGTATATGTAATTGACCTGACCGGAGATAATTTAAAAGGACGAGACGGAAGAATTGAAGGCCTTAACCCCAACAAATACTACATGGTTGAAAAAGAAGTTGACGCTGACGGAAACAATGTACCGAAGTATGGTTATTATTATTATCCTGTGTATGCTACCGATGCTGATGGGTTTGGTCCGGGCGGATTGTACCCTGACCTGGGATATATTACAAAAATAAGGCGAGGAACGATATTTGATTTGGCTAACCATCATTCTTATACTGTAAGAGCCGCCGAGGTATTTTCTTTTGGTACAAGTTTTACTTATGAAAACGGCAGTAATATCAAGTCGGTTAATGTAGATAGTGGTGGCGCAATATTTATTCCTGTACCAAGTCCAGGAGATATTAAGCTTAATATTCCCACTCAATTTTATAATTATAATGTTATAGCAGTTGCTGCCCCTACCATAACGAGTAGATGGAATTATGATATCGGTCCTAAGGAAAAAAAATTAATCAATGGTTCTTATAACCAATTCCGACTTGAGGATAAGGACGATGGTTCAACAGTCGACTATGTTTTTGTAAAAAATGATTATTCTGATTTTAAGGTTTTAAAGGTAATAATTGAAAAACAACCCGGGGCTCTCTCTCAAGTTAACCAATTGAGCATAACACAAGTACCTGCGCCTGTAGCCGGAGTATCTCCGGTGAATAATTTCACCAGTACGCAGTACAACGGAAATGTTGTGTGGTCGCCGACTGTAAGCGGAACATTTGCCGCCGGTACAACATACACTGCGACAATCACATTGACGGTTAATTCAGGATACACCTTTCAAGGCGTAGCAGCAAACGCCTTCAATGTAACGGGGGCAACGTCGAGTAATGCCGCCAACTCAGGCGTAATTACAGCGGACTTCTCGAAGACAGCCGATACTGTCGCTGCTGCCATAA
Source organism: Treponema sp. (assembly GCA_031281555.1). Taxonomy (GTDB): domain Bacteria; phylum Spirochaetota; class Spirochaetia; order Treponematales; family Breznakiellaceae; genus WQXQ01. The sequence continues at coordinate 17,997 of JAITFK010000004.1, read as the reverse complement.
CACAAGTAACTGCGCCTGTAGCCGGAGCATCTCCGGTGAATAATTTCACCAATACGCAGTACGACGGAGGTGTTGTGTGGTCGCCGACTGTAAGCGGAACATTTGCCGCCGGTACAACATACACTGCGACAATCACATTAACGCCAAAGACAGGGTACACCCTGTATGGCGTTACGTCAAACTTCTTCACATTAACGGGAGCAACATCGGTCAGTAATTCTGCCAACTCAGGCGTAATTACAGCGGTATTCCCGGCTACTTTACTTTCACCTAATGGCATAACTATTACTTTTACGTTCAATTCTCAAGGTAATATTACGGCCAATAATTCGGCTACTATCAATCGAAGTACTTTAAGTGGGGGTAGTACTGTTAATCTATCATTAGATCTGCCAACAACTGGTTCGTGGTCCAATATTACATGGCATATTGGAGGCTTAACTGATACTACGGTTAATAGTCATAAGTCTACAAATCCTTCGACTCCTGATGACTTAGTCATTAATAACTCCGATGACTTTTTCCCCATTCTTGGTCCTGCGAGTACTTCTTTTAGGGTTACAGTTACCGCTGACTTAACCGGGAGTACTACTGTGGGTGAACCAAATGGGCATTATTCCGCGACTATTCGAATTACGGTTGGTCCGTAGGGGAGGTATAAGGCTATTGTAATAAAAAATTGAAGTTTTTTAACAGTACTGTTGTATTTGTTTGAAAAATGGTGTAAAATACTTGTGTTACAAGTTTTATATTTTGTGAATGAGGAGACTTACATGAAAACAAAAAGAACTCTAATTACCGTATTAATAGCAGCGTTGCTTGTTTCAGTTGCGTTGATAGTAGGTTGTTCAAGTCCCGGGGACGGAATGTTCTCCGAGAAGGAAAGTGCGAAGAGCAATAATTATATATTACCTGCGGGGAAAGGGGCTATAAGAATAAGCATTCCTGACAGTAACGCAAGAACTATTTTACCTGACAGTGCTTCATTTCCGCTTACCGATATGTATTTTAAGGTAGAATTAGAAAGTGCTACTGGAGGTACTGATACAATATTTCCAGCAAGCGGAACATCAATATATGCTGATATAGTTGGTACTCCTATTGTTGCAGCCGCTGATGATTATGATATTACCATAACTGCTTATGCTGATTCTCTAGGAACACAGCCCATTGCAGGGTGGAGTCCCACTGCTCCGGGTTATGGCGGATCGGGTACTTCTGGTTCTTATGAAATTACCGCTGGCGGTACTACAACTGTAAGCGCCAACTTGATTGCTTTTCAGAACGCAGTTGATGGTTTTTTTGCTTATAACATTACTATTCCTAATGGAACTTATGATCTTAAGGAATTGAAAATAACAGGATATAGTAATCCTTCTTTTCTAGCGATTACTCGTACTTTAAACGAAGAAGGTCCTGGTCCTACTCCTATTGTTAACACTAATGTTAATGGTGGTGCTCCTAATGGTGAAAGTATTCCTTCAGGGTACTACACTGTAACAATTACGCTGGAAAAAGACCATCATCAAACCATACAATATTTAGAGGCGCTTCATATCTATCCTGCCATGACTTCAAAATATGATAAAGTTATTACTGCTTCGACTGATCCTCTTATTCAAAACGAATTTCCAGTAACTTTTAATTTGGGCTCCACTGCAATTTCAAATAGTTCAGCATTTACTCCAAATCCAAAATATGTTGGATATGCTAAATTATTAAATACTATTGCTACTCCCTCTCCGGTTGCTTCAAGCATAGCCTTCGGTGGCTGGTATTCAGATGCTTCACTCGCACCTGCTTATTTCTTGGATCCTGATACTGTGAGGATCCTTGCTGCCAGAAGTATATATGCAGAATATGTCCCGAGTGGTTTTTCTAATGGTATTACAATTACATTTACGTTCAATACTCCAACTAGTATTACGGCTGATAATTCTTCTACTATCAGTAGAGATGATTTCACTGGAGGCCATACTGTTAAGCTATCATTAGATAGTTCAGCAATTGGCGGCGGCACATGGAGCAATATTACGTGGCATATTGCAGGTATACCTGATGGTATTGTTGATTCTCATAAAGAACAAAGTGCTCCAGGTGTCTATACTGGTGCCTTAGTTATTAATAACTCCGAGGACTTCTTTTCTTTACTTGCTCCTCCTGAGCCTCCTGCTACGACTAAGTCTTTTATGGTTACAGTTACCGCTGATTTAACCGGGAGTACTACTGGTAATGGGTATTATTCCGGATCTACTTATATTTCTGTAATAGATTAACTCTAACGCTTGAGAGCGCAAAGCCCGACCGCTTGGCCGGGCTTTTTTTTTCTGCATTGCGGGGGAAGCCGAAACTTCCGGAAACTGCGGAAAAACGTTTTGCTGTAAATGGGAATTGAAGCGTATAAAATAACAAAATTTGACTTTTACGCTTAAAAATGGTAATATAATACTATAGGGTGAAATATGCGCCTATAAAGGAGGATGTATGAAAATGAACATAAATATCCTCACAAAACGACTGTCGGCAAGTATTATTTTAATAACGTTATTATTTTTTAGCTGCAGAGGAACTATATCTGAAAATAATAAAACTCGGCAGGAAAAAAAGAGAAAAGCGGAAATAACATCTCCGACAGGTATTGAATTAAAATTGATACCTAACGGATACTTTTTAATGGGCAGTCCTCCGAATGAACCGGGACGAAATCCTCGTAATATAGGGGAAGAAGAAACACAGCATTCGGTAAAGCTGACCAAAAGTTTTTACATAAGCAAGTACGAGGTAACGCAGGATCAGTATCGGGCTGTGATGGGTACAAATCCAAGTGGATTTGACGGAAGTTCAGGTAAGGAACCTGCTCCCCGAGAAATTCAGGGCAGGCGTCCTGTTGAGTGTGTAGGTTGGATCGATGCGGTGGAGTTTTGTAACGAACTTAGCATTTTGGAAGGACTGGAGCCGGTGTATACGATAACCGGCGGTAATATAGTATTGAACATGAATAAAAACGGTTACCGTCTGCCTACAGAGGCCGAGTGGGAATACGCTTGCCGCGCCGGAACTACAACCGCATATAACACCGGAGCGGCAATTAGCGGCAGTACAGGGTGGTATGTCGTTAACAGCGGAGACAAGACACATGAAGTTGGTTTAAAACCGCCGAATGCGTGGGGATTGTACGATATGCACGGGAATGTTTTTGAGTGGTGCTGGGACTGGTACAATGAAGGACAAGATTATGACCCCAACCCGGTGATTGATCCTATGGGGCCTGATTCCAGTAATAATGCCTGGCGGATATTTCGCGGAGGGAGTTATTACTACTCCGCTGATCGAATACGTTCTGCATATCGGGGAGGGCATGGTCAGGATTTACGTGTAGGAGACATAGGCTTTCGGGTTGTGCGCGATTTAGAGTAAAAACCTTCAAAAAGGAAAGGATAAAGCATATTTGCAAGTTATATGACATTGAGAACGAATTACGGGATAGATTGCGAATAACAACATATAAACAACAAAATTACTATGGACATACATCCGAAAACCCTTTATATTCTTAAGAGGTATTTTATGGCTGAAAAAATGAAGCTTTTGGCCCCTGATGCAACAGGCAAGCTATGCGAGACTATTGGCGATAGTATGGAGATACGTGAAGCAAAAGAGCCGTGGTCGGAGTATGTCCTGGAAGACGGGATAAAAATACCCCCCATAAAATAAATTATGTACGTCTCTCAATATAGCAATTTGGCTGAAATTTCTAAGGTTGTTATTAATTCATCAATAGTCAGCAGTGAATCAAAGCCATTGAATTTGTCCAGTTCTTTATTTTATGAAAGAAATTATGTAATTGATGATAGTTCTCAGCCTGCAGTTTGTATTGGAAATAATGTTCTTTCTTTTAACGTTTTTCGTATGAATCTTGGCAATATGTCTATTTTTCAGTTATTGTCTAAAAATGATATAAAGTTTTATGAGAAAATGATTCCGGTATCCTATAGCTTTAAAATCAAGGATAATTATTTTAGCAGACTAAAAACTATACAGTGGACTCTTCCTGATAAAGACATTGATGGAACGGCTTTTAAAAAGCGATTTAATGAGCTATACGAAGGATGGTGCAAGGAAACCCAATTTGATTCATTTATTGGCGACCCGTATCATAAATGCTATGATAAGATTGTACGGCTTGGGTATAAAGCTGTTCCATATATAATAACAAAATTGAAAGAAGACCCTTCTCTTATGTTTGTTGCGTTGAATCGGATAACAGGTGAAAACCCGGTAAAAGAAGAAAACAGAGGAATTGTAAAGAAAATGGCGAAGGATTGGATAGATTGGTGGGAGAAGAAAAACAATACCAATTGATATTAAAAATAAGAAATTATCTTGGATATAGGGAAAAGGAATGGTAATAGGCGGAAAACATTTCGGACAATATACTTATGAGCATTGGTTTGACGATGACTATGGAAACAAAAGCGCAATAGAAGTTCTGTTAAGATTGGAAGAAGAAAAAGATTATAACTCTGTTGAGAATTTAACAAGAGAAGCTTTTTGGAATGTTTATAAACCCGGGTGCGATGAACATTTATTGGTCCATAATATACGAAAGACAAAAGAATTTATTAAAGACCTTGATTATGTGGCAGTTTTAAAAGATGAAATTGTAGGTAATATTGTATACGCAAAGGCAAAAATTATAGGCATAGATAAGGAATATGACGTAATAACCTTCGGCCCTGTCAGCGTGCTGCCAATGTATCAAAAAAAAGGAATAGGAAAGAATTTAATAGAGCATACAATCACAAAGGCCAAAGAAATGGGATTTAACGCCGTAATAATATATGGAAATCCTAAATATTATGAAAGGTTCGGCTTTAAAAACAGCAAGGAATATAAAATAACAGATATGGAAGGTAATTATAATAACGCTTTAATGGTATTGGAATTACAGCCAAAATCACTTGAAAATATAAACGGAAAATTCTTTGAAGGAGAAGCGTACAAGGTTGATAAAAAGGAATTAGAAATATTTGAAAAGAATTTTCCGTATAAAGAAAAACTGGTATTAGACACGCAAATATTCAAGGAATAAAATTAAAAAACAGGAATACGATACCTATGCTACCGATTTTTCAAAATTTATTACCGAGACTTCAGTTCCCACTGAGGACGCAAACTGATCAATAATTTTCTCAAGCTGTGCGGCGATTGTTCCGCTGTACCATGTGTTGCCGCATTCTGTACAAACATGAGCCGGAACATGGCGGATAACAATAACCCCCTGCTCGATATCTTCAGTATAAGTTACAGTTGTTTTATCCATTTCAGCCTTGCAAATTCCGCATTTCAAAGTTTGCCTCCTTTTCGTTTTCTGCCTCCGTCTTCCCACTGTTCTTGTGATGGACGATAAGCAGTAATAATATACAAATACCCTTCACCTAGACCGCAAACTATATGTATATTTTCTGCGTTAATCAAGCAACTTGGAAAAGGATAGTCAGTAGGGTATTGTTCAATTATTTCCCCTTTTGCTATTGCGTATTTAATATCCTCAAGCCGTATGTGACGCTGCTTCATTCTGGTTAAAAGATGTTCTGTTAATACGATAGCATCATCGGTACAACAAGCTCTGACATCTTCAATACGTACCATGAATAATTTTAGTATGTTTACTCTTTTATGTCTACAAACCGAATTGCGTACACTACTCGACAGCGAGTTAAACGTCCTTGGGTCTTGTATCCTTAACCCTTACAGCCTTGCCTTCCGTAACAGGCAGGCTTCCGCTTTCATGAAGCTCAACTTTCGGACTGATTGAAATTGAAGCCTGTAATGTTTCCTTGATTTTTTCTTTTAATGCGTTTAACGGACGGGTGTCGTCCATAAAGATACCGGCGCTTACTTCAGTTTTAACAGTTAGCCTGTCGAGCGCTCCGTCTTTTTCAACCACAATAAGGTAATTGTTGCCGACTTCCTTCATACTCATGATTACTTCTTCGATCTGGCTTGGGAAAACATTTACGCCGTTTATTATGAGCATATCGTCGCTGCGGCCTGTGATACGGTGAAGCCTGCGGTGTGTTCTGCCGCATTTGCAGGGTTCTGTGTAAAAAGAGGTAAGGTCCCTTGTGCGGTAGCGGAATAAAGGAGTCGCTTCACGGCAAAGTATTGTAAGAACCAGTTCTCCTGTTTCACCTTCCTTTACAGGTTCCAGTGTGTCGGGATTTATGATTTCCGTAATGTAACCGTCTTCCCATATATGCAGCCCCTCCTTGCACTGACATTCAAAAGCGACACCCGGCCCGTTCATTTCAGACAAGCCGTAGGAATTATATACGTCGACTTTTAATAACGCTTCGATTCTGCGCCTTGTGTCTTCGGAATAAGGCTCGGCTCCGGCGAAGGCTCGTTTCAGCGATAGGCTTTCACGCTTTACGCCCGCTTCTTTCATTTTTGTTTCAAGGTGAAGAAGAAAACTCGGCGTTGCGTGTAACACCGTTGTCCCGTAATCCTGCATCATCTTGAACTGGCGGGTTGTGTTTCCCGGTCCCGCCGGAATTACAAGCATTCCCACTTCCTCTCCGCCCTGGTGAAACCCCAGACCGCCTGTGAAAAGACCGTAGGTTATCATATTCTGAAAAACGTCGCTCTTTGTGCAGCCTGTTCCGTAGATACAGCGAGCCATGTAATTTGACCAGCGTTTAATGTCGTCTTTGGTAAAATAAATTGTTGTAGGAATCCCCGTTGTCCCGCTTGACGAATGAAGACGGATAACTTCTTCTTTTGGAATGCTTAAAAAACCGTAGGGGAAGCCGTCTCTTAAATCATTTTTTGCGGTAAAAGAAATCCGCTTAAGATCGTCAAGAGTTTTTATATCATCGGCGCTGTTAATACCGGCTTTTGAAAGCCGCTCTTTATAAAAAGAAGTGCGCAGGGCAAAACCTATTTCTTCCTTAAGTTTTTGAAGCTGCAGCGCTTCAAGCTGCGCCCTCGGCATTTTTTCGATTTCAGGCTGCCAGTATTGAAAATCCATTAATTTATCCTTTTGCCGCTGTTTGACCTAACTTGAAAGCTTTCGCGTTTACCTGCGCAACCGAAGCGTCTTTTTTTGAAAAAACGGAAGTAATGGTTTTCTCAAGGCTTTGCGCTTTGACAGGGAGGAAGCATGAAGCCGCTCCTACCATAACCGTATTTACCGCTTTGGAAAGCCCTGCTTTTTTCGCTAGTTCTCCCGCTTCTACAAGCCTGTAATGAGGAAGGCGTTTTATTGTTGATGTTATTTCATTTAACTCAGGATAATCAGGTATATTGACAAAAGGATCTGACGAAGTTACAAGAATGCCCGAAGTTTTAAGGTATGACACATAACGAAGGCTTTCAAGCGGTTCCATGGAAATGACAAGATCGGCTGCGCCTTTCGGGACAAGGTCGCCCGCTATCTTTTTATCGGAAATGCGAAGATGCGCCAGGACAGCGCCGCCCCTTTGAGCCATACCGTGAACTTCGCTCTGACGGACTTCAAACCCTTCGCTGACAGCCGCCTGTGCGATTATTGACGCGACTGAAAGCACCCCCTGTCCTCCGACTCCGGCTAAAATAATGTCGTATTTCATTGTTAAAGTATCGTTTAAATCGTAAAAACATTCAATGTCCGGCCTTAGCAGGAAGTTTTAACCGGCCGCTTTTTTCAGTATGCTTTCCGAAAATAAAACTTTAAACACATCATAGGCTGTCTCAACAAATTCTACATTAATTGAATCTCTAATGTCTTTGTCAAGTTCATGCCAGTCAGGCTCGTTGTCTTTCGGCAGCAGTGTTTTTTCCATTCCGTTCCTGATTGCGGCAAGAAGTTTTTCCTTTAATCCGCCAATCGGTAGAACACGCCCTGTAAGCGTAAGTTCCCCTGTCATGGCAATAGCGGGGCAGGGAGGGACTTTACACAAGGTGGAAAGAAGAGAAGACGCAAGGGTAACGCCGGCGGATGGCCCGTCTTTAGGGATTGCTCCTTCAGGGACATGGATATGAAAATCCGATTTCGAGATGTCTTTATCTGTAAAATTGTATCTGTCGCTCGTGCTTCGCAAATAAGAAAGAGCAATACGGGCGCTTTCCTTCATTACATCGCCCAGGTTTCCGGTTATTAACAGTTCGCCGCTTCCGTTATAACGGATTGTTTCTACAGGTATTATGGTTCCGCCTGTTTCAGTCCAGGCAAGACCGTATGTTACTCCGGTACGAGCCTCTCTGTATACAAGATCGCGTTTGAATTTTCTTTTACCAAGCAGATTTTCAAGTTTTTCAGGTGTAATAGTTTTTTTAAAAGTCGATATATCCTTGTCTTTTCCGTAACCTTTGTTTACCGCTCTTCTTGCTATGCGCCTTATGCAGCGGGCTGTCTCTCTTTCAAGATTTCTCACACCCGATTCCATTGTCCAATGCCGTATAATGTTTTTTATTGCCTCATCCTTGAAAATAATTTTAGCGTTTGAAAGCCCGTTTTCTTTCAGTTCTTTCGGAACAAGGAACTGTTTCGCTATAGTGAGTTTTTCATTTTCTCCGTATCCGGGGACTTCGATTATTTCCATACGGTCAAGAAGAGGATACGGAATAGTGTGCAGTGAGTTTGCGGTAGTAATAAACATCACTTTTGATAGATCATATTGAACTTCAAGATAATGATCCGTAAATGTCGAGTTTTGTTCAGGGTCAAGGACTTCAAGCAGGGCGGACGCAGGATCGCCCCGGAAGTCGCTTGAAAGCTTGTCAATTTCATCTAACAGAAACACCGGGTTTATCGTGCCTGCCTTTCGCATTGATTGAATTATTTTTCCCGGAAGCGCTCCTACATAAGTTTTACGGTGTCCCCGAATTTCCGCTTCATCGCGTACGCCGCCGAGCGAGATACGGACAAAGTTTCGCTCAAGGGCTCTTGCTACGGATTTACCGAGGCTTGTCTTGCCTGTTCCGGGAGGGCCGACAAAGCAGAGAATTGGTCCCTTAATTGAACTTGGAGCCTGCCGTTCCGGTTGATTTGTTGGTTGAGGAATATCTTTGTTTTCAGGAGTATTTTGAGCCGGCAGTTCTTCGCTTACTGCAGGACGCTCGTCATTAAGCAGCTGCCTTACCGCGATAAATTCCAGAATTCGATCTTTTGCCTTCTTCATGCCGAAATGATCTTCATCTAATATTTTTTCAGCTTTATTAAGATCGCCTGAGTCAACCGAAAAATTGCTCCACGGAAGATCGGCTATCCACTCAAGATAACCGCGCAGCACTCCCGCTTCGGGAGAAAGCGTCTGGAGTTTTTTGAGCCTCTTTATTTCCTTGGCGGTTTTTTCCGTTACTTCGGCAGGTGGTTTTTTCTCCGCGATACGCTGTTCAAGAAGAGCGTATTCGTCTTCAATTTTATCCTTGCCGAGCTCTTTGTTGATTTCACGTAACTGCTCCGTAAGCACATACTCACGGTGGCGTTTGTCCATCCGGCTTCTTACCTTGCCCGTGATGTTTTTCTGGATGCCGAATATCTCGTTTTCTTTTTCCAGAGTTTCAAGAATAGCAAGAAGCCTTTCTCTTGTATCGGTATAACTTAAAAGTTCGATTTTCTTTTCTGATTTTAAATACGCCGAATTGCAGATAAGGTTTGCGAGTCGTTCCGGGTTTTCTGTTCTTTCAACCGCTGACAATGTGTCATTGTTAATCCTTTTTGAATAATCAGCGTATTGCGTAAATGATTTTTGAATACTGCGAATTAAAGCAAGATCATCGGGGTTTAAAGGTTCGCTTAAACCTGTCGCTTTTATGGGTTCTACCCTTACTACGGAAAAATCGTTATGCGGATATAATGAGACAATTGTCCCCCGGTATTCGCATTGAAGCACGACGCGGTAAGTGTTATCGGGAAGTTTTAAGCGGTTAATGATTCTGACTACGGTTCCTGTTTCATAAGGTTCGTTTGAAGAAAACCCGGTTTCTGTTTTTTTAAGGCATACAGCGAAAAGACGGTTTTCACGCGAGCGGGCTTCTTCAACTGCCGCGATGTCGGAGGCAACTTTTATGAAAATGGAAATTACGGTATCGGGAAATAAAACAAGGTCGCGTAACGGAAGCATGGGAAAGTTTTCTTCGGAAAGCTCCTGATTTTCAGTACTGTACAGCTGAGACAAAGGGTTTTTATTGAAAAATCCCCGAAAGAGCCTTTCAAACATTGTTTTTTCACGCGCTTTTTTGAAGGTAAATTATCTGCGGAGGCTCTGATTTTTCAACAGTATCATGTGTAATAGTAACCTGCTTGCTGCCTTCCATTGAAGGAATATCAAACATGATGTCAGTCATGAGTCTTTCAACAATAGCCCTCAAGCCCCTTGCGCCTGTTTTTTGTTTTATGGCCATATCCGCTATCGCGTCAATTGCCTTTTCCGTAAACTCAAGCTTTACATCGTCATACGCCATAGAAGCCTGATATTGCCTTACAATGGCGTTGCGCGGTTCTGTAATTATGCGTTTTAAATCTTCTCTTTTGAGTTCTTCAAGACCGACAATGATTGGCAGTCTTCCGATAAATTCCGGGATCATTCCGAACTGAATAAGATCATCAGGATGAATGGCGTTGTAAAGTTCTTTAAGGGTTTTTTCTTTGCCGCCGGCAGACGAACCGAAGCCGAGTTGATTTTGCACAACGCGCCGCGCTATTAATTTTTCAAGTCCCACAAACGCGCCGCCGCAGATAAAAAGAATGTTTGTGGTATCTATCCTGATCATTTCCTGATTGGGATGTTTCCTGCCCCCCTGCGGCGGGACAGAAGCGATTGTTCCTTCTATTATTTTTAAAAGCGCCTGCTGTACGCCTTCGCCTGAAACATCGCGCGTTATGGAAACATTTTCACCCTTTCGCGCTATTTTGTCGATTTCGTCAATGTAAACAATACCTCGTTCCGCCGCGGCAATGTTGCCGCCCGCGTTTTGAATCAGTTTCAGTAAAATATTTTCTACGTCTTCTCCTACATAACCGGCTTCCGTAAGGGTGGTAGCGTCTACAATCGCGAACGGAACTTTCAGTTTTTTCGCGAGGATTTTCGCAAGAAGCGTTTTGCCTGTTCCCGTAGGACCGATTAATAAAACGTTTGATTTCTCAATTTCTACCGCGTCTTCCTGTAAAATTGCATTTTCAGCGGATGGATTGGCAATTCTTTTGTAGTGGTTGTAAACGGCGACGGAAAGAGCTTTTTTCGCGTTGTCCTGACCGATGATAAAAAGATCCAGATAATTTTTTATTTCTTTTGGAGTGGGAATGTCTCCTGTAAATTGATTTGTAAGCTCATGGTCTTCTTCGTAAAGAATCTTGCGGCAGACTTCTATACATTCATCACAGATAAAAACATCATTCGGCCCGGCGATAAGCCGGCGCGCCATATCGGCGCTTTTTCCGCAAAATGAGCATATTCTTTCAAAAGCCTCCGGGCCGTTACGAAGTTTTGCCATTTTTTTCCCTCTTTAATACAGAATCGGCAACGCCGTAGGTAACCGCGTCTTCCGCCGACATATACAGATCCCTTTCCATATCGGAGGCGACCTGTTCTATGGTTTTTCCGGTATGCTGGGCGAAATAATTAATTGTCATTTTTTTTAAACGGATAATTTCCCGTGATTGAATGCCGATGTCACGCGCCTGTCCCTGTGCGCCGCCCCACGGCTGGTGGATAAGCACCCGCGATGACGGAAGTACCATGCGTTTTCCGGCGGTTCCGGCTGTCAGAATAAGGGCGGCCATACTGGCAGCCTGACCGAGGCATATTGTCTGTACATCGGATTTTACATGCTGAATTGTGTCGTAAATCGCAAGGCCGGCTGTAACAGATCCCCCCGGTGAATTAACATAGAGGTGAATATCCTTTTCCGTATCCTGTCCGTCCAGGAAGAGAAGCTGGGCTACTATCAAATCGGCGGAAACATCGCTGATTTCACCGTCCAAAAATACAATACGGTCTTTTAAAAGGCGGGAATAAATATCATAGGAACGTTCTCCCAATCCTGTCTGTTCAACTACAATAGGTACAAGATTACTCATTTTAACCTCAATACTAATTTACGAATTATTTGAAATAAAATCCAGATAATTCTCCTTTTTCCCCTGTTTCATGGTATTTTCAGTAAACATTATGTCAATAAGGCGTTGTTCTTTTATTTCTTCTTTAAGGTAAGTTAACGCTTGATCGTCATAATGTTTCTTAATTTCGCTTACTTCCGTGCCGTTTTCGTCCGCAATGCGTTCAATTTCCTTCTCTACATCGTCATCGGTAATTTCGATCTTCTGTTCTTCAAGCAGGGTTTCCATAATTAAACGGGAGTGAAGCGCCTTTTGAGCGGTTTCACGCCATTCTTTCTCTCTTTCATCGTGTCCTTCGCCGGCGTTCATCATTTGGATCAACATTTCCGCGTTTGTGTTGTAATAACGGGCAAGCCTGCGCAAGCGGCCTTCAACTTCCGTTTTTATCATTGATTCAGGTATTATAACAGGAGTATTTTCCATTATTGATTTTAACAGCTCGTTGGTTTTTACGCTTCGAAGACGCGTTTCAAGGATTTTTTCAAGTTTTTCTTTTATACTGTTTTTAAGATCGTCAAGTATCTTAAATTTTTCATCGACATCCTGAGCGAGATCGTCATCCAGCTCGGGAAGCTTTTTTTCCTTGAGGGCTGTCAGCGTTATTTGAAATTTCCTTGTTTTTCCGGCAAAAGCTGCTTCTGAAAAATCATCAGCATATTTTTTCTCAAACTCTTTTGTTTCTCCCTTTTTCATTCCCTCTATTTCATTATCAAATTGATAAATATTTGTACCGGAGCCAAGTGTGAAAACAAAATCATCCCTCTTTAAATCGGAAGGCGTGCTGCCGTCTTCGTCAAATATCTGATAATTTATCGTTACTACATCGCCGTTTTTCGCGGCAGCGTCATTGTCGCGATCCATGACAACCGCGTTTCTTTCGCGGATAATTTCTAGTTCCCTGTCAATGTCTTCTTTTGTTATCTCCGCGTACGGATATTCTATATTTAACCCCTTCCATGATCCGATTTTTACATCAGGCAGAACATCGTAAACTACAGAAATTTCAAGGTCCTGCTCAAAGTCCAGTTTTAACTCATTTTGAATTTCAGGAGTAGAGTAGGGGAGAGGTCTTTCGTTTCTCGGCATATTTTCATCTGAAAAAACTTCTTTTAAAGCGTTTTCCGCGATACGCCCGAGCGCGTCCTGTTTAAGCGCGTCGCCGAATTTCCGCTCAAGCACTTCCTGCGGAACTTTTCCCTTGCGAAACCCCGGTATTTGAAGGCTTTTTGTATACTCGCCTAGCATATCATTGTATTGAGAACGAACATCGGCTTTTGGAACAGTGAGTTTTAAATTAATATTTGATTTATCAAGACGCTTAATTTCCTTTGTAACAGCCACAATTTTCCTCTTTATAAAACTTATTTTGCGAGAGAAGGGACTTGAACCCTTATGCCTGCGGCACCAGATCCTAAGTCTGGCGTGTCTGCCAATTCCACCACTCTCGCTGTGCAATCAAGCGGTAAAAAACTGCATTGATCCGTAGAGACGCCGATTTGGACGGATATTCCCCTCAAATAAAGTGTATCAACTATATGGGAAGACTGTCAATTGCCGGAAATCGGGGTTATTGACCGCGTTTTTTCTTTCTGTTAGTATTCAAATTAAAAGGACCGCTAGCTCAGCTGGTAGAGCAGCAGACTCTTAATCTGCGGGTCGGAAGTTCGATCCTTCCGCGGTTCAATTGTTAATTCCTTATGTAATAAAGAATTAGCAAAGGGCTACCCTACGGAGGGCGCTCTTAATCATTGCGTTATACGAAAACGACACATAAAAACGACACATAGAATCGTTTTTCAATGCCGTTTGCAAGGATTAAAGAGATGAAAAACCTTCCGTTTTCCGTATTTAAAAGGGCTGACCGTCCGTGTTATTCAGTGTCATTTAAAAATGAAGCGACCGGGGAATACTACCCCGCAATCAGTACAAGACAGAAGACCGAAGCGGAGGCAATAAAAACTGCTTTCGCCTGGCTGCGGGACGGGATACCCAAAAAACAGAAGCTCTTAAAAGTTCAGGACCTTACTCTTAAAGATATTACCCGGAAAATTAAGACGAAAGCCGAAGCGGAAATATTGCTTGAGGGAATGAAGAAGATGGGGTGGATAAAAAGTTATGTACTAATTGAATCTTTACCGGCTCAGGATTTTACTCTGTATTTGTCTGACTTCTGGAATTGGGAAAAATCACCGTACATCAGAGAAAAACAACGGAAAAATCATGGTATTCATAAACGGCATTGTAAACTACAAGGACAAGCAGTTAAAAAATATTGGCGGCCTTTTTTTAACGGTCGTTTTTTAGGTGAAATTACAGCGACAGATATAGATAATTTTATCAACCACATCGGCAGTTTGCCGTTATCAGCGGGCCGGAAAAATGGCGTAATAATGGCAGGAACAAAACCCCTTCGATGGGCTTTTTCAAAAGGGAAAATAGAAACAGATCCGACAAGAGGACACCTGCTTTTTACAGGCGACAAAAAAGAACGGAGTATATTATCGCCGACTGCCGCTGCTTCAATTTTCCGTGTTGAATGGCCGGATGAACGCGCCAAACTCGCGAATATGTTAGCGGCTGTTACAGGTATGAGACTTGGGGAAATCCTCGCTTTACGCTTTCAGGACTTGGGGCCTGATTGCCTGTATGTAAGGAGTTCATGGGGTGAGGTAGATGGGTTAAAACTTCCAAAAAACAATAAGCCCCGGACTGTTGAATTGCCTTTTCCGGATTTAATAAACAAGTTGATTAAACAGGTTGAACAAAACCCGTGGGGCGTATCTCCTGATAGTTTCATTTTTTGGACAGAGTATAAAGCCGGAGTTCCAATGCAGGGCAAACTGTTTATTAACGGCCTTCGTGAAGCGTTGATAAAAATCGGCTTTTCAAAAAGCGAAGCGGAAAAATATGTGTTTCACGGCTGGCGGCATTTTTACACCACATACCTTATGGGGAAACTTGAAAAGAAACTTTTGAAATCCCAGACAGGCCACCTTACAGATTCCATGCTTTACCATTACGGAGAGCACCAGACAGAGAGCGACCGGAAAATAATACAGGCGACGGCAATAAATACATTCGGCGGGCTGCTTCCCTCCGGGGCAATCAGAGCAGAGGATGCGGTGCAATGTGGATAATGGACAATGAAGAAAAAATGAAAAATATATTTTATTGTTTTCCCCAATTCAAAAAAGATATTCCGGCGCTCTTGGACGTGATTAATGATCAATATGAATGGAAAAGCGAAACAATCCTTGCTTTATATTTTAGATGGCTTAGCGATGAAGGCTTCAGACGAGACTCCTGTAAAGGAGGGTTATGGGATCCAATATCAACAGTATACGGGATAGACAATCAAGTACTTAGTAATCTTGCAAGTAGATATAATTCACGAGAGCGAAAACATGAAGAATTTGAAGAGCTAAAAATAAAAGTAAGACAGTATAGAGAAGAACAAAAACGACAAGAACAACAAGAACGAAAGGACAGGGAGACTTTTACCGTAATTAAAACACTCATTGATGAAACTAATGGCGATGACATAAAAGATATCAGGACAGCATTTTTAAAAATTAAAACTGTTTTAATTTGATCTTTTTGTTATGTGTAACTGTTGGTAAAAATAAGCAGATTGCTGACAAAAAAGAATAGAAAAGACATGTTGGAAAAATATAGAAATAATAGAAAACATAAAGAGTATAAAAAAGATAATTTTCCTACACCTAAAAAATAACTTATTGAGTATACTCTAAAAGTATCATGACTTGTAAGAGCGCATGAAAACTTTTTAAGAGGTGTATAAACAATGACAACTAACATTCAACCCGCAAAAGAGGTAATGTCCCGCGCGGCCGCGGCGGCTTACATCGGTATCGGCAAATCAACATTGGACAGACTTGATATTCCCAAAATACAAATCCGGCGCCGTGTTTTATTCAAGAAGGAGGCTATCGACCAATGGCTTCTTTCACAACAAACCAAGACAACCACAGGAACTAAAGCATGAACCGGAGTAAAGCCGAAGCAATGGTTACTCGCATTTTAAACAACGCCGCAGAAATTCAATATGGCTCTGTCTCCTTGACTGCGAATATACACGATGGGCGGATAACGAGCGTTAATTACTCTACAACCGAAAACACGCGAGAAACAGAAACAAAAGAAAAATCGGAAGAGTACGGAGCGCAAAATGGACAATGATAAATATGAAATTATCTCTCTGACATTTTTCAAAGATTGGCATGAACTTGCCAAAAAATACAAATTGACCAAAGAGCAATATGGCGCCGTTGTTTATGCTATGTGCGAATATGGCTTCTATGGCAGAGAAACTGAGCTTGATAACTCAGAGGGTATAATGTTTGAAATGTCAAAGCCTTACATAAAATCATCTAACAAAAAGAAAATTGAAGGGCATAACGGCGGCTCCAAAGGCAAAGGCGGCGCACCGGAAGGAAACAGTAACCGCCTTGGTAAAAAAAAAAGGATAAATAACGATCATGTTGTTAACTACAAAGAAAAGACCTTTTTGCAAATCTGGGAAAATTGGGGTGAGCCGTTTTCAAAACAATATAAAATATGGGACCGGGAATACTGGAATGAATTTTGGGATAATTGCCCGTATACGCAAAAACAAATATATTTGGCTTTGCGGAATATCCACTATGAAGTTAATGAAGAGTATTATGAGCGCCGCTATATTTCAGGCGATCCGTGTAAATTTATTCAGGGGGGAATGATTGAGCGCGGACTGGGAATGGATATGTGGGATTGTGATCACGCCGAACCGGACCCGAACCTTAAAAAGCTGAGGAACGACTAATTCAATAGTACCTATTGTTAAAATTAATAGTACCTATTGAAAAAACAATAGCAATATAAAGGTAAAGGTAAATATAAAGGTAAAGGTAAAGGTAAATATAAATATAAAGGTAAAGGTAGTGGTGGTAAATACACATATAAAAATGGAATTGTTTTTTATTATGTGTGTACAACCGCCGCCGCATTAATTAAAAATATTTTTTTTGATTGAAGGAGAAATAGATTGAGTAAATGCAACGTGCCTGAACGAGATGTTCTCAATGGCTGTTTGCGGCTCTTAGAAGCCCGTGGAATTTTCCACTGGAGAAACAACATTGGCGCGGTACAGATCGCCCCCGGTAGATTTATGAGGTTCGGCAAGAAAGGAAGCAGCGACATCTTGGGGATACTCCCGGGCGGTCGGTTGCTGTGCGTAGAGTGTAAAGCCCCGAACAGAGGACGTCTTTCTCCAGAGCAGAAACAATTCCTTGCCGATGTCCGGGAACTGGGAGCGCTGGCATTAGTTGTTCGGGGCTGGTGGGAACTTGACGAAGCGTTAAGGGAAGCGGGCTATGCCATGAAGGATATGCCTTTGTTTGGAATATACGAGAGAAGTAAAAAACAACATAGGAGAAGTTAATGGGTATAGTAAGTTTTATTTATCAGAAAACCCCGAAAAGTATCGGCGGATTTGAAATTGACGTAGTTCTTTCAGAAAGTTACGGATTTTCCAATTCAATAACGGATATACCGGTAGAAGACGGAAGCAATGTCAACGATCATGTTATTTCGGAACCGTTACAAATTTCAATCGAGGCTTTTATCGGTAAAGCCAAATATGGGGTATGGGAAGGTGATGTTCCGGAAACTATAGACGAATTACCCGCGGATGATCCGAAAGCCAGAATAAAACAAGCTTACCTGGAATTGAAGCAGCTTATGGATAATAAGCAGCCTCTTACGGTAACGCTTGGCCTTGACGCTCACAAGAACATGATAATTACCAGCTTTGATATTGACAGGGATGCGCAAACAGGCGCCGATCTTATGTTTTCAATGACCTTCAAACAAGTTCGTATTATTAAAAGTGAATC
>JAITFK010000187.1 GCA_031281555.1 Treponema sp. | reverse complement strand
TGTTCACTATAGACAAAAAATTCTGGACGACACATGAAAGTGCCGCGCCGTGAAGCCCGGCGGCATTGCTCCTGAAAGGAGGCTGGAAGTAACAGATTGAAAGGCAGCGATGTTGTCATCACAGGGGTTAATAAATCCTTCGATGATTTCAGGGTTCTGAATAATGTGAGCCTGGAAATAAAAAAAGGTGAGTTCTTTTCCTTACTGGGTCCGTCAGGGTGCGGGAAAACTACCTTATTAAGAATAATTGCGGGTTTTGAACAACCTGATACAGGAACGCTGACCCTTGACAAAAACGACGTACTTTCACTGCCTCCCAATAAACGTCAATTAAATACAGTATTTCAAAATTACGCTCTTTTCCCTCATTTGACAGTATTTGAAAATGTGGCTTTTTCGCCGAGACTAAAAAATATATCAAATACCGAAATAAAAAATAAGGTCAATGACTACCTTAATCTGGTACGTCTTGAGGGACATGCTGAAAAAAAACCTAACCAGCTTTCAGGCGGACAAAAACAACGCGTTGCCATTGCCCGCGCTCTTATCAACGAACCAAGAGTACTGCTGCTTGACGAACCGCTTTCGGCGCTTGACGCCAAACTGCGCCAGCACATGCTTATTGAACTGGATCGTATTCATGATGAAATAGGCATTACTTTTATTTATGTCACCCATGATCAACAGGAAGCTCTTTCCGTATCGGACAGACTGGCTGTAATGAACCAGGGAGATATTCTGCAAATAGGCACTCCGCAGGAGATTTACGAAAGCCCGGCGACTGATTTTGTAGCGCGTTTTATCGGAGAAACAAATCTTTTTGACGGAAAAGTTATAAAAGCCGAAAAAATTGACGTACAAGGCGCTCAGGAGTACATGGTGGAACTGGAAATTCCGGAATTAGGCGTTATAAAAGTAACCACTGTTGACGATGTACACGCGGGGCAGCTTGTAAGTTTTACCATCAGGCCTGAAAAAATAGTAATCAGCAAGGAAAAACCAGCTACAAAACGAGAAGATATAAACTTAATTACCGGAATTGTTGATGAGCCGATTTATTCAGGCTTTCAAACAAAGTTTTATGTGAAAATGGACAACGCTCTTTTCCGCGTAATAAAGCAGCACGCGAACTATTCAGATGAAGGACCCGATATCCGCTGGAAAGATTCAGTCTACCTTTCATGGAGCGCCCTTGACGGCTATATAGTTGAGGTTAAAAGTTGAAGTCGGCTGATACGCGAAATGTCCGGCGTAACTACGGTCCGGCTTATTCATCGCCGATGGCTGTTTGGTTCAGTCTCTTTTTCCTTGCGCCGATTATAATCATAGTTGTTTACAGTTTCTTAAAAAAGGGATTATACGGCGGAGTTGAACCGGAATTTTCATTTGACGCGTACCATTACCTTGGCGATCCTGTTTTTCTTAATATAACTCTGCGCACAATCATAACATCTTTCATTGCTACATTAATAACAATTTTAATTGCTTTACCATGCGGATATTGCATGGCCCGGAGCAGACGGCAGACATTTCTCCTGCTGTTAATTATCATTCCTTTCTGGACAAACTTCCTTATAAGGGTTTTTGCATGGATGAACATATTGGGAAACAACGGTTTTCTTAATGAACTTTTAATCCGCGTCGGGATAATAACAGATTACATTTCGTTTTTATACAACCAAAATACCGTAATTTTAGTCCTTGTTTACATGTATCTGCCGTACGCGATTTTACCGTTATTTTCTACCATAGATAAATTTGATTTTTCATTACTGGAAGCGGCTCGTGATCTCGGCGCGAATAAACTTACGTCTATTATTAAAATACTGCTTCCCAATATACGAGGCGGAATTTTTACAGCGGTACTTTTTACGTTTATTCCCATTTTCGGAGCCTATGCCGTTCCTCTCCTTGTAGGCGGCAAGGACTCCTATATGCTGGGGAATATCATCGCAGACCAGCTTTTAAAATCGCGTAACTGGCCGCGCGCCGCCGCAATTTCCATGGTACTGACTCTTGTTACCACAGCGGGAGTGCTTTGGATGATGTATATCCAGAAACGTGAATCTTCGCGTAACACAGACGCCAAAGGCGCGGAAAACGGGAAAACGGGAGCATAGGATGAATTTTAGTTTTAAAAAAATCGTCCGAAGCGCCATAACTTCCCTAAATCCCATAAGAACGCAGGGAGAGGCCGCTAGACACGCAAGACGGGCACTCAGAAAAAAGCTTTCCTTTTCCAATACTGTTTTTGCCGTTACACTAATATTTCTTTTTCTTCCCCTTGTTGTGCTTGTAATTTATTCTTTTAACGGTTCTACCAGCATGAACTGGACAGGTTTTTCCCTGCGCTGGTATGAACGGCTTATTAACTCGCGAGAATTGTGGAGAGCTTTCAGAAACAGCATTCTTATCGCGGTAACGTCCGCCGCTACTGCGACAATAATCGGCACCGCCGGAGCGATAGGAATTAACTGGTACAGATTCAAACTTCGCGGTTATGTTCAGACAATTTCCTTCCTGCCGATGATTCTGCCGGAAATTATAATAGGCGTTTCACTTTCAATTTTCTTTGCGGGGCTTGGGATTCCGCTTGGGCTTTTTACAATTTACGTGGCTCATACGACATTCAACCTTCCCTTTGTTTTTTTAATGGTAATGGCAAGGCTTGATGAATTTGACTTTTCAATAATTGAAGCCGCCGCAGACCTCGGCGCAAATGAAAAAGAAACTCTCTTTAAAGTAACTCTTCCGATATGTATGCCGGGGATTATTTCCGGTATGTTAACCGCAATAACATTATCCCTTGAAGATTTTGTTATTACATTTTTTGTCGCAGGCCCGGGTTCTTCGACATTGCCGGTTTTTATTTATTCGGCGATTACCCGCAAGGGCGGTATTACTCCGCTTATCAGCGCCCTTTCCGTCGTTATGATATTGGGTACTGTTTTACTTTCTGTCACGCTCAGAAAGTTCTTGAAATATATTGCCGCAAAATAGCGGCTTTATATAAATAAAATTTTTATGGAGGAAAAAATGATCGAAACACTTGTAGAACACGCAGTTCCGGGAAGGACTCAAAAGGGACTGCGTTCGGGGATGGCGGTAATATGCCTGTTGAGTCTTGTTATGTCAATATTTACAAGCTGTGAAAAAAAACAGCAGCTGTATATTTACAACTGGACATACTACACACCTGAATCAGTTATTGAAAAATTCGAGAAAGAATTCAATGCAAGGGTAATTTACGACGAGTTTGCGTCAAATGAAGATATGTACGCAAAAATAAAATCCGGCGGCGGCGGTTACGATATTGTTTTTCCGTCAGCGGACTATGTATCAATTATGATTAATCAGAATATGCTGGAGAGAATAGATAAGTCAAAAATACCCAATTTGACAAATATAACCCCAGCGGTTCTTAAATACGCGGAATATGATCCAAATATGGATTATTCCGTTCCGTATTACTTCGGCGCTGCCGGCATAGTCGTTAATATAGCAAAAGTCCCCAATTATGAAAGAAGCTGGTCAATCTTCGGCAGGAATGACCTTAACGGCCGTATGACCATGCTTGACGATATGCGTGAAGTTATGGGAGACGCACTCGCTTTTCTCGGTTATTCGGTAAATACTATAGATCCGTCACAAATAACAGAAGCAAAAAACCTTATCAACAATTCATGGAAGCCAAACCTCGTAAAATTTGACGCTGATTCCTTCGGCAAAGGTTACGCGAACGGAGATTTCTGGGTAGTACAAGGTTATCCTGAAGTTGTTTTTGAAGAAATTGCAGATAACCCGAAACTTATGGCGGAAACTGTTTTCTTCTTCCCGAAGGAAGGAGGCCCTGCTTATATCGACAGCATGTGTATCCTTAAAGGCGCAAAAAACATTGACCTTGCCCATAAGTTTATCAACTTTATCCACCGTCCTGAAATTTACGCCGAGTTTGCGGATGTTTTCGGGTTTCCGACAACGGCAAATCTTCCGGCGCGCAGGCATAAAAAAGG
>JAITFK010000010.1 GCA_031281555.1 Treponema sp. | reverse complement strand
ACAACTCTTATGGACGGCAAAGGGCGAATGTTTGAAATTTATATGTCCGTTTGTTACGCGCTAACGCCTTATGTAATCATCAACGCGATTATGATACTGTTAAGCCAGTTTATCACTTTCGATGAAGGCGCGATTTACTGGGTACTTGCGGGTTTTGCCGCTATATGGACGGGTATACTTATACTTGCCGGAATGATGATGGTTCACGATTACAGTCTTGTAAAGACAGTGTTTTCCAGCCTGCTTACAATAGTAGGTATGGGTGTAATGGTGTTTATATTCGTAATATTTTTCAGTCTTATAAGCGATGCGGTTTCTTATTTTGTATCGCTGTATAAAGAAATATTGTTCAGGTTGATATAGGAGGACAGGTGAAAAAGACCGCATGGCTGTTATTAATTTTAATCTCGTGCTTTTTGGCTGTTTCCTGTAACGCAAGAACAGCAAAGCCGAAACCTGTGTTGATGTATGAACTGCCGCCGACCGCTGATACTAAAAAAGAAATTGTTTTGGAAAATAATTATTTACATCTGCGCTTTTTGCCGAGTACAGCGGAGATAATTCTTACTGATAAATCTTCCGGAATACAATGGCGTTCTAATCCTCCCAATCCCGCCGCAGACCAAATGGCGGATGTCGTTACAAGGCAGTTAATGGAATCGCAGTTTTCATTGGATTACGCCGATAATTCCGGCGTCGGTATGACGCTGCCGTCGGGTATTTACAGCGTTCAGCGCGAAGCATACGAATATGAAGTTGTAGACGGCGCTTTGGAAGTGCGGTACACAGTCGGCGATCTTTCCCGTAATTACCGTATTCCTCCTGCGATGAACGAAGAAAGAATGAGTGAGTACCTTGACAGAATGGAATGGGACGAACGCGGGATAGTTGAGTCTACATACCGTCTTTATGATATTAATAATTTGCGCATGAACGACGACAAAGATAAACTTCTGGCTGAATTCCCGGAACTTGCTAAAATAAAGTTGTGGGTATTGCGGGTAGGTTCGCCTGATTTCATGAAAGAAGAAGCGGAAACGAGTTTTAAGAAAGCGGGTTACACCATGGAAGATTTTGTTGAAGATTCCATGCGCTATGAACTTTCAGGAGGAGCCGTAAAGCCGGCGTTTAGCATAACGCTCCGTTACCTTCTTGACGGGAAATCGTTAATAGTTAATGTTCCATTTGATAAAATAGGTTTCCGCGCGGCTTATCCGGTTACTCAATTAGCCTTATTGCCTTTTATGGGCAGCGGCAGTACGGCAGATTCAGGATATATGCTGGTTCCCGACGGAAGCGGCTCATTAATTTATTTTAATAATCAAAAACAAAATCAACTTCCTTACAATATCAGAGTTTACGGCTGGGACGAGGCAATGCCCCGCGAAGCCGTTGTCAGCGATAATAAAGCCCTGTTTCCCGCGTTCGGCGTTCATAAAAACGGAGCTTCGCTTTTCTGCGTCATAGAAGAAGGCTCCGCCTACGCCAGCGTGCGTGCCGACGTATCGGGGCGTAATTCATCATGGAACATAGTGTATCCGGTTTTTGATATAGTTCACGGCGCGTTAATGGATATTGCGGGCAGAAACCAGCGCGCGGTATATCTTTATGAAGCCGCTCTTCCCGAAGGCGAGAATATTACCCTGCGTTATACGCCATGCGCTGAACCGGGATATATGGGTATGGCAAAAGAATACCGCTCCTGGCTTATGAAAAGTTATCCGGTTCTTCAGAACAGGAGTGTTACAAGCGGAGTTCCCGCGGCGGTGGAAATTATCGGCGCTGTTAATAAAACACAGCATCGTTTTGGACTGCCTTTTGATCTTCCTTTAAAACTTACTTCGTATAAGGAAATGGAAGGCATTGTTAAGGATATTGCCGAATTTGGATGGAAAAATGTCAATGTAAAATTAAACGGCTGGTTTAACCGCAGCGTGGAACATACGGTGCCGGCAAAAATTAAATTGATCAGCGCGCTTGGCAGTAAGAGAGATTTTGAACATATTGTAAAAACGGCGGAACAAAATAATTTTATTGTTTATCCTGAAGTTGACTTTATGTTTATGAGAGACGTAAAAGCGTTCAGCGGATTTAATCTTTACAGCGACGCCGCCCGTTATGTGAATCGCGAGCGCGTACAACGCTATCCTTACAGTTTTGTCTGGTTTGGCGAACGTAAATTGTGGGGCAAGCTTAATTATCTTTCCCGCCCCGGCGCAACTCAAAAAATGATAAATAATTATCAGAAACAGGCAAAAAAATATAAGATTAATAATATCGCTTTTAGAAACATGGGTTCAAAACTTGCGGGAGATTATCACGAAAGACGGCATATAAGCCGCGAGGCATCAATGTTAATGCGTCAGAAAAATTTTGAAAAAATGTATCAGGCTGATAAAAAAATACTTGTAAACGCGGGATTTGTTTACTCGGCTCCCTGGACTAATATTATTACGGATATGATTATTACAGAGCATAGCTTCGGCATTACGGATACTTCAGTGCCTTTCCTGCCGATTGTTCTTCACGGAATTGTACCTTACACGGGAAAAGCCATAAATCTGGCGGAGGATTACACAAAAAATATTTTAAAAACAGTTGAGTGCGGAGCCGGGCTTTATTTCAGTTTTATGGAAGAAGAAACCGCGGAATTGCAGGAAACCAAGTTCAGGCAATTTTATGCCAATGAATACAAAAAATGGAAAGGGGACGCTGATAAACTTTACAAGAAATTTAACGCTGATTTCGGACATCTCTATAATCAAAAGATTGTGAATCATGTGATATTAGCGCCTGATGTAACAATTACTGAATATGAAGATGGAACAAGAGTGCTTGTTAATGCAAGTAATAATGATTACAGGTATAATGGCAATAACCTTAGAGCTGATGATTATACTGTGCTTAGAAAAGGTCAATAAGGCAGGGGGAATAATGTATTTTATCAAAAGAGGCGATAAACTATCACTTACACTTGAAGGCAAAAACGCAATCACCGGATATATATTTTTACTTCCGTTTTTAATCGGATTTTTTGCTTTTATGTTTTTTCCTATTTTGGAATCTCTCCAGATGGTATTCAGCAATGTAAAAATTGACGTAGAGAAGCAGGGCTTCTCAATGCAGAATATCGGCTTGGAAAATATTATCCGCGTTGTCGCTGTCGATCCTGAATTTAACAGGTTCCTTGTTGAAGAAATAGCGCGTATGGTTTTAATCGTTCCCGCTATTATAATTTTCAGTTTGTTTGTCGCTCTTATTTTGAATCAGGAATTTCAAGCGAGAGGGTTTGTGCGCGCCATTTTCTTCCTGCCTGTAATTCTTTCATCGGGCGTTATGATAGGGCTTGAAACAAACAATTCGCTTTTAAACAGCATGGCGGACATCATTAAAGAAGGCAACTTAATGAAGTCATCCGTAACAAAAGTGCTTGAGGATATTTTAGTAGCGGAAGGCGCGGCAAGCGATTTTATGGGTTATATATTCCGTATTATTAATCAGATTTATGCTATCGCCATGGCTTCCGGTATTCAGATAATTATCTTCCTGTCCGCGCTGCAGACAATTCCGCCGAGTATGTTTGAGGCGGCGAAAATAGAAGGCGCTACCGCGTGGGAATGTTTCTGGAAAATTACATTCCCCATGGTAAGCTCATTAATTCTTGTAAACATAGTTTACAGCGTTGTAGATTATTTTATCAGAACAGATAATCGTGTTATGGCAAAAATAAACCTTAACACGATAAGAATGATGAATTTCGGTTTTGGAACGGCAATGGCGTGGGTTTACTTCCTTGCCGTAATTACTATTATTGGAATTGCTATGGCTATAATTTCCAAGAGGGTATACTATTATGAGTGAAGTTACCTATAACAACGAACATACGGAAAATTGGGGAAACATATCCCGCAATTATCACAAAAAGAAAAAAGCGCTGGAAATTGCTTTTAAAGTATGCCGCGCGGTGCTTCTTTTTGGAATGTGCTTTTTAATTATTCAGCCGCTGCTTGATAAATTAAGCGTCAGCTTTATGGCTGAACAGGATTTATATGACAGCACGGTAATCAGTATCCCGCGAAACTTTACAACAGGCAACTACAGAACAGCGTGGCAGTTGCTTAATTATGGGAATTCTCTTTTTGAAACAATTCTTATAGTAACAGTAAGCTCTATTCTTCAAATTGCGGCTTGTACTCTTGCGGCTTACGGTTTTGCGCGGTATAAATTCCCTCTTAAGAGTTTTTGGTTTTTCTGCGTAATGCTAATCATTGTTATTCCGCCGCATACAATTATGGCGTCTCTGTATTTGAATTTTCACTTTTTCGATGTATTTGGAATTGTCCGCCTGTTTAATCACGGCGACCCTATTAATTTATTAAACAGCGTTTTTGGATATTGGCTTCTTTCCGCGACAGGTATGGGGCTTAAGAGCGGATTATATATTTTTATGTTAAGGCAGTACTTTAGAGGCATGCCGAAAGAACTGGAAGAAGCGGCATGGGTAGACGGGTGTGGCAAGTTCAGAACATTTATTCAAATTATGGTTCCCGACGCAAGCCCGATGCTCACCTCCTGTTTCCTTTTTTCCTTTGTGTGGCAATGGACGGATTCGTTCTATTCTACATTGTTTTTAAATAATTACAGAATGTTATCCAGCGGACTTGGTTCAATAGCCGAACGCGTCAGTCAGTGGTGGGCGGCGGTGAACTCGGTATCAGGAGCCGGTGTAGCGTCAACCGCGCCCGTGGGTTATGTTCAGGCGATGATTGCGACAGGTATGCTTATGTGCCTTGCGCCTTTAATTATTCTGTATTTAGTAGCGCAAAGGGCGTTTGTCGAATCATTAAGCCAGACAGGAATAAAGATGTAACCCAAGTTATATTATTTGGGTTTTAATAATGGTTTCAATGCGGAACCGCGTTGCGAATGCCGCTTGAGATAATATATTTTATGGAGGAAGAAAATGAAGAGAAAAAACATTTTACTAACCTGTTTTGTCCTCGTGTTAATACTCTTTAGCGTTACTTCTGCTTTTGCACAGGCGGTTCCAAAGGCGCCGGGTCCAATCGCTAATACGCTGAGAGGAAAAAGCTACATAGTCGGCAACTGGTGGCATAGCTACGATACAAAAGCTACGCCGGCGACAAATCAATGGGTGGGAAGCGAGTATCAGGAAAAACAACTTGATTACCGCAAAAGACTTTTACAGCAATACAATTTTACAATGGTAGACAAAGCCATAGCAAGCTGGAATGAGATGCCGCAAATTTCGGCGACATCAATTATGGCTGGAAAACCAGCCGCTACAATTTTTGTATTACAGCCGGATTGGGCGCTTGCCTTGTATCGCCAGAACCTTATTTATCCTGTAGGGAAAAGTAAAGCCGTTGACTGGAAAGCTACTACGCCGATTGAATGGAATAGATCTGTTACCAACGCGTTTACTTTTAAGAATGGAAAAACTCAAGACGCTTATGCTTTTGCCGAAGGTTACGGCGGAAGCCAGCACGCGGCTTGTGTGTTCTTTAACAAGAGATTATTCAAAGAAGCCGGACTTGATCCCGACCTTCTCTATGATCTTCAGAAATCCGGACAATGGACATGGGATAAATTCCTTGAAATAGCTAAGAAACTTACAAGAGATATAAACAACGATGGTATTCCCGATACATACGCGATGCCCGCGGATCTTTCCACAGAAATTCTGGACGCTTTTGTTTCCGGTAACGGCGCAATGTATGTTGATAAAGCTAGTAATGGATTGCTTGTTAACGCTTCAAAAAGACCTGAATTTATCCAGGCTGTTCAGTTTTATATGGAAGTAAGAGACGCAAAGGTTATGAAGCCGAAACCGGCAGGGGACAATGTTCCCTGGAACTGGCACATTCCCGAATTTAACGACGGAAAAGTCGCTATGCGTATTGACCAGCAATATTTGGCGACAAACGATCTTCGTAACATGAAAGATGACTGGGGCATGGTTCTTCCGCC
>JAITFK010000028.1 GCA_031281555.1 Treponema sp. | reverse complement strand
CTCATACGGAGGAGCGGAAAGCCTGAGCCCCGTAATCACAGGAAACCCCTGCGCCGGTTCCATGCTGCCGTCAACAAGCGTTACACGCCCGCGGTCGCTTACTGCCCATGCGTATACATTGTCTTTCTTTCCAATACCTGCGGCGGGAATAATCCAGTGGGTGTTCTGACCGGATAGTTCATTAAAACTGTTATCCGCAAGGTTAACAGAAACAGCAGTATTACCGGAAGTAAAA
Source organism: Treponema sp. (assembly GCA_031281555.1). Lineage (GTDB taxonomy): Bacteria > Spirochaetota > Spirochaetia > Treponematales > Breznakiellaceae > WQXQ01. The sequence continues at coordinate 14,648 of JAITFK010000028.1, read as the reverse complement.
AATACCCGGCTGTCCGCTCCCTTCCCCGAACCGAAAATTTGATTAGACGGCTTTCCGCCGATATCAAGCGGATAACCGCTTACTAACGTAACTCCGTTTCCGGAACCCGGAACCAGTGAAAGGGAGAAATTTATTATACCCCTGTCAAAACTTATAAGGGCAAGCCCCTGTCTGTAAAGCGACAAAAAACCGCTTAGGGCTGTGTTTTTACGCATGAAGAACGGTATCGACAGATCAAGCGAATAGTAAAGACTGAAAGAACTTGACGCGGCCTTCCCGCCCGCAATTTCACGCCATAACGCAGTACGTGGAAGCACATCATTTCCTTGCATTGCACGTAACGCCGAAAGCAGCGTGTCCGCGGACTCGCTTACTAAAATAAAGTCTTTGTATACGGTATAATACGGAGAAGGCAGGAAAATATTCCAGCGGCGAAGAAGAGTTTGAAAAAATTCAGGCGTTGATATACGCGGTATCCGTGTTCCGTCCAGATTTAACCTGACATCTTCAGTTAAAAAAATGGATTTAAACGCTTTGTTAAAAACTTCCTGCCGTTTACGCTCGTCTGATACCTGAATCGCAAAGACAGGATGCGGACGGCCTTCAAGTCCGAAAACGGCAAATTCTTTTCCGGACCATGAAAAAAGAAGATCGTCAAGAGTAAGCCCAAGTACGGTACGAGCGGATGAATCCGCTTTCTTAATCATATCGTCCGTATCGGGACTGAATACAACCGCCGCCTGATATAGCTCATTCAGCGTTCCGGCAGAAAGAATCGTCGCATATTGCGCCGATGCCGGAAGACGTTCCGACATATCGGGAGAAAGTGAACGTTGTTCAATAAAGCGGCTGAATACGGTTTTACCGGACGATACGTTAGCTGAAAGATCAAATTCTAACTTTTTGTTGTTTATTGAAAGGCCTGCTTCGAGCATTGAATCAAGGTTAATATTTTCAAGTATTGAAGCAATTCTCGGATCTTGTTCTGAAAAAAGGGAAGTAATATATTCACGGGAAATTAATATAGCAGCGTCATACGCGGAAGGTTTAATATGGTTGAAATCCTGTACATTGGCGCTTTTTGTTTTTAAGCGGGATTCATAAATATTTAAATTATTTGTAATAAATAATAAATTACGATATGCCCCGATATAAAAAATCATATCATCCGAACGGAATTCAAAACGCGAATTTTTACCTGCTTGTACATAATAAAGACCCGGTATATTAATAAAACCGGAAACGGCAGGAAGGATTCGCAGCAACGGAAAAAGAAAGCCAAGATCATAACCCGCAATTATTGTCGTTTTGCCCGGCTCTGAAGGCAGGAGAGCAAATCCGAGTTTTCCTCTTGCAGCAAGACGCAAAAATTTATTTTTAAGAAACGAACTTTCATTTAACGTATTAAGTATTGCGGCCATTTGCGCCAGCGCTGGTACGGCGGATATTTCATTTAAAGGCTCGTGAGCCAGAATCCCGTCCAGAAAATGTAACATATTCGGAACACTTACATGTACATTCACAGATTCGGGAATTACGGTGTTTGCATCAATCCTGCCAACCAAAGAAAAAACAACCCATACAACGGAAATAACCGAAATAATACAAAAAATTATCAATATAATTTTCAGGAAACGTTTGGGCTTTTTTTCCTTTGGTTTTTCCATAAATTCGAATTATAACTAATTATTTTATTAAAATCATCAGTAAAAGAAAACCATCTATACTGAATTCCGGTCATTCAGGAATTGTCGTGTTTGTTAACTGTCATTGAATCATTATGCTCAGATTGAAGGTATGAAGAATTAGCAAAAACAAGCGCCTGCAGAATACCAAGGATATAGTTTTGCTGCTCTTCACTAAGCAAGGAGAAATCGTCGCATATTTTTTTCAATTTTTCATCATTAACCATAATATCCCTCTTTAATCACTCTATGTGAGTATTTTATACAGTTTTATGAGAATTGTAAATAGATACTTATAAATATTGAAAAATCCTACATTGCATAGTGAGAATTTTTATAATATGATATGTATATGACAATCAGTAAACGTATAAGGCATTTGCGGCAAACCCTGAATATGTCACAGGTTGAGTTCGCAAAGGCCATATACATAAGTAACGGTTATATCGCGGAACTGGAGTGTGAACATAGAAGAGTAAATAACAGAATTATTCATTTGATTTCTCTGACTTTCGGCGTAAATGAAAAATGGCTTAAGACAGGCGAGGGAGATATGTTCTTCAGCACCCCCGGAGAAAAATTACAGCGTATGGTAACGCTTTTTAATGAATTGCCGCCCAGATTTCAGGATTATGTTATGCTGCAAATAGAACAGCTTTTAAATATAACAGAGAATTTACCAGTATAATAATACCATGATTCCCCTGTATAAACTTGAAAAATTACCGCGCACCCAAAAACTCCGGAAAATTGCAAAAATATTCGGTATGGCGGAAAGCAGACTTTCTCTTTCTGAACAAAAGAAAGGATTGAAAATTTTTACTGACAGTGAAATCAGTTTTTTTACCGATGCCGTAAAATTACTGTCAAATGACGCTCTTTTTTCAGATGATGCCAGGATATTATTCAATGAAGCTTCTTTAATTTTCAACAATGCGACATCCCCTGAAATTGTCAGACGAGCTTTAAATAATGTTAAACATCTTTTACACACAGAAACAGGGCGCGAACAGGCTGACTGGGACTTTGACGAATGCTTTGACAGACGGGACAGCGACGGTATGCTGAATCCGAAAGAGAGACAAATTTTTACAGGTATGCGCGTTTATCTGGAAGATATACGCTCTCCTTTTAATATAGGCGCAATATTCCGCACAGCGGAAAGTTTCGGCGTAGAAAAATTAATTCTTTCTCCTTTCTGCGCAGACCCTCATCATCGCCGCGCTCAAAGGACTGCGATGGGCTGCATAGACATTGTGCCGTGGGAACGGCAGAATTTATTTTCTGCTGAGGAAATTCCGAAGCTGCCATATCCAGTTTTTGCGCTGGAAACGGGGAGTATTCCGTTGGGAGAATTTCCGTTTCCGCAGCAGGGGCTTTTAATTGCCGGTTCCGAAGAATTGGGAGTTAGTCCCCGCGCTTTAGCGGCGGCAGACGCTTCCCTAGGCAGAGTGTCAATTCCCTGTTACGGTGCAAAAGCTTCTCTTAACGTTTCAGTTGCCTTCGGGATCGCGGTTAATTTCTGGGCGCAGGTTATTGTGTCGGGGAAACAGGGATGAACACGGCAGGAACTTTCATTTTATATACTCATCTGCAAGAGCGGATGCATTGTCAAATTCACTGTGCAGTAAATGTTCGCTTATTGAGTTTATCAGTTTTTTTACCTCATGGGACCATGTTTTTTCTTTTAATTCACCCAATGCGTTTTTTGCCGTTTTTTTATCAAAAGCCGCGCACGCTTCCTTGATAATTTTTAATTTCTCGTTCAAATATGCAAGATCGCTTTCAGAATTTTCTTTTTCTTCTTCTTCTTTAGGCTTAACTTTATTGATGACCATACGCAGTTTATCGAGGAAATCATTAGTCTGTTCAAGCATAACATTTATATCTTTTTCTCTCCCCGCCTGTTCCAGATTAAGCGCAACCGCCGACAGATTCTTTTCTCCGATGTTGGCAAGAGCGCTTTTCATTGCGTGAACATTGATAACATACATATGAATATCTTCTTCATTTCCCAGACTTCTTGACAGACAGTTTTCCAGAATTAAAACGGATTTTTCGGCGTCACGCGCAAAGATTTCCGCTAGCTGTATATCTATTTGCTGAGTTTCCTGTCCGGCGCCCTGTTTCTTTTCAATCTCGGCTTTCTCTTTTTGGGCGGCGGCTATTACATCAGCAGGATATTTCTCGCGAATCAGCCTGATCAATACAATGTTCAACTGCCGTATATCTATAGGTTTGGAAATAAAATCATTAAAGCCGTTTTGTATGAACACTTCCGCCTGACCGGCAAGAGCGTTAGCTGTCAAGGCTACTATTGGTTTAGTGTATCCCATTTCCCGGATTACCTTTGTTGTTTCTATACCGTCCATCTTCGGCATCATGTGATCCATAAAAATAATATCGTAAACATTCCCTTCCTTGATTTTATCAACTGCTTCAAACCCATTATTTGCAAGATCAATTTTCAGCCCGTACGGAACCATAAGTCCTTTGGCTACATACAGGTTCGTTTCAACATCATCAACTATAAGAATACTTCCGTAAGGCATATATTCATGGGAAATTTGCACTTTCTTGATTTGTCTTGTATTTACCAGCTTAAACTGACGCAGATTTTCCACCGTATCCTTTCCCAATATACCGCGGATTCCTCTACCGTCTGTTTTCTGCGGTAATCTAACCGTAATTGTCGTTCCTTTTCCTATTTTGCTTTCCACATCTATTTTGCCGTACATTAATTTAACTATATTATTTGTAATGGTCATTCCAAGTCCCGTACCTTCGGTAGTACGGTTTGTTTCCAGGTTAAATTGGGTATAATCATTAAACAGTTGTTTTACCTGTTCAGAAGTCATTCCGTATCCTGTGTCGCTTATCTTAAAAATCAGGGTAACAAGAACATTTCCCCCCCTGCCTACACATTCTGCGCTGACCGAGAATACTACTTTTCCGTGATCTGTATACTTAAAAGCATTAGAAAGCAGATTATTTAAAATCTGTTTAATACGAAGATCATCGCCTATTAATACTGACGGAGTGTTTTCATCAATATCAAGTACAAATTCTATTGGTTTGCTTTCATAGCGAATATAATTCAGCTGCACGATGTCATTTATAAGATTTACAACTTCATATTTTACAGGCGTCAATTCCAGTTTGCCTGATTCAATCTTTGAAAGATCAAGTATGTCATTTATTATGTTCAAAAGCAGATTTCCGGAGTTGTTTATTTTAAGAAAAGCTTCGCATGTTGAAGGAGGATGCGCTGTATTTTGTATTTGGATTTCCGTCATACCAAGTATAGCGTTTAACGGCGTACGTATTTCATGGCTCATAGTAGCAAGAAAATTGCTTTTTTGCCGTGTGCTTATGTCAGACCTGATTTTTGCCTGAAAAATACGGTACAGCACACTGCATAACACAAATGCCATTACAGAACCGATAATCGTAAGAAATGCGGCTATATAGTATAAATTTTTATAATATTCATGCACAGGTATTACAATACCCAAATACCAATCGTATTTTATCAAAATAAAATATACAACAACATCATCGCCAATAAAATTTTTTGCTCTTCGTTCATAAACATTCTGCCCTCTTTCCAGTTCAGGCGTAAATGCGGCAAGACCACTGTTAGCGTTATACAAATTCGAATTAATCCAATAGGGATGACGGTGAATTAAAATATTCATTTTTTTATCAAGTAACAATCCATAACTGTTTTTTGTGAGATAGACACTGTTAACATGGTTAAAAACTTTATCGGCATCTATATCAAGACATATTATGCACAACGGATTATTATTATTATCTGTAATTAAAGCTGAAAATGTCAGAATACGTTTATTTGTAATAACATCAATATGCGGATCAGAGATAATAACTTTCCTTGCATTTTGAACATCTGTACTAAACCATGGCTGTTCATGAAAAATAAAACCATCGGGAATGTCCCTTTTTGCGCCTGATATATAATTACTTTCAAATGAGAAAAAATAACCGTATATATTTAACAAATATTCCATACTTTCGCTGTTTGTAAGCAGCAAATTGGTTATTAACGTCAAATATGAATCTACTGTATTCTGATTTTCACCTTTTAAAATCATACTGCGTATGGTCTCAGAGAATCCAACCATAAATGTTTCATATTCCTGAAGAGTTGTAACTATTTCAGATTGAATAAGCGTAAGAGTATTTTCAGCGTCATTGCTCAGATGTTTGCGTTCAATGCTGCTGACAAAGAAAAAACTTGATACACCCATTATGAGAAACGCCGCAATTACAATCAGCATCTGCAGATAAACGGAATTTAATGATTTGAATTTCTCAATAAACGAACGCATTAATTCCTCCAAAAATGCAAAAAGTAAAAATTACAGACAGATAAACCATTCATATTAATCAATATGCGACTTAACGCATTCAAGCAGCATAGACGGAGAAAAAGGTTTTGTAACAATACCAACCGCGCCCAGCTTTGAACTGCGTTCTTCAATAGAGGCATTTACAGTACCTGTCAAAAAAACAACGGGAATATTTAACCATAAATTACCTGACTTTAGTCTTTCCAGCGCTTCAAATCCGTTCATTTCAGGCATTTCTATATCCAGTAATATCAAATCAGGAGTCATTTTTTCCAAAAGCGAAAACATTTTTCCGGCAGACGGTACAGTCATTACACGGTAATCATCTTCTAAAGCTTCTTCGGCCATCGCAAGGTTGGTGTCGCTGTCATCTACAACAAAAATCGTTTTCAAATATATATATTCCTCATATATTGTAGGATATTTCCATAAATTGTATTTGTCAATAAAGAAAATAATCATTTTATTGAGAAAAACTTAAAAAACAATGAAATAAACATACTTTTATTGATTCTCGTAATAATGTAATAATACCAAATGAACAGAATTGCTAACCTCTAACTAATACTATATAAAGATAGTTACACACACGCAAGGTTGCTTGTTCCTTTATTATCTGTTACCCTTAATTTATTATGGGAACCTCTAAAAACCCCGTTTTGGTTTTCATAGGTTCCCTTATTTGAGAATGGTTTTAAATGGCAAAAATACTGATATGCGATGACGAACCCGGACTGCGCTCTGTAATAAAACGTTACGCGCAGTTTGACGGGCATGAAGCGGCGGAGGCCGGTAACGGCATCGAAGCGGTGGAAGCCTGTAAAAAAGAAAAGTTCGACATTATCATCATGGACATAATGATGCCGGAATTGGACGGGTTTGCGGCAGTTAAAGAAATACGAAAAACATCTGACGTACCCATTATCATGCTATCTGCCAGAGGCGAAGAATACGACAAGGTTTTAGGCTTCGAGTATGGAGTAGACGATTATGTTGTAAAACCCTTTTCATCAAAAGAAATAATGCTCAGAATTGCCGCCATACTCAGACGGAAAGGAGCGGCAGCCCCCGTCAGCGGCGGACACGAGATATTCACAAAAGACGGATTCTCGGCCGACATGACAGCGTATAAAATGTTAATTGACGGCAAACAGGTGGAACTGGCTCCGAAGTTATACGATTTGCTTTTCTTCCTGATACGGAACAGGAACGCCGCCATACCCCGTGAAAAAATTCTGACTGATGTATGGGGATATAAAAACATTGACGATGTAAGAACGCTTGACACGCACATGAAACTTCTGCGCAAGGCAATGGGACCGTACGCCGGATTAATCACAACCCTGCGGGGTCATGGTTACAGATTTGAGGGATAAACCGTGAACTTAAATAAATTACGTTTAAAATGGAAGATATTCGCTTTTCTGCTTGGGTTTTGCGCCCTGCTGCTTGTTGTTTTGTGGCTGTTTCAAATTGTTTTTCTCGACACGTTTTATAAAAAAATAAAAGTTATGGAAATAAAACGCAACGCTGTTGAAATAATTAACAATATTGACAGCCAAAATATAAACGAAATTATAACAGGCATTTCAGATAACAACAATATAACAGTCAGTATTACCGGTTTAAACGGAAGGAGTCTTCAGGGAGACCTGATGCAACGAATACCGTCTGACAGCAGACGCAGAGTTGAAGAAAACGCTGCGTTAATAACAAGAGCGAAAGACAACGGCGGCGAGATTTACGAGTATATAACACCTTCGACAGAAGACCGTCCCAGAATTAACACAGAGTCCGCCAGAGTTTCCGCATGGTTTCAGAACTTCTCGGCGGAAGACCGTCCGAGGATTAATGCGGAAACTGACAGAACAGAAAACAGCAGAATGATGGTCAGAGTCAGGCTGCCGGTTCAATCCCTTATATATGTAAAAATGGCGAATAACAAGCAGGGCGAACCGTTCGCAGTAATTATCCGGGCTGTTATTTCGCCTGTAAACGCAACTGTAACGACACTGCGCTATCAGTTGTACTGCATATCCTGCATCATTATTTTTCTTTCCGTAATTTTGGCGTTTATTATAGCGAAAAGAGTTTCCAAACCTATTGAGGAAATCAGTCAAAGCGCAATGACGCTTGCCAACGGAAACTACGATACACGCTTTACCGGCAAAGGGTTCTACGAGATTGTCGCCCTGTCCGACACAATGAACACGGCGGCCGTTGAGTTAAGCCGTGTTGAAAGCCTTCGGCGCGAGCTGCTGGCCAATGTGTCGCACGATTTACGGACGCCGCTTGCCTTGATTTACAGTTACGCTGAAATGATGCGTGATTTTCCCGCCGAAATAACGCCTGAGCAGACGCAGACCATAATGGACGAGACTCAAAGGCTGACCACTCTTGTTAACGATATACTTGATATATCGAAACTTGAAAACGAAATAGAGAAGTTTAACGTCTCACGTTACAATTTAACTCAAAGTATTTCGGAAACAGCTAAGATAACGGAAAAACTTTTAAAGAAAGAAGGGTTTGAGATTAAATTCTCCCATAACGGCGACGTATATGCGGACGCTGACAAAGCGAAAATTGACAGGGCGTTTTATAATCTGCTTATTAACGCAATAAATTATTCAGGCGACAGCAGGAAAGTACTGGTAAACCAGACGGTTGCCGGTAATCGTGTGCGAATAAGCGTTATAGACTACGGCGAAGGAATCGCCGAAACTGACTTGCCGTTTATTTGGGACAGGTATTACAAGAGCGGAAAAGCGCACAAACGCGCCGTTACCGGCTCAGGGTTGGGGCTGTCAATCGTGAAGAAAATCATCGATATACACAGCGGCAAATACGGCGTTGTCTCTGAAGTCGGCAAGGGCAGTACGTTCTGGTTTGAGCTTGGATTGCCGGGATAGGTCCCGGTTAAGCGTACTCGCCTTTAAAATTCATGTATTTCATAAGAGTTTCAGTAATTTTAAGCGCAGCTACTTTTGCGTCATGTTCGGGAACTCTTCGCTGTCTGTTAAGAGTTTTTACAAAGAATCCGGCAAGCGATTTGTACATATCAGGCGTTTGATAAAACACTACCGCAAAGTTAATTCCTGTGGGTTTAAGCACTGTAAAAGAACCAAAACTTTCGTTGGGTTCTTTTGCTATCATTATCTTTGTTTGATTTTTTGCGGTAAAAATTTCCAATTCGCTGAAGCGTTTTGGGATTCTCTCGCCTTCCGTTCTTGAAACAGGTTCCTGAAACTTTAACTGATATGTGTCAGGTTCAACCAGAATAAACAATTTCTTCCCGCCTGTTATAAATTGTAAGCCTGTTTCCGTTAAAGAAATTTCCTTTATGCCTGCATAGGATACAACTTCGTAAATCGAATAGTTAGACGTTTCGCTGAAGAACGAAGAAACGATATACCCCTGGGCAAACGGAAGTTTCCCCTGACTGTATGCGTCAAACAGATTACGGAATGGGACATCGCTTATTTCGACAGGAGCCGCCGGTTTTTTAGCTACTTGTTTTTTTTTTGCGGCCGGTTTCTTGGAAGCCGTTTCGTCAACAGACTCCCCGCAGACGGGACATATTACCATTCCTTCTTCCAGTTCTTCATCGCATTTCGGGCATTTTTTCGGCTCCACTTTCACCGGCTCCCGGCAGTATGGACAAAATGCCCAATGAGGTTTCAATGGTTTATCGCAATTTTTGCATTTTAACGTGTCTTCCATAGTTCCCGCTCCTTATTTGAACATAATTAACTGTGTTTTTTCATTATATCATAATTAATCATTTTGTAAAGTTATTATGTTTTTTTGCATTTATGATGTTTTATGAACTTAGTCTGCAATTAACTCTCGAAATTTTTTCCGTGTTTTCTCGCCTTCTAATGTATAAAAATTCAGTTAAAATTCAGAAAGAAATCACTTCCTTTTCACCATTCCCGTACAATAATTTGTTCTCATTATATCAACAGACGAGCCGTTGGCTCAGTAAATGAATTTTGAGGAGGGTACTATGAAGAAAATAGTGCTTTTGTGTTTGTTAGCCGCTATTATATGCGGAAGTGTTTTTGCCCAGACAGCTCCGCCCGCAACCACTACCATAAAGGGAGCGCTTGGGTTAAGCGCCGGAAGGATTGCCGTTGTCAGCGGAGATGTTACCTATTACGTCAGAGGGCTTGAACGTTTTGTCGGTTTTATTGACGGTCTCAAGGAAGGTGCGCAGGTTTCAATCGAAGGTTATGCATCCACCTTGGCATTCGAAGGGCAGAAGGGCAGGTTTTTCTACCCCATCACACTTACTTTAAACGGGAAAAATTACGAAGTAGGTTCTCCGACTCCTTTTAACATGATGTCCGGACGAAACGGCAGATTTATTAGTCCCGGTTTCGGCACAAGGAAACGTTAATCTGTATCCGTCTGTAATGTGTCCCCATTACAGACGGATTTAATTCGGAAACAAAACTAATTATAATAAAACATATCTCCAAATTGCAAAGCGTGAAGGAGTTTTAAAAAATGCAGCTTAATTTAATTAATTTAAATGTAACCAACGGAGTTCTTACACTGCAAGGCCTGGTTCTCTGCACAGTATTCTCTTTGCTTTTCGGCTTTGCCATAGCGGGAATCTATATGTTTAAAAATAATTACAGCAGGAGTCTGTCCGTAACATTGGTACTGCTGCCCGCCATTGTACAGGTTATCATTATGCTGGTAAACGGAAATATCGGCGTGGGGATTGCGGTAGCCGGGGCGTTTTCGTTAGTACGTTTCCGTTCCATTCCGGGAACCGCGAGGGAGATCGCAGCGTTGTTTTTTGCTATGGCTATCGGTTTTGTAACAGGGCTTGGCTACATATTTTTCGCCTTTGTATTTCTGCTGCTTATCGGCGGGGCGTCATTACTGCTGACACAGTTATCCTTTGGCGATGATGGGAGTGTCCGTTATCTTAAAATAAAGGTTCCGGAAAATCTGGATTATGAAGGGGTTTTTGATGATATTTTCGCCAAATACACAAAAAGCGTTAAGCTGGAAAAAGTGACAACCGCTGATATGGGCAGCCTTTTTGAGTTAACCTATACTATACGTTTAAAATCGTCATCCAAGGCCTTTATAGACGAACTGCGCTGCCGCAACGGCAACTTGAATATCATGTTAAGCCGTAACCGCAAAGGAGAGGAATTATAACATGAAGAACATAGATAAAATGAGGATAATTTTATTCCTTACTGTGATTTTGGGTTTAACGGCAGTCTTTACCAGCGGCTCTTTGGAAAGCTCAAGCGCCGATGCCAAACAAGCTATATTTTCAAACGGAATGTTCCGTATAACTACAGGCGGAAGATACATTATATCCGGAAAGCATGAAGGGCAAATACTAATTCAAGCCGAAAGGACTGATGTCGTGGAATTGGTGCTTGACAATTTAACTCTTCATAATCCGAATGGTCCCGCTGTCTACGCTCCCCGCTCACGAAGCGTGGAATTGATTTTACCTGACGGATCGGTAAACATAATTTCTGACGGCAGGCATCCAAGCGATGAAGACAATGCTGTAATTTTCATACAGCATGATTTGATTATTTCAGGGAATGGAACGTTAAATATAAACAGTAATTTTAACCATGGCATTCGCTCTCAGGATACCCTAACTATAAAAAACGGCGTAATTAATATAAAAGCGGCCAAGGACACGCTACGAGGCCGTGATGCGGTGATCGTTCAAAACGGAATATTTTCGTTAACTGCCGGAGGGGACGGGATTCAGTCCAATAATGATACCAACGCGAGACGAGGCTATGTTACTATAAACGGCGGAGCTTTTACCATAAACGCGGGAGACGACGGCATACAGGCCGAAAGCGCCGTTACCATTAACAGCGGCAGTTTAACAATCACTGCAAAAGACGACGGCATCACGACCAGAGGTTCGGTTTTAATAACAGGCGGTACTATCAACATAACAGAGTGTTATGAAGGCATAGAGGGGCTTAATGTTACTATTACGGGCGGAGATATAAATGTTTCCTCAAAAGATGACGGCATTAATGCCAGAGAATACGGAATAGCTAATGCGCGGGGCAGGTTTATGAGAGGGGGCAACCCGGTAAACCCGGATATTTATGTGCGTGTTTCAGGCGGTAATATACAAGTCCACGCATTGACGGACGGCATAGACTCCAACAACAACGTCTTCCTTGAAGGCGGAACGCTTCGCATAAGCGGACCGTCCAGAGGAATGGAAGGCGCAATTGATGTTGACGGCTCTGTCTTTATCAACGGCGGCCGCCTTATTACCGCAGGAAGCGTGGCAAGCGTATCCGCCCAATCCAGGCAGCCTGCCATACTTGTTACATACACTCAACAATTGCCGACAGGCGCTCTCATTGAAATAAGGAATACAAACGGCAATACCCTTCTGGACTATACTTCTAAAAACGCCTTCCTTATGTCGGGTTTTACATCACCTGACTTTGTTATTGGCAAAACGTATTCACTGTATGTCAACCGGCAGAAAGTACAGGACATTACTCTTAACAGCATAATCACTACTATTGGCGACAACAGATTTAACCGCGGCAGCAGGGGTAGTTTTTGATAATAGCTGCCGGATAAGTTCGTTCATTTGTCCTAAAAAATTCAGTTGAAATTCAGACAGACATCATTCTATTTTCACTATATCAGGCTGACAAGTTGTTATCCTTATATCAATAGAGCAAGCTTGGAGGTTTTTATGGTTAGGTTAAACAAAATTGGTTTAATAATGTTGGCGTTCTTTTTTATGGGTGTTGGAATGGTTTTTGCCGGCGAAATAACCGGTACAGTCATTATGAAAACCAGTACAGTGGATAAAAAAGGAAGGACAGATGTTAAAGTCTATTTAGACACGAGTAACAATGGTATGGCGGATACCATGCTGAGTTTTCAAATCCAGGATGGTAAAGATCAAACAGTAGTATTGGAAGGGCTGGATGAAATTATTCAGAATGGTTCTCGTATAATATTTGATAATACAAACATGCAGAGTCCTGCCGGGTTTTATAAACTTATTATCTGGCATGATCTGATTAGTATTGATGGAAGGCTGCTTATTCAACAATACCCCAATCCATACTGGTTCCCATTTGCTTTTGTAAAAGCACAAAATTAAAACATGAAGGCTTGTATTAGTAGAGTGCGGCGGTTCACAAACAAACACAATTATGGTGCTTTAAGAGGAGTGTAGAATGAAAAAACAAGTTTTTGCGGATAATAGCGTTTTAGTCTGTCTTATTTTAACAGCCATCGCAACAGCCGCCTGTTCAGGTAAAAAAAGTCAGACAGCTTCCTACGAGTTTACCAATGTGCGGCGAGGTACGCTGGAGCGTACTATTTCCGCCTCCGGTACAATCAATCCCGTTTCAACGGTTAAAGTGCTGCCCCAGATGAGCGGTAAAGTAGAAAAAATCTATGTTGATTACAATGATTCTGTTCGCAAGGGGGATATTCTTGCGGAACTGAATACGGATATGCTCAAACTAAAACGCGAGCAGCAGTATGCGGCGGTCGTTAAGGCTAGGGCTAACTACGAATTGCAGCTTCTCAATTACCAGAGTCAGGAAGCTCTCGCGAAAAAGAACCTAATTTCCGAGTATGAGCTTAAAACCAGCAAGACCGCATTGGACAATCAGGCGGCTGACCTTACCGTCGCTCAGGCAAACTTAAGAAGTATTGATACAGAGATAAACCAGTTTGCCTATATTAAATCTCCCATTAACGGTATCGTACTTGACCGCAGAATCAATATCGGCGACACGGTAGTGGACAGTTCCAGCAACAATTCATCGCATATTTTTACCCTTGCGGAGAATCTAAGGGAAATGCAGATCGAAGCGATGGTAGGAGAGTTGGATATAACAGCCGTGCAAAAGGGGCAGACTGTGCGCTTTACTCTGGAAAGCCTTCCGGGGCGGATTTTCAACGGAGTGGTAGAAACTATTCGCATGGTTCCTGTAGTGTCGAATAACGTGGTTTCCTACACGGTTATTGTCAAAGTTGAAAATGTCCGGGGCTCCCTGCTTGCGGGAATGACGTGCGCTATTGACTTCATAGTGGAGAACAGCGAGGACGTGCTTATGGTTCCCAATGCCGCTCTGCGTTACCAGCCCAGCAGTCTAAACGCTGAAGTGATTGCGGACATGGTATTTAACGCCAGTCTTGAAAACATGAACGATGAACAACGCCAGGCTGCGTTAACTGCCAGAGAACAGATAAGAGCGCAGAATGTGAGCCAAACAACGAATACGGGAACAGGATTGACAGATTTGATGATGGGCAGCGGTCCCGGCATGATAGGCGGCAGGCAATTTAACCCGGGCGGAAGGCAAGGACAAGGGCAAAGCAGAAGCGCCGCTCCCGCAGTCGTTATGCGTAACCTGTGGTATATCAACGATGAAGGCAAACTTGACGTAATGCAGGTACGGATCGGTATTTCATCGGGCTCCTTTACCGAGATTCGCGCCGCGGATAATTTTGAAGGAAAACAAGTGATCCTGAGGGAGAAAGTATAATGGCGGTTATTGAAATGCGCGGAATTAAACGGGAGTACCGTATGGAA
>JAITFK010000212.1 GCA_031281555.1 Treponema sp. | reverse complement strand
TTATCCACTTTTTGTTTGTTTTAATTTCATAATCTGCGTAATTTAAATCATCTGTGTTCAATATTTCTTTATTTTTGTAATATGCTTTACCGTCTCCAGCTATTCTAAAGTCGTGTACTTTATCACCTTGAGGGCCGGTTGCAAACTCAACGCCGTGAAATGCTGCAAATGTTGTTGGTCTATGTAAGCTGGCCGTTATAAATTGATTAACATCAGACCAAATTATTTTATCTTTAAAAAGATTTTTAGGTCTTGATATAAATACAAAATCGCTGAATTTATAAGGTAAATCGTTTATGTTTTTCATTGTAAATAACCCATCCCGCAGCATTAATGAAAAAGTTATGTTTCTTATAGAAAATAAAAAAATAAAAACTATTAAAACTGCGAATTGTAAACGAGCTACTACAAAATATTTTTTATGAACCGAGTGATTTATAATAGTCTTCTTTAAATAATGAAAACGAATGCTGTCACTCTTTTTAATCAGAGCGGCAAGCGGCATGGCAAAAACAGCTAAAATATCATTGAATGGACGCTGCCCGAAAGACCAATCATACCACCAGCACCACCATGAACTGGTAATCCAAAGATATATTATAAAAAATACTGTCGTCCCGATTAAATAACTTCTGTAATTCTTATTTTTAATTAAAAAATAAAAACCTATAAATACAAATAAATATATTGGATGCCATACGAATAATCCTCTCAATAAAGAGAATAAAATATTATATAATTGAGGATTAAGTAAAAATGTAAAACCTTCATTCTCGTATGAATTAACAATAAATGATCTAAAAGCATGTTGCCAATAAATCATTTGTAATGAAAACACAAACAGGAATGAAATAAAGCTGGCGGTAAATTGTAGATATGTATTTTTTAACTTCACTTTTGCTATAAAGTCAGATGGAGATTTGACTCCACAAAAAATATATATTAACACAACAATGATATTCGTTACTCTACAGCAAGCAACAACACCAAGTAACAATCCTACAATTATATGATCTTTAATACGGTCAGTTTCATAAGCTTTAAACATATAGTATAAAAACATGGCTATAACACAAAAAGAAAATACATGCGAATAATTTTCACCAACATAAAAAAACAAACCGGTTGAAAAAGCGATTGTAGCAAGAGTAATCGCAGTAATTTTGACATTATAAAATTTTCTTAAAGACTTATAAACAAACATTAGTCCTAAATTTGAATAAAACATTTGAGCTAATAAAGAGCTTAATATATACGGAAAGCTATAACCATCAACTTTATAAAGATTGCTAATAATTGAAAAAAAATGAGCAACAAGGAAAAAAGGAAGCTCCATTAAGGCAACGCCGATTGTATATTTGTTCTTAAAAGAGAGGTCTTTTCTTATAAACAAATCTGGTAAATATCTCCAATAACCCAAACCATCGGATCTAACATTATGAATTCCTGTAAGTTTCATGTATAAAAAACATAATATAGAAAAAGAAATTAAAATTAATATAGCAATATACTTATCATACCCATTTCGAGAAGCTTCTATTTTGCTTATTAGTTCGTTAAATTTATTTACAAAACTAGTTTTCATTTTTTTTATTCCTTTTAAAGTACGGATTCTGTACACCTAATCCACTTATCATTTTTATAATCATATAAATATACATTCTCCAGATTATGTTCATCAATCCAGCGTAAGATGTCGCTGTAATTTCTATTAGACTCCATATCATATATATAATACCAATTTTTAGGAGATTGCCCAGAATATCCGTTGATTGTTTTTATATTATATTTATTGGCGATGGTCCATGCATCCAATTGATAAACATAATTTTCAGATGTGTCGTTGTTTACTAGAAGAAAGGATTCGCAGCTTTCGGGCGGAGCGGATACTTTTTCAAGATAACTGTTTATATATGATTTAGTCCAATAAGACATTTCCCTAGTATTTTGATGTTCAAAAAATATTAACGCAATCAATACAATACATACCCAATATTTTATATAATTCTTATTTACAATACGAAGTTTTTCAGACAAAAAACAAGCAATTATTATACCCGCAGGAAATGATAGAAATTGGTTAAATCTGACTACTGTCCACATAGCGGACGCGCCTGGTACTAAAAAATAAGCAAAAAACCAAAGACTAAAACCAGCTTTGTTTTTTATTTTACTTTCTGCGTCAGATATACCATTTTCATCAAGTATACTGCCTATTTGCTTCATATTTATTATGCCCTTTTCTTCTAATATACTAACTATTTGCCTCATATCTATTTTTAATAGTAATAATGAGATAATTGCAATAGCAAAAGAAAATCCAATAAGCATATAAAAGCTCTTTTCTTTTTTTTCAAAAGATAGTGTTTTTTTTATTGATTGCCTAATATAATAAACACAGCCAATAATAAGTATTATACCTGTTATTAAGGGATATCCTACCATTAATTCATATTTTTCTGAAGTATTGGGGAAGGACCATATCAAATTTGTTGGGGAGACATTAAAAAAATCATACCAATAAGGTAAATAAAATAATACTCCGCCGATGTTTCTTCCTCCCATCTCTTTATAAATAGGTAAATATATCCATAAAAAAGGCAGTAAAACAACTATTCCGGTTACTATATAAATTAAAATTTCAAATTTATAGGCTTTAATAATTTTTATTGCTTTCCTTAAATTCTCCGAATTAATCTTTAGAAGATAAATTGCAATAACAATATTTACTGTTAATAAAAAGAAAGCGCAAAAGAAACCCACATAAAAACTGGTTAAAAGTATACCCGCAAAAAGGAATATAGACAAAATTCCATAAATCATACGTTTTTTTTGCAAGCATGGAGTAAAACTGTCATAAAAAATCTTTAAAAATATAAAAAGCAATGGTACTAAACTGTGTGTAATAAATTGCGAATGGGAAATACTGATTTTTACAAAATAAGAATTGCTGAAATTGCCTATAATCAATCCAATGATACATGTCCATAAAGGCAGTTTTAAACTTTTTCTTAAAAACCATGCTAGACAAATACCTCCGAAAAAATGGATAATAATCAATGTCAACTGATAGGCTGTTAACCAGCTTATTCCTGATACTCTTAAAACAGAATACGGTAATGATAAAAGGAAAAGAGCATCGGAATAACCCAGCGTGTTTTTTACCGGGTAAAACATTGATAGATCTCTTATTCCTTCCTTACCGCAGAATACTTTATACCAATGTTCCAGAATAAGCGAAACAAGCCTGCTGTCTCCAAGGTCTCCAACTATATTATCATTATTAAAAATCATGCTTCGAAAAAATACTGTCTCCAAAAAAACAACTGTTAGTAACAGAACAGCCCACGCAATCATCTTTTTTTGCGTTGAATTCTCCGTAAACATTTTATTTCCTCATCTAACATATATTTTTTAAAAGCGGATGACTATAACCAGCCGCTTTATAAATATTGTAAAATATAAAAAAACATTTAAGTTGTTCAGTAATTTCAATTACTAAACAACTTCCGCTATTAAAAAGCCGGAAAAATTGGAAATTTTATTTGTAAAATTAATTTTCATTGTTAATTCTTTTTTTAACACTGATTCTGTACACCTTATCCAATTGTCATTTTTATAGTCATATAAATATACATTCTTCATATTATGTTCATTGATCCAACGCAAAATATCGTAGTAATTCTTGTTTGACTCCATTTCCCATATATAATCAAAATTTTTCGGAAATTGTCCTGAATAACCGTTGATGGTTTTTATATTATACTTATTAGCGATAGTCCATGCATCCAATTGATAAACAAAATTTACAGAAATAGTGTTATTTACAAGAAGAAAAGACTCGCAGTCTTCAGGCGGAGCGGATACTTTTTCAAGATAATTATTTATTTGTGATTTGGTCCAAAAAGATATTTCCCGGGTATTTTGATGTTCCAAAAAAAATACAGTGATTAAAACGGTACATATCCAATATTTGATATAATTTTTATTTACAATACGAATCCGCTCAGCCAAAAAGCAGGCAATTATTATACCAGCCGGAAGTGATAAAAAATGGTTAAATCTTGCTATAGCCCTCATAGCAGAAGTACCTGGTATTAATAACCAAATAAAAAACCAAAGACCAAAACCTGTTTCACCCATGCGCCTGATTTTATTTCCAACATTATTGCCTGCTATATCAAATAGACCTGTTCTATTTATTGTATTAAATATATTACTTATATCTATTTTCAGTATTAACAAAGAAATAATCGCTATCGCAAAAGAAAACCCAAAAAGCATATAAAAGCGCATTTCTTTCTTTTCTAAAGATAATGTATTTTTCTTTGATAATTTGATATAAAAAATACATCCGATAATAAGAATTATACCTGTTATTAATGGGTATCCTACCATCATTTCATGTTTTTCTGAAGTATTGGGAAAAGACCATATCAAATTTGCCGGTGAAACATTAAAAAAATCATACCAATAAGGTAAAAAATAGGCAACAGTACTCCAGCCTCTTGCTCCCATTTCCTTAAAAACAGGCATATATATCCATAAAAAAGGCAGTAAAACAACTATTCCTGTCACTACATATGTTAGAATTTCAAATTTATAAACTTTAATAATTTTTGTTGTTTTCCTTAAATTTTCCGAATTACTCTTAAGAAGAAATATTGCAATAACAACATTTACTGTCAATAAAAAGAAAGCGCAAAAGAAACCTACATAAAAACTGGTTAAAAGAATACCCGCTAAAATGATTATAGACAGAATTCCGTAAATCATACGTTTTTTTTTCAGGTATGGAGTAAAACTGTCATAAAAATTCTTTAAAAAAATAAAAAGCAATGGTACTATACTATGCGTAACAAATTGAGTATGTCCTATCTTAACAAAAAAAGAATTGCTGTAATTCCCGATAATCAATCCTATGATACATGCCCACAAAGGAAGCTTTAAACTTTTTCTTAAAAACCATACCAGGCAAATACCGCCGAAAAGATGGGTAATAATCAATGTCAACTGATAAGCTGTTAACCAGCTTATTCCGGATGCTCTTAAAACAGAATACGGTAATGATAAAAGAAAAAGAGCATCGGAATAACCCAGCGTGTTTTTTACCGGATAAAACATCGACAGATCTCTTATAACTTCCTTACCGCTGAATACTTTATACCAATGTTCTAAAATAAGTGAAACAAGCCTGCTGTCTCCAAGGTCTCCAAATATTCTATCTTTATGGAAAATCATGCTTCGAAAAAACACTACTTCCAAAAAGAAAACCGCAAATAACAAAACAGCATATATAATTATTGTTTTTCGTGTTAAACTTTCTGAAAACATATTATACCTTTACACAGTTTTACAACGCTTTATCAATATTATTATCTATCTTGTTTCTTCTCTTCGGAAAAACAAGTATCTTTCGCAGCGTAAAATTACCGATAAATCCAATAATCGATGCGATAAATTTCGCTCCGCTCCAATGCAATGTAAAAAACGGTACTACAGTAATAAGCAGCTGCGTTAATGCAAAGTCAACAGCACCCATTATTAAAACGGAAAAAATATACCAAAACAGCTCCGCGCCTGTGTTCCATCGCGCTTTATGGCGGAAAAGGATCGCTATACACAGAAGATAGTTGCATAAGGCGGAAATAATAAACGAAATAATAATTGCATAATCCAGCGCTACTCCCGTACGTGTGAAACCGACAAAAAAGGCCATATTGACTAAAAGTGAAACTCCTCCAATAAACAGATAAATCAATATCTGCATAGGAAGCGGCGCTATATGTGCGCTGTAATGGAAAATGCAGTACAGAGCATGAACTCCGTCTTTCCAGCCGATTTTTTTGCCTTCTTCATAAGTTCTTGGATTATAGGATATGGCGCACTCGTACACACGGCATTGCGTTTCCGCGACTTTTGCTGTTACTTCCGGTTCAAATCCAAAACGCTCTTCTTTTAACTCAGGAGCAATTTTTTGTATTATTTCCCGGCGGAACAATTTATAACAAGTTTCCATATCCGTTATATCAAGGTTAGTAAACATATTTGATATGCCGGTCAGGGCTTTATTCATCCATGTATGCCAAAAGTAAAGTACCCGGCGGGTATCCGGACGCAGATACCGTGAACCGTAAACCACATCCGCCCTGCCGTCAAGCAAAGGTTCCAGCATTGTAAGATAGTCACGGGGAGCATATTCGGCATCAGCATCTTGAATCCCCACGAAGTCTCCTGTAGCATGGATAAATCCTGTCCTTAATGCCGCTCCCTTACCCCGGTTTTTTTCATGTTTAATAATTCTAATTTTATTATTTTGTGCGGTTATCTTCTCAAGAATTTGCCAACTACCGTCTGTTGAAGCATCATCTACAATGACAATTTCCAGAGAAAAATCCTTCCCTATTGAAATATCCAAAACTCTTTCAATACAGGATTCTATAGTCCGCGCTTCATTATAACAGGGGACAATAAGGGACAGGGTATAATTCATAAAATTTCCTCTATGAGCTTAATAAAAGAAAAATCACAAATGGAACAAATTATACTATTTATTGAATTAACCAAGAGAATAACCGTTATTCTTAAATAATGTTTATGGGGCCGGTTGTACTGCCCCATAAACCGATTATGAAGTGTTTACAAACTAATCATTGTTAAAACCATCGCGAAAAGAGCGACAGTTTCCGCAATACCTACAACAGCAATGTACTGAGCAAAACCCTTACCTGTTTCCGCTTGCGCATCGGCTGCGGCGGCGCCTGCTTTTCCCTGTACGATGGCTGAAAACGCAATCGCAAAACCTGAGGCAATACCAAAACCAAGGTAAAGCCATGCGTCTTCTATCCTATCCAATGCCGCGCTCTTCATCTGTCCCATCAGAATAAAGCCATAAAAAGTCTGTGTTAAAGGCGCTCCCGCAAAAGCCAACAGCATCATTGGAGCAGCTTTATTACCAACATAGCATTTTTTCCAGGCGCCAATAGTAGCCTGGCCTGCAAAACCAACTCCAATTCCGGAACCGACTGCAGCAATACCCATTACCAACCCGGCGCCCAATAAACCTAAATTCACCATACTTAACTCCTTTGTTTAAATTCATTTTTGCCAATGTCTGTTAAACATCAGTCAATATATAAAAATTAATTGACCTCTCTTTTAGCGAACGGTCTGTATGCCGTACCAGACCACGTTAAACCAATATGTGATGAAAACTCCAGTGTATTAAGCCTTACTCCGTGAACAAGGACCGACAGAACATTAAGTACAATGTTAAGCCCATGCCCGAATACAAGCAGGATTATTCCCGCGAATATAAGGAAATTTCCTAAAAGCGGACCTGCCATAGTATTCACGGTAGAAGCAATTGACGCTCCGGCAAGACCTACAGCCCAAAGCCTGATATATGACATTATATCAGAAAACACGTTGGTTATTCCCAATACAACAGAAATAATATTTTTACAGCTTTCCAATACGGACTTCCCTACGCTCCCGGTATAAGAGGCAAAAATAAATGTTAATACAAATCCGCCGCCAAGAAGATAGATTGAAATCGGCAGTAACGGTATAGAACGAGCGTCATTGCTTACAACAAGGAAAAGCACTACATTGTACATTCCCCAAAGCATCGCGATAGATCCAAGTTCGGAAAAAAGTTTTAGGGATCTGATATTCCTGAAAATCCCTTTTATATGGGCAATTGTTAATTGTAAAAGCCCCAGAGAAAAACAGAAAATTTGAAGGTTCTGACTTACAATCTTTTCATCAGTTTTTGCGGTTGAAAATAATGAAAAGGAAATGTCCCGTAAAACTTCCGGAACTTTTTCTACGTCAACGCCAAACCATGTACAGGTAAGCACACCCCATGTTGTATTGAAAATACCCAATAACAACATCATTTGCAAAGCCTGCGGTACACCTTTTCTCGCTGTTTTTATAATACCAAACAAAGCTATAAAAGAAATAATAAGACCGTACGCCGCATCCCCGAAGAGCATACCGAAGAAAATACAGAAAAATAAAAGAAACCAAGGCGAAATATCCGTTTCACGGTAACCGGGTACAATCCCCAGAAAACCGGTAATTGGATTTAGCAGATTAACCAATTTGTTGTTTTTTAATTTTGTCGGAACATCATCATCAGTTGCCGCAGGGTCATCCGTTGAAAAAGCCCATTTGTTATCACTCGCGGCTTTTTTAAGGCTGTCAATCTCGTCTTTCGGAACATAACCTGTCAAGTATAAAAGTTCCGTATCAGGAGGTATACCGTCAACTTTTTTCATAGATGCCGCCGCATTATCAAATTCTATTTCCTGTTCCGCGACTAACATCTCTTTTTTCAATACCGGCAAGCTGCCGGCAAAACCAGCCAGCTTTTCGTCAATTTCTTCAATACCAAGTTCAATTTCATCAACTTCGTTTAAAAGAGCGGAAAGCGATTTTTCAGGTAAAACAAGCGGAATAACATCAGGTAATTCCTTGTCCAGTACTAAAATACGAACTGCCGATTTACTGCCGCTTAACTTTATATACCTGACATCTTTATCAATAGCGGAAAATGCATCCTGTGTCAGTTCATAAAGAAACACAGGCAGTCCCAAAGATTCTATTTCCTTTATTGACGCAGGAGAAAAATCTCCCCACGAACTGATACGAGTAATTTCACGTACAAGATAGGCGGTCCTGTCCTGTAAACTTTTTCGCTCTTTCGCTAGACTCGTCAGCAAATCAGGAAGATAAGGTTTTACGTGAGCTCTTACGGCATCCAGTGAATACGGATGCTTCTCTTCATTTACCGCGTCTGCAATGTGGTGAGCGTGGTGCTCATGCAATTCTGTATGCGTTCCGTTTCCTGAATTCTTAATTTTTTTCTTTGATTTTTTTATTTCATTTATTAACGTTATCGCGTTTTCAATTCTTATTTTTCGCGCGACTGCTTTTGAGACATTTTCGGGAAGAACTTTTTTTTCCAGATGCACTACCCCAACTTCACGTAACTTCAGCAAAGCTTCATTTTGGGATTTTCCCTGTAACATAAGGCATACTTTTTTCATGGGTACAATCATATAGCCGCCTTCCCTGTTCCGCCTTTGGCGATCTTCCCGCGGACAACAGAAGCGGTTTGCTGATCACCAAGGTAAACCTGAATTTTTTTTATATTTCCTCTTGCTTCAGGTATTTTTACTTTCTCAAAAAGATTTACGCGTTGAGTAGTTATACGCAGTTCACGATCAAGCCTTCTGCGCTGCTCTTCAACAATCTGCGCTTCAAGATCAAGCAGAAGAGCCTGTTTTATTACATCTATTGCTTTATCCATCCATGCAGGAGTACGAGCAAGATCGTATTTCGAGGTTTCAAAATCCGCGCCTTCAAATACCGGAATCGATACACCGGCAATGTTTCCTTTTCCTGTTTTATGATTAACTATTTTTAGAGTATTATCCGTAAAAAATCCTGTCTCACCGAAAACCGCAATCCATGGTTTAAAAGATTCATCAAGTTTCTCTTTGGCTGAGTAAAGTTCGCTTAACCGTAAATCAGTAAGTCTTATTTCTCTCTGCAACTGCTGTTTTTTCAACATTAGTGTCGGCAGATAACGCCTGTACATTTTAAGGGAATCTTTTTGTTTCTTTAACTCATTCTTGGTGAGCTTAATCTTCGCCATTACCCTACCCTAGTCTTTTTTCGGCCAGAATTTTGATATTAGTTCTGTTCTTAATCCCGTTTCTTCGGGACTAAAACAATCAGATAAAATCTCCCAACCAAGATCAAGCGCTTTTTCAAGCGGTATATTAACGGAGAGATCCATCATTTTGGTTTCAAACTGGTATCCGTATTTAAGCAGTTTTTCATCCCAGTTTGTCATGATAAAACCCATTGCCATTTTTTCCATAGTGTCACGGAAAGCTGAATAAAGTTTTATCATACCGTCCATAATAGCGCGGTGGTCTTCACGGGTTTTTCCGTTAACCTGCTGTTTAAGACGGGAAAGGGAACCAAACGGTTCTATGCGGCCGTTTTTAAGATAATACTGGCCTTCCGTAATATATCCGGTATTATCAGGCACAGGGTGGGTAACATCGTCACCGGGCATTGTAGTAACGCCGAGAACTGTAATTGATCCGGCGGTTTCAAAGTCTACGGCTTTTTCATAACGGCTGGCGAGCTGGCTGTATAGGTCGCCCGGATAGCCGCGATTTGACGGAACCTGTTCCTGTATAATCGAAATTTCCTTCATAGCGTCAGCGAAGTTTGTCATGTCTGTAAGAAGCACAAGCACGTCTTTACCTTGCAGGGCAAACTGCTCGGCAACTGCAAGTGACATATCAGGTATCATGAGGCACTCGACAGTCGGATCGCTCGCCGTATGAATAAACATTACGGTACGAGCCAAAGCTCCGCCGTTTTCAAGCGTATCTTTGAAATAAAGATAGTTGTCATATTTAAGCCCCATACCGCCAAGGACAATTACATCTACTTCCGCCTGCATAGCTATACGCGCAAGCAGTTCGTTATAAGGTTCTCCCGAGACGGAGAAAATCGGCAATTTCTGAGATACGACAAGAGTGTTAAAAAGATCAATCATGGGAATACCTGTACGGATCATTTTCCGCGGTATGATGCGCTGAGAAGGATTTACAGACGGACCGCCGATTGGTATCATGTTTTCACTTAACTCGGGGCCTTTGTCGCGCGGTTTACCTGAACCGGAAAATACCCTGCCCATAAGGTTCTCGGAAAACGGAACCTGCATCGGGCGTCCGAGAAAACGGACTGTATCGCCTGTTGAGATACCGCGTCCGCCCGCAAATACCTGGAGCGCGACAGTGTCACCCTGCAGACGGTTTACTTCGGCAAGCGAAGTGCCGAATACTGTATCTACTTCGGCAAGGTCCCCATAGCGGATTCCGTCAGCTTTAACGGTAATAACGCTTCCTGTTATCGATTCAATTTTGCTGTATACTTTATTCATATTAACCTCTTTACCCTCTACGCAAGGTATTTTTCGGCAGCTTTATCAATGCCTTTTGATTGTTCACTCAGGGCTTTCGCTATTTCCGTTTCAAGTTTTTCAAAACGCTCGCTCTTCCATTCCGAACCGTTGTAATCCAGGAATTTCTGCCTCAGCCTGTTAAACCATGACCTCGCTTCGTTCTTGTCATGAAATTCAAAAATGGAAGCTAATACTCCAATCAATTTGGAAAACATATAAATTTGCCGTTCGGGTTTTACAGCGGCGTCTACTGCGTCAAACGAGTTTTGCTGGAAGTATACAGAGTCTATGAGTTCGCCTTTCAGGTAAATAACAAAGTCATCAATACTTGTACCTTCTTCGCCGACTACTTTCATCATTTGTTCAACTTCGGAACCGCGGCGTAAAAAACTGTGCGCGTAACCAACTTTTTCGCTGTCAATTATTCCCTTATACTTTGACCATGAATCCAACGGATGAATCGCGGGGAATTTGCGTGCATCGGATCTTTCGCGCGAAAGTCCGTGAAATGCGCCGACAACTTTCAATGTCGCCTGTGTTACAGGTTCTTCAAAGTTACCGCCTGCGGGGCTTACCGTTCCTCCGATTGTTACGGAACCAAGACTTCCGTCTTTAAGTCTTACAATACCGGCTCTTTCGTAGAAACTCGCGATTGTAGATTCCATATACGCGGGGAACGCTTCTTCTCCGGGGATTTCCTCAAGACGCCCAGACATTTCACGCATTGCCTGCGCCCAGCGGCTTGTTGAATCGGCAAGAAGGAGAACGTTAAGCCCCATTTGCCTGTAATACTCCGCAAGTGTAACGGCGGTGTAAACCGACGCTTCACGGGCTGCGACCGGCATGGACGATGTGTTACAAATAATAATAGTCCTTTCCATAAGGGAGCGGCCTGTTCTTTCATCTTTTAATTCTGGGAATTCTTTTAGTGTTTCAACTACTTCTCCGGCGCGCTCGCCGCACGCTGCTACAATTACAATGTCAACATCGGCAAAACGGCTTGTTATCTGCTGAAGAACCGTCTTACCCGCGCCGAACGGACCGGGAATACAGTAGGTGCCGCCGCGCGCTACAGGGAAAAAAGTGTCAATTAAGCGTACGCGCGTAACCATCGGCTCAGCGGGTTTTAGCCGCTCTTCATAGCAGTCAACCGCTCTTTTTACAGGCCAATGGAAACTGAGCGTAACAGGAACTTTGTTGCCTTTTTCGTCCGTAAGTTCCGCGATAGTATCGCGGATTTTATATGATCCTTCGGGTTTTATCCATGAAACGGTATAAGTTCCGTACATATTAAACGGAACCATTATTCTGTGAGTAAAAGAACCTTCGGGAACATTGCCCAAAGTATCGGCGCGTTCTACTTTATCACCCGCTTTGGCTTTAGGTGTAAACTGCCAGCTTTTTTCTGTCGACAGTGCGTCAAGATAAACACCCCGTTCAAGGAAGTAGCCTGCCGCCTGAGCAAGCTGAGGAAGCGGGTTTTGAAGACCGTCATAAACCTGCCCCAAAAGACCGGGCCCTAATTCTACAGACAACATTCCGCCCGTGAATTCCACTTCATCGCCAATGGTTATACCTTTGGTGATTTCAAAGACCTGCAGCTGACTTACTTCGCCGCGAATCCTGATAACTTCACTTTTCAGCCGTTTGCCTGCGACTTTTACATAGCCTACTTCGTTCATGGAAACGATTCCATTAAAACGAACGCTTACCATATTGCCGTTAACAGCGACTATTGTTCCTTTTGTTCCGATCATTTAAGTTCTCCCGGAGATTGCTGCGCTTTTCCTAGAATGGAAGCGTACAACGATTTATATTCAGAAATTCCTTTTTCATTATTGAATGACGCTCTTCGCTCCATCAATAATAATTTCAGATAATATGCGAGGACATGACTCAAACTAAAATATTCAAAGCCCGCGATTTCAACAATGGCATTCCAGCGGGCCTTATCAATTAAAAACTCCGCTTCTAACGGAGAGTAATCTCCGGAAACGGCTTTTGAAGCAGCTAACGCGGCATCCGCCGGCATGACAGGCGGTTCTATTGATGAAATTTCTCTTTTTAAATGATGAGCGCGCTGTTTGGCAAGGTTAAGCCTGAACGTACGTTCCCATTCACGCCAGTTGTCAATAAATTCGCAGCCTGTAGCAGGAGTTACCTCCTTATAGGCCGGTTCCGTTTTTTCAGGATCAGGATCAAGTGAAATAAGATTTAAAAAAAATGAATCATTTTCATCCAAAACGGATAAGGCAAGAGCTTTAAATTCCTCAGAAGACATCGGCAGCTTTTGATCGTAGATGAGTACAGGAAGCTGCGACATGAGGTAATAAAAACTCACCGTTAAATTCCTTTAGTTGAACTTTTCATTATTTCAGCTAATTTCGGATTTAAATAAGCTGAAAGCATTTCAACAACAGCCTCCGCCGAAAAATCGTAATATGCGGAACCGTCTTTATTGGAAATATGAAAACCGGAAGTTAATTTCCGGCTGGATCTTAATTCCACCCCTTTATTAAGTTCGCCGGTAAACTTTTCCGTAAAGAAAGATTGAAGCCTTGATAATGCGTCCTCCGGCAGAATTACGGCAAGATCGCCTGAGTTTTTTTCCGCCCATGATTTAAGCAGGCCGGGGAGTGTATTCTTTAAAACATCATCGCCGTATTGCGCGGCAACGTGTGTACTGATGATTTTCTTTAATAAAGCCTGGATTTCATCCTTAAATGCGAGTACAAGGTTACGGGAAGCCTGTTCCAAAGCGGCTATTCCCGCTTTTTCAAAACGTTCGGCATCCTGTTTTCCACGGCTTATTATATTCTCCGCTTCTTTTTTGGCAACATCAACAATCCGCCGCGCTTCAGCTTCAGCTTCCGTTCTTATACGCGATGCTTCTTCCGATGCTGTATTGATCCCGTCCTTTTTTATTTTATCAATAAGTTCCTGAACCTGAATTTCCATATCATCCTCTTTTTGCAGAAAATAAAGCGTTCAGATTTTAGACCTGAAACACTTAAATATATTACAATACTTCCTTGTTTTTTGCTAGTGGCAAAAATAACAATTTACCGTAAATTACCGGTACGCCTCTTAACCGGTTAAACCTGAGTACAAAGATGCAAAAGCTGGATAAAATAATTTATCCTTTTATAATCCGTCACCATCCTTTGAGCAAGGGGCTCTTTGGAAGCAAAATTTAATTCTCTCCAGTTAATGAGTAATTCAGGATGTTTTTTCTTGATGTCTTCAATAAGGTTTTTCATGTGTTTCCCAATAATTATCAACGCCTGCGCCGCATCATTAATTATTTCCTGAGCCTGATCATTTACCTTTCCTACAATACTGTTAATGTAACGAGCCTGTGTCGGATCACGATCAAGTCTGAGTAATGCTGCGCGCAAACGGGAACCATCAGGACCGTCTTCGGATAATTCAACGTCAAGCCTTGTAATAAGTTCAATTAGATCAATAAGACTGTGCAAAGCTTCGCTCATTTCTCTTGACATCAGGTTATTTGTCCACTGACCGCGTATAAGCAGGATATCGCAAACTTCTTTTATTTCTTTATCAACATAATCGTCCAGAAACGCTTTTAAATACCCCAATCCTTCAGCATACAGAAAGTAATCAACTCTTTTTCTCCGATATGTTTCACTGATTTGTACAATATAGTTTTCAAGCCTTATAAGATCAGAAGATTCAAAAATTTCATTGGTTAACGCCTTTATCTGGCTGTTCTTCTTGGCATTGTTGATTTTCGCGATATATGCCTGAGCTTCCGCTTTATTGAGTGCAAGCCATTCTTCGCCGATTGTTTCATGGATAATCGTATCTTTATACTGCCAAACAGGATTTCTTAAAGTGTATTGCACCATTAATTCCAGGATATTTGAAGCGTGTATTTCCCTTATTGTCTTGATCATCGCGGTAAATTGCTCAGGAATAACAAGATCATGTCCTTCGCATGCTTTTAAAAGGCTAAGAAGGCTGACCCAGTCATCTTCCGGTTTTAAAGATTGAGTAACAGAAAGAAAATCTCCTATTTGATCAATAACTAAAATTGTTTTTATCGCGGGAAATTTCGGCTCTATTAAAAAACTGCCGTCAGCAAAATGCTGATCAAATTTTTTAAAAAAACCCGCGAAATTAAAATTAACAAACATTCCAAGAAGACCCGCCAATTCATAACGATGGTTGACAGTATTTATACGATCCATATTAAATTGGGAAACAAGCATTTCGACTTTCGCCTGTATGTCATTAATAAGAGCTTCAGGAGTTGTTGTTTTAGCTTTCGCGTCAAGAACAGCCGGATTAAGCTGATGAATAGTTTCCTTAATGTTATTGTCAATACAAGATTCAACAACCAGGGATTTAAGTTTGGCTAGTCTTTTCTCATCTTTATAGAATTCTTTTATCGGGTATATTGTCTTATAAATAGAAAACAACAAAGATGAAAATGACGGATCGACTTCCTCACTCCTAATCCTGCAAAACTTGACATATTTGTTCTGATTAAGCTCCTTTGCTATGCCTCTAAGCATATTTTGCTTTTCATCAGACAAACCGTCATTAGAAAAGAAAGAAAAGACTTTATCCATTAAATCTTCAGCTGCCATAACTCCCTCTTTTTTGTAATTTTATGATATTTTCTTTTTTTAATCAACTGGAATTTATTAATCCTCAATTAATTATGAGTAATGACTTAGTTTCCATATAACCATTGTAAACACGCTTTAATTTTGTTAGTATTGCCCTATGAACGCAGGTGAACTTCGTAAAAAATACATAGATTTCTTTGTTTCCAAAGGTCATGCTCAGATACAGGGCAAATCGCTCCTGCCCGAAAATGACCCTACAGTACTTTTCACCACTGCGGGAATGCATCCGCTGGTTCCCTATCTTCTGGGAGAAGAACATCCGGCGGGGAAAAAACTTGTAAATTACCAAAAATGTATACGCACAGGAGATATTGACAGTGTCGGCGACTCCAGCCATTTGACTTTTTTTGAGATGCTGGGTAACTGGTCGCTTGGGGACTATTTCAAAGAAGGGGCTATCGGAATGAGCTTTGAATTCCTCACATCGCCTCAATGGCTCAATATTCCGCTTGAAAAATTGGGAGTTACGGTTTTTCAGGGTGATACAAGCGTACCGCGTGATGAAGAATCGGCAGCATTATGGAAAAAATTGGGTATCCCTGAAAACCGCATTGCCTATTTACCTAGGAAAGATAACTGGTGGGGACCTGCGGGAACCACAGGCCCATGCGGCCCTGATACCGAGATGTTTTACTATACAGGAGAGGCACCTTGCGGTTCTGAGTGCAAACCGGGCTGTTCCTGCGGAAAATGGCTTGAAATCTGGAACGATGTGTTTATGCAGTACAACAAGAACACATCAGGCGAGTACGAACCGCTTGAGCGAAAATGCGTTGATACCGGCATGGGTATTGAAAGAACCGTAACCATCCTTAGCGGTAAGGTAAGTGTATACGATACAGAGATTTTTACACCGATAATTGCAGCAATTGAGACAGCTTGCGGCTGTAAATACGGAAAAGACAGCGAAAAGGACAGATCAATCAGGATTATTGCCGATCATATTCGTTCCTCAGTCTTTATTTTAGGCGATCCCAAGGCTGTAACTCCCTCAAATGTAGGAGCAGGTTATGTTTTACGCCGACTTATCCGCCGCGCTGTCCGGCACGGACGGAAAATTTCCGGCGAAGGAATAGAATTTTCTAAAATAGCAACAGTTATTATTGAGCTTTTTGGGATTGCTTACCCGGAACTTGAGAAAAACAGGGCTTTTTTATTAGGCGAACTGGAAAAAGAACAGTCCAAATTCATGGAAACTCTGCAAAAAGGCGAACATGAATTTGAAAAACTCCTGCCGAATCTGCTGAAAGACCCCAGAAAAATCATGTCCGGGCGGCTTGCTTTTAACCTTTACGATACTTACGGTTTCCCAATCGAGCTCTCGGAAGAACTTGCCGCCGAACATGGGATGACAATAAACAGAGAAGAATTTGACGAGGCTTTTAAAAAACATCAGGAATTATCCCGTTCCCAAAGCGGTCAGACATTCAAGGGCGGTCTTGGCGATCAGGGAGATATGGCTGTTAAATACCACACAGCTACACACCTTTTGCATCAGGCTCTCAGGATGACTTTAGGACAGCATGTCGGACAAAAAGGCAGCAATATCACAGCGGAGAGGCTAAGATTCGATTTTTCCCATGACACACCTATGACAACGGAACAAATCAAAATGGTAGAGGATATTGTTAATCAACAGATACAAAAAAACCTTACTGTTTTTATAGAAACAATGGGGTTGGAAGAAGCTGTATCTTCCGGAGCAATCGCACTTTTCGGTGAAAAATATGAATCACAGGTAAAAGTTTATACTATAGGTAATTCCTCATCGGACTTTTTTTCAAAAGAAGTATGCGGCGGTCCGCATGTTGAAAAAACCGGAACTCTGGGTAAATTTCAAATAAAAAAAGAACAATCTTCATCGGCAGGCGTAAGACGGATTCGCGCTATTTTAAGTTAACCTTTCTCATTACTTTTTGTTTATAATATGATATATTACAAGTAAAAGGAATTTTATGAAAAGAGCAGTAATTTTTATATTTTTAACCGTATTAACAGCGGTTTCCGGTTTTTCTCAGTCGGATTTACAGACTATCGCCATTGTTAATCTGATCAGAACTGAGCCAATAACTGTCAAGCAACTTCGTTCCGAAGTGGAAATGATGGAAAAAACTGCAAAAGTACAATTAAACTCTGAACAACGTAAACTGGTGCTTGACGGAATGATCAATGAACGCTTGGTTGTTCAGGCTGCGGAGCGTGATAAAATTGTTGTAAACGACAATGAAGTAAATCAACAACTTCAACAGTTAAGAGCCGTACTGGCCCAGAATATCGGACGCCAACCGACAGACGCTGAATTTGCCCAAGCTATAAGAAACGAATTTGGCATGGAACCGCAGGTTTACAGGGATCAAACTCGAAGACAGTTAATTGTTCAGAAATATTTAATGGCAAAAAAAGGTGATTTGATAAATTCCGTCAAAGCGCCTACAGAACAAGAAATTCAAGCCGAATACATTGTACGCAGAAGCGAGCTTTTGCGCCCCGAGATTGTGCGTATTTCACTGATACAGGTTCCGTACGGATCAGACGCAGCAGCCCGTTCAAAAGCAAGAGATCTTGCCAATAATCTGGTAAAAGAAATTGCTTCAAACCCTTCAAAATTTGATGAAGTTTCAATGCGCCACGCATCTCCTAATTCAGGCTTTCAGGCAGGAGATGCGGGATATCTTCCAAGGAATCAGCAAGCAAGAGCGCGTTTAGGCGATAAATTTATGGATACAGCGTTTTCATTACGGCAGGGACAAGTTTCACCGTTAATTGAAGGTATTGACGGGTTTCAGATAATTAAAGTAACGGAAAATCATCCGGAAAAAATTCTTGATCTGTATGACTTTGTTGAACCCGGATCCAAAGTTACTGTAAGGGATGCTATCATTCAAGGATTGCTTTCTCAGCGGCAGCAGGCCGTTTTTACGCAGGCCAGTCAGGAAATCGTTAATGAATTAAGAGCAGGCAGGGATTTTAAGATCCAGAATAACCTTCTTAACTGGTAAATAAATGGCTTCCAGGCGAAAGGGGCGCATTCTCGCATTTCAAGCACTTTACTTCTGGGAATCCAACCGTGTTCCGGTAGAGGAACTCGTTAATTTCGCCTGGCTTGAAGAGCAAAAACGTATTTCACTTGATGAAGAAACCTCTGTTTTCTCAAGAGCAATAATCGCCGGAACAATTGAGAATATCAATAATATTGACAGGATGATAAAAGATCATCTTGAGAACTGGGACATATCGCGGTTAAACCGCGTTGATCTTGCCATTCTCAGAATGTCTGTTTATTCACTTATGTTTCAAAAAGATATTCCCGCGTCCATAGTAATTGATGAAGCTATCGGAATCTGCAGGGAATTCGGCGCTGACGAATCGTACAGATTTATTAACGGAGTTCTTGACAGTATCCGCAAAACTCTTCTTGAGCCGGAAAAAACATGCGTCTGCCAAACATAACCGGAACCAAAAACCGCAGAGTATTACGCATAACGTTTATTTTGGGATTAATATTTTTTGTTTTAGGTTCAGGCGCGCTGGCGTTTTTTTATCTTATAGAAAGAAACGCGACTAAAACAACGAGACAGCAGGACAATTTCAGCAGACGCCTGAACGAATACGATGCGCAGTTCAGGGATACAAGCGCTAACAGGGACTTTGAACGTTTAAACCGCGAACTTGACAGGCTTGAAAAAATGACAATAGGCGTAGAATCGTGGCTTTCCGTCTTAAAACGCAGGAGAACTCTTGCCCGTATACACCAGCCTTCTTTGGAAAATTACAAAAAATCAGTCAATAACGCGATGGAATTATACCCAATGTCACAGCCTGTCGCCGCTATTGCCGCCGAAGCTCTTATTAAGAATACGGCAATTAACAGAGAAGCCGAAACTAAATTACGGGATTGGATTGTTCTGTTAAATGATCCTTCTTTTAATACATTGCGTCTTGTGCTGCATGTTTTACTGGGAGATTTTAAGAATCCCGCAAGAGCAATGCAGGTTCCTGTTTTTCTCTCATCAGTTTCATCAGACTTAACAGAAGCTGTCTTACTCGATATGGTAATATTAAAAATTCTTAACAATGATATTCACGGCGCGGCTGCTGATGTACAGGCAATACTTCATTCACCCTCCCCGTCCTTTGATTTACTGCGCCTTTCAGCCGAGTTTTTTTATGATTTCGGCGATCTTGAACGCAGCGCTGAAATTTTTTCGTTAATTAACGATGAAAAGGCAATAGGCCGCGAAGCCGACGCTCTTTACCTTGCCGGTTTTGAAGGAAGCGCAAGATTAATTTGGTCCATGCTTTCTGATTCTGTAAATGAACCGTTAAAAGAACGCAGTCTTTATAACCTTGGGGTAACCGCAAATGATAAATATGAAGCGGCTTTATACTTCGGAAAACTGATTAATATTGAAATTGCGAATAACGTTACGGTTTCCGCGGAAAGACAATTCGGCCTTATATATTACAGCCGCCTCCTTGATATTCCGCAGGCAATAAACGTACTGGAAAAAATAAAACCTGCAGATTACCCGTATGTTGATCTTGAACTATGCAAGCGGCAGGCTCCTGTACGGGAACTCAGAAAACAATTTGCGGAGGCATGGCTTCTTCTCGATCGGCATTATGACAACGAAGAATTGTACAAGTGGGTTTCATGGCTGTTCCTTTTTCAGCGCAACTACGACGAATTAAGAATTCTTCTTAATCGCGTTGAAAACCTAAAGTCAAACGGGCAATGGACGCCCGCTTATTGGTCTTCTACCCATTGGGCGGAAGTTTGCAGATCCATAGATTTGATGTTTGAAGGCGATCTTGAATCTGCGGAAAACATACTGCGCTCGATTCCTGCAGAGGAAGCGGATTGGACAGTCCATGCCAATCTTGGCCGGAACATTGAAGCCCAACACTCCCCTTCCCGCGCCATTGAACAGTACAACCTTGCCGCGTTTAAAACAGAAAATTATAAAACATCCGTCAAAATTCAACTTCGTATCGCAAAGTGTTTTTCCGCTCTTGGCCGCCCTGACGAAGCCTTGCGAGCTCTTCAATACGCGGCAGAGTTGGATCCTGAAAATCTTGCCGTCAGATTTGAGCTTGACAAGATGTTTTGATTAATTAAGCGTTAAGCGTATATAGCTGCAAACAAAATAATCTGATTTGATGATTTTAATCTCTCTATTCTGAAACCGGGTCAACCGGAAAACCTGTTTGATTTGAATTGGTAATAACGTCACTAATGGTATGATTCATAGCCGGGCTGAAATACTGTTCCATTCCCCTCATCACGGAAAAACCGTTATTAATATCATTCGTTTCCGAAGAAAAAGTTAAAAGCGTTTCACCCCATTTTTGTTTGATAGTCTCAAAACTATCGGTTCGGGGATCAGCTTTTGCCTTATTTGCCGCCTGATACAGAGACCAGTTGCCCATATTTGCGCCCGCGATCTTATATGTCCACATATTCCAGCTAAATTTATTGTTGTTATAAAGATCATACGCATTAGTTTGCTGGTTATCGCCGTTATTAAATTCTCCCACATGAATAGCAACTTTCCAGTCATTCCGCGCTTTTTTCAATTCATTTACCCTTTTGTTAATATCATTCAATTTGCTGTCATAAAGATGCATAGAATACATGACGTTATCCCACACCGTTGTTTTTCCGCTGTAACGCCTGTTTTGATCCGGACTGCCTTTATGCACGTACTTTGGATCAGGCAGATTCATACTCCATATACCTTCCATGATGCAGATTTTAAAAGGATCTACAGACCTTACCGCCCGGTAAAGAATATCGTACATCCGAATAGTTTCATAAACAGCCCTGGTACCTCCGGGCGCCCAAGCGTTAGGTCCCGAGTACCCGCCGTTGTTCTGAGGTTCGTTTAATAAATCGTACGCGGCAACTGCGGCTTCATCTTTATACCGAAACGCGATAGCTTTCCACAGATCGACTGTTATCTGCTCATAAGTATAATCGGTATATACTTCATTTTTACCGAGCGTGCCGCAAGAGTGATCCATTGACTGGCCTCCCGGCACGCCGTGCATATCCAGAATGACATATATACCGCGCTTTTTTGCTTCTGTTACAGCCCAATCCAGCCGCTTGAAACCCGGGTTAGCCGTTTCAACGGCGCTTCCGTTATCGCCGTTGATCCATGTACCTGACTCGTCCGACATAAAGTTACGGTACCAAAACGGAATGCGGATACTGTTTACTCCCCTGGATTTAAGAAAATCAAAATCATCGGCTGTTATCCAGTTATCCTGATAGGTATCAAACAATTCCTGAATTTGCGCGTCGGTAAACCCTTGATTTTTCATGGCATTAATGGTGTCTAGGTTGGCCCACTGTCTGTCCGTACCTGAAACAGGACACATCCACGATTCTTGAATCATCCAACCGCCAAAGTTAACGCCGCGCAGTACTACTTCCTTACCCAGACGGTTGCGCAGATAACCATTTTCATCGACCTTAAGAGCATCGACCTTAAGAGCATCATTTGAACCTATTCCGCTGTTTCCCAATTTACCGGAATTATCAGAATTACATGCTGTTAAAAACACGGAAGCGCCGCATATGGCGGTACAAAGTATCATGGTGTTAATTTTCGGCAGACTTTGATTTCCCAAAACAACCTCTCTTATCTTTTATTATACTCTTAATTTCAAAACATTACATGACACCCGTATTGACGTTTTTACCCTGTTTTTGTATATTGTTGACAACAATTATATAAATACGGAGGTAAAAATATGAAAGTTAAGCCCTTACTGGACAGAGTCATGGTAAAACTGGAGAAAAACGAGGCGAAAACCGCCGGGGGAATTATTATTCCCGATACTGCCCAGGAAAAAACCCAACAGGGAGTAGTCGTAGAAATCGGGGATGACAAGGAAGTTATAAAGGTTAAGCCCGGACAAAAAGTCATGTATGATAAGTATGCCGGAACCCAGATTAAAATTGACGGTGAAGAGCATTTGATCCTTAAAATGTCCGATATTCTGGCTGTTGTTGAATAATTCATAACCTGCAAGAGGTAATAGGAAAAATGCTTTTTAAAGCAAAATATTTGTTATTCTTATTACCTCTTACAGTCATTTTATTTTTCCCGTCATGCTCAAAACTCGGGTGGGGTATCTTACTTTGGTCCACAGATGATCCTCCCATATTGTCAGGTACTGTGCTTCCCGTATACATCAGATCAAATATCGATCATGTTTGGGTAGTCGGCGTTCCGGATTCATCAAAAAAAATCGAAATCCCTCTTTCACAATTTGAATTTTCAGGCAGTAAACGAAAAGCAAATAAAAGAGCTGATGAATTTGCCGCTTACGCGTTAACTTACGCGGAAAATATGCAGGACGGGCTTCCCATTCGTGATTATCCCGATAACGGTTCACGGCGTGTATACAGGCTGCGGGTGGGAGAAATTATAAAAATCCTTGATAAAGCGGAAGGAAACCCGCCTATCAGCACAACAGGAGACCCCCTGCCCGGCGACTGGTATTATGTGCTTACAAATGAAGGCGTAACCGGTTATTGCTTTTCATACAGGCTTAAGTTATTCAACCATTACGATTCTTCAATTGTTGCCTCTGCTTCTTCACGGGAAGAATTACCGCCGGATCCCGATCTTGAAATGGTTTTGTCAAAAACATGGTCGCCTGATTTTTATCAGCAAATGATAAACGCAAGAAGGATAAATATCAGCGAACTTGAAAAAAACTACCGTTTTGATCCCGGGCAGGATACAGGAATCGCAAGAATTTTCCTGCCTGATATTGAAAAGGAATTTACATACGAGGGCATATATCCCGACGGTGAGCGCGCGTGGCATTTTGAAGGAGCCGACCTTCAGATAAGCCTGCGCTCAAATACGACGCTTGCTGTGCAATATCTTGACAGTTCAAACTCAAAGCGCACATTACTTTTTGTAGCTCTTTCCGCCGATGTCGATGACATTATTATGCAGGAAAAAACAAGGCGGGAAACGCAGTATATGGCAATATATAATCAGGGACCCGTATTTACAAGCAGCAATTTCGGAACCATTACATTTAACGAATCTGAAAGCTTTACATGGACAGGATTCGAACTTCTTGTCCCGCAGCTAATCCCGGCAGAATCAAACGGAAGAGGAAAGGTTTATATGGATATTTTTCTTTCCCCTACTCTTTCGGAACTTTACTCAGGCGCGTTTACCTTAAGATTGACAGATGTTATACCAAACAGGGATTTACGTTTCATGTACGGACTTGACAATCAGGGACTGCGTCTTGAAGTCGTACAGGACTTTGGTATTGAAGACATAACTGTTACAAGAAGGACAGCCTCACCAATGGTATTATACTTCTTTAGAGATTCATTCTCGTACTAAAAATGGCTTTTGTTCAATTTACAAATATTTCACATGCCTTCGGCGACAGAGACATCTTAAAGGATGTAAATCTTCGTCTTGCTCTTGGTTCCCGTTCGTGTCTTTCAGGCGCAAACGGCAGCGGAAAAACTACACTGATGAAAATAATGGCAGGTGAAATAAAACCCGACTCAGGAGAAAGGGCTATTCAAAAAGGAACACGTATTTCATACCTTCCGCAGTCCGGTATTGTTCACAGCGGTAAGTCCCTCCGTGAAGAAACAGAAAACGCATTCGGTTATATTCACAAATTAATAAGCCGCCTTGAAGAAACCGGAGCAATTCTTGAAAAGTCAAAAAATGACGACGCGTCAACACAGGCAATGATTGAAGAACATCACAGGCTTCAGGAGATGATCGAAGATTCCGGCTTTTACAGAAGGGAAGCCGACATCAGCATGGTTCTTTCAGGACTGGGTTTTTCCTTAAAAGAAATAAACCGAGATACAGGAGAATTTTCAGGCGGCTGGCAGATGAGAATTGCTCTCGCAAAAATTCTCCTTGAAAAACCAGACATTCTGCTTCTTGACGAGCCGACAAATTACCTTGACATAGAAGCGAGAGCCTGGCTTGAAAAATGGCTTGAAACATTTACTGGCGGTTATTTACTGGTTTCCCACGACAGGTATTTTCTTGACGTATGCGTAAATGAAGTCTATGAAATCTTTCAGGGTAAAGTGAAACGTTACGCGGGTAATTACACTTCTTACGAAAAAACACGCAAAATAGAAATGGAAAGCCTTATAAAGCGATATGCGGAACAACAGGAAGAAATAACAAAAACAGAAGCCCTTATCCGCCGTTTCCGTTACAAGGCAAGCAAGGCCGCTTTTGCGCAGGAACTCATAAAGCGTCTTGAAAAAATGGAACGAATAGAAATACCTGAATCATTAAAGAAAATAAAAATCAATTTTCCTCCCGCGCCCCATTCGGGAAAAATTGCCCTAACGCTTGAAGGTATAGGAAAAAGCTACGGAGAACGCAGAGTGCTTTCAAACCTGGATATCTGCCTGGAAGCCGGAGAGAGGCTTGTTGTCGCAGGTCCAAACGGAGCAGGTAAAACTACTCTGCTTCGCATAATTGCCGGAGCCGATACTCATTACGAGGGAAATGTAAAATACGGTACAGGAATAAGCGCAGGTTATTTTTCTCAGGACGCGGCGGAAGCTCTTGACAGCGATACGCAGGTAATTGATTTTATGGACCAGGACGCGCCAACCCATCTAATCCCGAAGTTACGCGATATGCTGGGTTCTTTTCTTTTCAGCGATGATGATGTATACAAGAGTGTCTCTGTTTTAAGCGGCGGAGAAAAAAGCCGTCTCGCGCTCTTAAAAATGCTCCTTAAGCCGCTTAACCTTTTAATCCTTGACGAGCCTACAAACCACCTTGATCTCAACTCAAAGGACATACTGCTTGAGGCTCTTTCCGAATTCGGCGGCACTGTCATTTTTGTTTCACATGATCGTTATTTTATGGAAGCACTCTCTACAAAAACACTGGAGCTTATTCCGGGAACAGACTGCGAGCCCGCACAAGCCAAACTTTTTTACGGCAACTACGCCTATTACCTTGACAGAATATCAAATGAAACTGAAAGCTCAGTACAAATTGAAGCCTCTGTAAAACAAAAAAGTTCCGCTGAAAAACGCATTGAAGACAAACAAAAACAGGCTAATCTGCGCAGAATGGAAAGGCAGGAAGCTGAAATTTTAAAAACGCTTGATGAACTTGAGAACGTAAAGGCAGCGCTTGAAACGGAACTTTCACGGCCTGAAGTATATTCCAGCGCGGAGAAAGCAAAAGAAATAAAACAAAAATTGGATAAATGCGTTGCGAACATTGATTCAAAAACTCATGAATGGGAAACACTAGCGGTAAAACTTAACCCTTGAATGTCATATCAAATTTTGACGATCACAACATTACACGATTTATTCCTTTATCATATATGCAGGAACATAATTATATGGTAATTTTTGAATAATATAATTTCTCTTTTCTAGTGTTTTTATGAATTCGTTAATGGCTTTTGTCGCTCCTTCAACTTGCCCATAATCGTCAAAAATTATTATTCCTCCTTTTACAACCCGTTCATACAGATTATCCAAACAAGTTTTTGTTGCTTCATATACATCAACGTCAATATGTAATAAAGCAATTTGTGTTGCTGGTTTTTCTTCAAAATATCCAAAGAATGTATCTGGTATAAAACCTTTTATTAAATATATATTTTGAAACTTCTTATATTCCAAAATATTATCCAAGTCCTCTTTTGATATTCCGTCTCCGGCAACGGTTTCAAAACTTTTGACAAATTTTATATCTGTTTCCATTGATATATTTTCGGGGAATTTTCCGAATGCATCGAAACCTATTATTCTTCTGGAAAATTGACTTTCAAGAATTTCACGATATGTTGCCCACCGAATTAATGAAACACCCTTAAAAACACCGCATTCCACTACTTCTCCAGGTAATTCAATAATTTTTTTATACAATTCATAATGGGATATACTTTTAGCAATTCTTGAAGAAGCGCTTGTCAAATAAAAACCGTTTTCATAATCAAACGGTTTCCCAAAATTAAAACCGAATATTTCTTTTTCCATTGGTTTTTCTAAATTAAGTCCGAAAATATTCTTTGTTTCCATACGACATACTCCAACCTAAAATATTCTGTTTCCATAACACTATCTGGAATATTTATTGTAAAACTAAATTCAGACCATATCCTTTCCGAACTTAAAGAAATACATATAAAAAATTCACAAAAGACATAATTATGTACGATTTTTGTTATATACATAAATATGTCTTTAGCAAGCCTATAATGACATAATTATGTTACTTTCGATATAAATGTCCGATTTTTCGCAAAGGCTGCGTTCTGAAATAGACTATTTGGGTCTTACTCAAAAAGAATTTGCAGCAAAAGCAGGTATTAAAAAACGGGCTTTAGACGCTTATTTACGAACCCAACAGTCCATGCCGCCCGCCGACATAGCGGTAAAAATAGCGTCCGTCCTCGGTATTTCGGTAGAATATTTGATAACAGGCAAGGAATACCGCCAATCTGTAGACATTTCCGCTTATTTACGGTTCAAGGATGTTATAGATGATCTGGCTATTCTGCCCGCCGAAACCCTTGAACCGATTAAAGCCGTGATAAAGGCATTTGCGGACAATGAACGGGTGAAAACATAAATTTAGCTATGACGGAAGTTATAAAACGTTATTTAGGATAATCAACGATATAAAGCATTTACGGTCAAATAATCCGTTATTGACAACAGACCTAAAAAAGCATGATATATAAATATGGAAAAAACTATTGGTTGGGGTATTATTGGGCTTGGACGGATTGCCGGTGAGTTTGCGGAATCCTTACGATTAGTGCCCGGGACAAAGGTTGCCGCCGCCGGTTCACGTTCAATAGAGAAAGCAAAAAAATTTACAGAGACTTACGGCGGGAATCCCTATGGGAGCTATCAGGAAATTCTTAGCGACCCTGATGTGGATATGGTATATGTCGCTACACCGCATCCTATGCATGAAGAGAATGTGATCATGTCGGCCAATGCCGGAAAAGGCGTTTTATGCGAAAAACCTTTCACTGTCACATATAAATCCGCCCAGCGGATGATCGAAGCGGCTAAAAAGAATAACGTATTTCTTATGGAAGGTCTGTGGGCTCGTTTCTTTCCGATATGGCAAAAGGCTTTTGAGTTAATCAATAACGGTACGATCGGCGAAATACGTGTTATAGAGTCCGCTATGAGCTGGACTCACCAAAAAGTTATACCCAAAAACCGGCTCTACGAACCTGAACTGGCCGGCGGAAGTATACTGGATGCCGGCGCATATCCTCTCTCCGCTGCTTTTTCAATAATGAAAGGGAAGCTTCCCTCGGAAATAAAAGGCGTCTATCATCTTTGTGAAACCGGCGTTGATGACGATGCTGCCTTCCTGTTCCGCTATGAAAATCCTGACGTATTAGCTCTGTTGCGATGCGGTTTACGCAGCACGGGTTTTGACACCCGTATTATCGGCAGTAAAGGTACGATTATTGTTGAACAGAATGATCACCCATATCGGCTTATTGTGAAACGTCATGAATATAATGTTACTTATCACAGACAGGATGAAATTATCGAAATACCTTTCCGCCCTTTTGGTTTTCAGTATGAAGCTCAAGCCGCAATAGATTGCTTCCGCCAAGGTAAAAAGGAATGTGAAACTACCCCCTGGCAGGAAACTCTTGATATGGTAAGAATCTCGGAATTTCTGAGGCACGAAGCGGGGGTATGGTATCCGTTTGAAGAGAGGGTGTAATTATGCCAATGATCAACTTACAGGTTTCCGCAACTCTTAGTTCTGAGGATAAAAATAACGCAGCTAAAGAGCTGGGGCGGCTTATCAACCTTATGCCGGGACGAAGCGAAAAATATCTCATGGTCAGTATAAATGACGGTTATACACATTATCTGGCCGGAGCAGAACTGGAACGCTCCGCCTTTATGGATTTAAGGCTTTTAGGGCATGAAAGCGAAGAAGGCCAGGAAAAGTTTGTTGTCGCAGCTCAAGCAGCATTGAGTAAGCTGTTAGATATTCCCATCGGCAATATTTATACTAATATTTTGGAAATGCCGCATTGGGGCGCACGCGGCATATACGAAACAGCCAGAAATTTCTAATATTATAATAGCTATTTTATCTTCATTTCCGTTATAATTTCCTTATGAACATATTAATAATCGGCGGAGCGGGTTACATAGGAAGTCATGTAACAAGGGAATTTCTTGATCTGGAGCATAATTGTACCGTTTATGACAATCTTTCAAGCGGACTGAGAGAAAATCTTTTTCCCGAAGCTTCATTTATCCACGGCGACATTCATGATTATCCTCATCTTTTACAAACCATGAAAACCGGCTCTTTTGACGCTTTAATTCATCTTGCGGCATCAAAGGCGGCTGGGGAATCTATGATTTATCCTGAAAAGTATTCGCGTAACAATATTGCCGGAACTATTAATATTATTAATGCCGCAAGCGAAGCGGAAATAAAAAGAATTGTTTTTTCTTCCAGCGCCGCTGTTTACGGAGAACCTCAGTATCTCCCTATTGATGAAAAACACCCCGCCGTTCCAGAAAACTATTACGGTTTTACCAAACTTGAAATTGAACGTATTTTATCATGGTATGAAAAACTTAAAGGCATAAGGTTTGGATGCCTTCGCTATTTTAATGCCGCAGGTTACGATGTAAAGGGACGCATTAAAGGGCTTGAGCAAAATCCCGCAAACCTTATTCCGATAATCATGGAAACCGCCTGCGGTAAAAGGAATGAATTGCAAATCTTCGGAGATGATTACGACACTCCTGACGGAACTTGCATCAGGGATTATATTCATGTAAGCGATCTTGCAATTGGGCATACAATGACATTTGATTATATCTGCAAAAATGACAAAAGCCTTATTATCAATCTTGGAAGCGAAACAGGTAGTTCTGTAAAAGAAGTTCTTGATACGGCGCGTAAGATTACGGAAAAGCCAATCCTTTCAAAAATCGCGGGGCGCAGGGCCGGAGACCCGGCGAAACTTACAGCTTCCGCCGCTCTTGCCCGTGAATTGATAGGCTGGCAGGCGCGTTATTCCGATATGGAAACATTGATAAAAACAAGCTGGATTGCGTATAACGGAGAATAAATGAAAGAGAAATTGTTTTCATGGATAGACAATTCGGTCTCCCTTGCAGTAGAACTTGAAACAGAACTTACAAAGCGGCCTGCGATTTCACCTGATTCATGCGGAGAAGGAGAACTTGACAAGTGCCTTTTTCTTGAAAACTGGCTTAAGGCGCACGGCATTGCGCAGATTGAACG
The DNA here is from genome assembly GCA_031281555.1 of Treponema sp. Lineage (GTDB taxonomy): Bacteria > Spirochaetota > Spirochaetia > Treponematales > Breznakiellaceae > WQXQ01. The sequence continues at coordinate 19,489 of JAITFK010000212.1, read as the reverse complement.
GTACGACTCTCCCGATGCAAGGGCAAAAGGCGGAGTGCGTCCTAATTTAATTGCGACAATTCCGGGAACTCAAGACAATGAACGCTTGTGGATCATGAGCCATATTGACGTTGTTCCTCCGGGAGAAGCAAAACTGTGGAACAGCGATCCGTGGACGGTTAAATACGACACTGCCGAAAAGCGGCTTTACGGACGCGGAACAGAAGACAACCAGCAGGGAATTGTTTCTTCAATTATTGCGGCTCTCAGCTTTACAGAACAGGGACTAAAACCTCAGCGTACCATAAAACTGCTTTTTGCCTCAGATGAAGAAACCGGTTCTATTTACGGTATGGACTGGCTGGTTAAAAACAAGAGCGGATTATTTAATAAAGACGACATGGTTCTTATTCCTGACGGCGGTGACTTAAAAGGCGAGTTAATAGAAATAGCGGAAAAAAATATTTTATGGATGCGATTTGTTACAAAAGGAAAACAGGCACATGGATCAATGCCTGATACGGGCATAAACGCGTTTCTGGCAGGAAGCGATCTTGCCGTACGCCTTTATAACGGGCTTTCTTCCGCATTCAATAAGCGCGACAGTATGTTTGATCCTAACTACTCTACTTTTCAGCCGACAAAAAAAGAAGCCAATGTCCCGAATGTAAACACAATCCCGGGTGAAGATATTTTTTACATGGATATGCGCGTTCTTCCCTGTTACCCGACAGCTTCAATACTGGAAGAAATTGACAAAATCAAGGCTGAAGTTGAAAAAAAATACCGCGTAACAGTTGAATACGGGATATTTCAAAAAACTGAATCCAAACCTACCGCGCCTGACGCGCCCATTGTCATGAAATTAAACGAAGCCGCTTGTGAAGTTTATGCTGTCAAACCAAAACTGATAGGCATAGGCGGCGGCACAATGGCGGCATTTTTGCGTAACATCGGAATTGACTGCGCTGTCTGGACAAAGACAGCTGAAACGCTTCACCAGCCTGACGAATACGCGCTGATTGACAATATCCTCGGAGACGCGAAAGTTATAACGTTGCTTGCGATTCATTAAAATATGCCGCTTTTAGACCATGAAAAAATTATTGCTTCCTTACAGGAAGGAGGCGCTGTCGCTTCCCGTCTTAATTCCTATGAACCGCGTCAGGCGCAGCTTGATCTTCTGGAACTTATAATCCGAGCCTTTAATAAGGACGTTCACGTTATGGCGGAAGCGGGCACAGGCGTAGGAAAGTCATTTGCCTACCTTCTTCCCGCAATGCACTTTGCCCTTGAAAACAAGGAAAAGGTTGTAATATCCACGGCTACCATTACCCTTCAACAGCAGCTTTATGAAAAAGATATTCCGCTTGTAGCTTCGGCAATTGGCGCAGATGTTAAGTCTGTTCTTATGAAAGGAAGGGGAAATTACCTTTGCGTGCGCAGGCTTGATGAGGCAATACGGGAACCGCCGCTTGACGATTTTGATTTTGACGAATTAAAACACATAACAGAATGGTCTAAAAACACAAAAACAGGCACAAGATCGGAACTGTCATTTATGCCGTCAGACATAACATGGTCAAGCGTCTGTTCCGAGTCCGATCTTTGTCTCGGCAATCATTGCCCCTGGCGTGAAAGCTGTTTTGTTTTTAAACTGCGCAGAGAAGCAAATAACGCTCATATTATTGTAGTAAACCATCATCTGCTCTTTGCGGATTTGGCTGCGCGTTTTCAGGGCGCGGGTTATGAAAACGCTGTTGTTCTTCCGCCCTTTAACAGGCTTGTCATTGATGAAGCGCATACAATGGAGAATTCCGCTACTTCATTTTTTTCAGCGGAATTCGGGCGTACAGGAATATTCCGACAACTGTCAAAACTTTATTACAAACGCCGCGCAAATCAGCGAGGACTGCTCGTAAAACTTAACGCGATGCTTCCTTCAAAGGAAGACGTTCTTGACGGTCTCACGGCAGCTGTAAAGAAAGTGCGCGCTTCATCGGAAGAACTTGATGAATGTGCTGTTCAGCTTTGCGGCATAGAGGGGATTTTCAGGCTTTCATCATCCAAGTCAGACGAATCGTTCCTGAAAAAATCACTTTTTCCTTATTTCATTTCGCTGCGTAAATGTATTCTTGCTCTCACTTCCTTGATCCGTCAAATAACAGAAAATCTTGATGATGAAAGATCAGCGGATCCCGTAGTTTGGGAAATAAAAACAATAGTGAGGCGGCTGGAAAGTATCGCGGAAATTTGCGAGGCTTTTTGTAATTACCACAAATATGAAGACGAAGTGCTTTGGATAGAAAGACTACAAATATCAAAAGAACCCTGGGCGGTTTTTACAAGAACTCCGCTTGATTTGGCAGCTAAACTTAAAGACAGCGTCTTTTCCCCGAACAAAACTGTTGTCTGCGTGTCGGCGACTCTTGCCATAAACGGTAATTTCTCCTATTGGGCAGGCAGAAGCGGAATTACATTTTCTGAAAACAACACTGTGCTTTCAGGCTGTTTTCCCTCACCCTTCCCATACACAAACGCGGTTCTTCTTGCTTCTCCGGAGGACGCGCCTCTTCCCGACGAACCGGAATACCAGGATTTTATCAACAAAACTACCGCAAGCCTCGCCGCAACAGCGGGAGGATCGGCTCTGGTCCTGTTTACTTCATATCAATCCTTAAGCAGCGCGTATAAAACCGCGAAAGATGAGCTTACTCCGCTTGGTATTCGCTGCCTTAAACAGGGAGATGATGATCGCAGCCGCCTTTTACAGGATTTTATTTCAGACGAACGCTCGTGCCTTTTTGCAACAGATTCATTTTGGGAAGGAGTAGACGCTCCGGGCGATACGCTGAGACTTGTTGTAATTTGCAGACTTCCGTTCCGCACTCCCGGCGATCCTGTTTTTGAAGCCCGCTGTGAAACGGTGGAAAAACGCGGCGGAAATTCTTTTATGGAGCTTTCACTGCCCCACGCTGTAATGAAATTTAAACAGGGCTTCGGAAGGCTTATACGCCGTTCAAGCGACCGCGGCGTTGTGGCGGTTCTTGACAGCAGGCTTCTCAAAAAAAAATACGGTCAGCTTTTTCTTCAATCCCTGCCTGAAACCAGAACCAGCTTCACCGATATAGACAGTATTTTGAAAGATATTGAGCAATTTTTGTTTTAACAATATAATTATATGAATCCTTTAAGATCCAATAGGGTTTTTTAAGGGGAGGAAATATGCCGGATATGACGGAATCTTCAAACGGTACTGCAATATCGCATGAAAATTCAGAAGATGAAAAACAATTGATTTTCTCGTTAATGAACAGATTTTACAGTTTTCCGTCACATTACATAGGAGAAATTGCGCTTTTTGATACGGTATATCCCCTGCCGCTTATGCCGCCTTATATATTAGGCGTTATAAACCGTTATTCAATACCATACGCGTTATTCGATATCGGACTTCTGTTTCACAATACTCCAAGTCCCCGAGGTAAGGTATTGATTATAAAAGACGATATTGATCGTATCGCTTTTCTTATTGATGATGTAATGGGAATTACCGGCATACAGCAGGAAAAATTGCTTAATGTTGAAAGAAACGCCGGCTCAAATGATTTAACGGAAGCTGTTCAGTCTTCATTTAGCTGGAACGGCAGTGATGTTTTTATTCTGGATATTAAAAAAATTTTATCACATGTAAAAGAGGATATAGGCCCGCAATGAGAGTATTTTTGAGTGCCTATGGAAATTTTTATCTTGCGATTCCGATAACCTATATTTCTTCCATTATGCTTTACTCCGGTAATAGCGATAAAAAGATCGAACATAACAGCGAAAACCATAATACATATATTTCCCTTCCCATCCTTTTTGATTACACAGGTGAAACTCCACGTCATGGAATAATTCTTAGAAATAATATGAATGACGAAAACAACGGCATCATTAAAAATAAAACCATTTTACTTACCACGGAAATAGAACATGAAATAAATATTCCGGAAGAAAGAATATATTCAATGCCTAAAATACTGGACAAGATTAAAATTTCACGTGTTTTCAGCGGAATTTTGTTTGAACCGGATAGGCAGGACAAAAATATGTTTTTATTCCTTAATCCTGAAGTTTTAATACAAAACCTGCAAAAGGAACTAGAATGATAAAGATATTAATTACAGACGACAGTTCTCTTGCACGGGGAATTTTAAGGGATTTTCTTGAAAGCGAAGGGTCTTTTGAAATTATCGGTGAAGCGGAAAACGGACAGGACAGCGTAAACAAGGCGAGAGAGCTTTCCCCTGATCTTATCACAATGGATATAGAAATGCCCGTAATGAACGGGCTTGACGCTATCACGGAAATAAGGAAAACAAGTTCCTGCGGTATTGTAGTAATAAGCACTCACGATACCGCGAAAATGGCGTATGACGCCATAGCTAACGGAGCGCATGATTTTCTCGCGAAAGATCTGTTTACTTCCCAATTAAGCGATGTTAAACGTGATGAGATATTCAGACTGTTTAAACAGATATCAAAACTGAATAAGGAATCTTCAATACGCAATGAAGCAGACAGTAACATCGCAGCCGCAAAAACAATTAACTGCGTTACAATCGCTTCCTCTACAGGCGGCCCAATGGCGTTATGTCATCTTTGTTCCGCTCTTCCTGAAAACTTTCCGGTACCGATTTTACTTGTACAGCATAATACGTCAGGATTTGACAAAAGCTTCGTGCAATGGCTTAACGGATATTCACGTCTTAAAATACAGCTTGCCGAAGAAGGGACAATACCCTGCGGCGGCAATGTATATGTAGCACCGACAGACAAGCACATTATTATAAATAATTCAGGTATTGCTTTTGATAACGGCGAACCTGTAAATAATCAGAAACCTTCCGCGGATATATTGTTTAAAAGCGCTTCAGATATTTACAGGAATTCTCTTGTCAGTATAGTGCTTACAGGCATGGGTAACGACGGCGCCGAGGGAACACGGTTTGTAAAGAAGGCGGGCGGTATAACTATCGCGCAGGATGAAACTTCATCAATGATTTTCGGAATGCCTCAGGCCGCTATTGAAACAGGCTGTGTAGAGTTTATATTACCGCTGAATGAAATTGCGGATAAATTAGTATCGCTTGCAAATTCGGATTAATATGTTATGGTATTAAACACGGCTGTAGTTTTACCGGATGAAGTTCCCGTTGAAATTTCTGCGGAGGTACTTTCAAGTCCTTCCCTGTTGTTTTTATATTACCGGATTGAACATATACTTGGAATAAGGGCAAGAAGCGAAGCTCTTCAAAATTTGAATAAATATCTCGAAAAAACATGCGGTTCTTCTTTTATTGAAGATCCGGCTTCCTATGAAAAACTACTGACATCACGCGAACAAATTTTTAAAATTTCAAAATTCCTGACTGTCAGTGAAACTTATTTTTTCAGAGAAGGCGAGCATTTCGAACTTTTAACAGAGCTTATGCCCCGGTTTGCCGAATTAAACCGTCCTGTTCAGATATGCTCGGCGGCAGTTTCTTCCGGCTGTGAAGCTTACAGCATCGCGATGTTATTTGATTATTATTCCAGAAACGGGCTTAATATTGATTTTTCTATAGATGCTTTTGATGTCAATCTTGAAGCCATAGAAACAGCAAGAAAAGCCCGTTATACGTTAAACACCATTAGAGACAATTCCGCGAACTGGAGACATATTCTTTATTCATATCTTATTCAAGACAAAGATGAGTATGTTATTTCCCCTAGTATACAAAGCAAGATACGTTTTTTTCCTCATAATATAATGCGCGGTCTAGAAAAGCAGTATGATATAATTTTTTTCAGGAATTCATTAATTTATTTTTCAACAAAAAACAGGTTTAATGTAATTAATAATCTGGCGGATTCACTTTATAATAACGGACTTCTTTTTTTGGGAATCTCGGAAACTTCTTCTGTAAAGCATCCTCTGCTTTTAAACTGCTGTTCATCCAAAACTTTTTATTTTAAGAAAATAAACAGCGCATTAAGTTTGCCAGTGCCTGAATGGAATCCAATAAATATTCCCGCCCAAAAATCGTATAATAAAAGTATTTTCAACGCAAATAAAACTTATGAAGAAAAAAGAGAATATTCACAAACAGATCCCATACATACAAAATCTTCACCTGCGCAAACGCTAAAGCATACGCGGCTTCTCATAAACTTAAACGAAATTAACGTTATAATAAAACATGAAGAAGGAAAACAAAACGCGGAAAATGTACTGGATACGCTTAATAACGGAGATACAAATTCAATTTCGGGAAGCTGTTTTGCGGCGGCTGCTCTTTATTATTTACATAATCAGTATTTTGACATTGCAAACATGATTTTAACTCTCCTTGAAAAATCAAATTCTGGAGCATACACTAAGTTTTTACGCGGTGAATATTATTTTATGCTTAAACAGGGAGAAGAAGCTCTTAACTGTTTCCATGAAGCCGCTGTCAAGAATAAATTTTTCTGGCCCGCTTATTACAGAATTGTATCCCTCTCCGCCGAAAGTAACAGGACAAGTTATGAATATAAAATAAAAAAGGCAATTGAAAGTATTGAGCTTTCGCAGACAGATAAACAGATCAACAAGGACAATTATGAATGCTTTATGGGCGGGTTTTCACCGGATTATTTTTTAAGAATTCTTAAAAAGAAATTGACATTAAAACAAGAGGTAAAAAATGAGTCTTAAAAATTTAAGAATAACAACTAAATTGACAATAAGCGTGGCAGCATTTTTATTACCGCTTGGAATATTATTTTATTCAATTATATCATCATCTTACGCTTCAATAAAAAAAGACAGAATAGAATTAAGCGGCATTGAAGTTTTACGTCCCGCGATTTCACTTATGCAGATTATTCCGCAATATGTCAGGTTTACAGTCGATCTCGATCCGGGTGATTTGGAATTTTCCAAACAATACACTTCTGATTTGCTTGATGAGTTAAATGAAAAATATACAAAATATTTCGGAGATGAAACTCTCATTGTTTCCATGAAATCGCTTTCTGAAAATTGGGAGCATTTGGAAAATACAAAAATAAAAGAAACAATTCTTTGGGCATATAAAGTAATTATGGAAGATATTTATAATTTAATTATTTATGTCGGAGATATATCAGGATTGGTTACAGACAGCGAACTTGAAAGCGCATACCTTATCGCTGCGGCTATCCATGAATTGCCCCAGGCGCAAAACAGGCTTGTTACAATCGGGAATTTACTTAGAACCATAGAAACAGGCGCGTTTACACAAAAGCGAAAAGAAGAATTTAAATTAAATGTTGAACTATTAATGCATTCGGATAATGTAAGAATACGGAGCAGATTTGACAAGATAAAAACGCTGAATTCCCGCAATATCGAAAACCTTGATACATTTGAGCTTCTTTTAAAAACCTGTTATGACAGAATGGAATATTTCGCAAAATCTGCTGAATATATTATTGATAACACTGAAAATAACATGCAAATAATTCCCGCGTTATACGAAACATCAAGTCATGCTAATAATGCGGCATACCGCCTTCAGGTAGCGTCTTTTGAAAGACTTGAGAGCTTAATTTCAAACAGAATAAACAGTTATATACGGCATTTTTCCATATCGCTTACTACAGCGCTATTGGCGATTATTCTGGCATTTTTATTTATTATTATTACTGTACATTATCTTCATATATCAACTCAAACTATCGGAATAGTTTTTCAGAAACTGGATAATAATGATTTAACTTCCAGGATTGAAGTCGTGACAAGCGACGAAATGGGCGAATTGATGAAAGCTCTCGGAGCTTTCCTGAATAAACTGAATACTGCTTTCTCATCGTTCACAGAAAACGCCAATATGGTTTCTACTGCCGTAATTGATCTTTCAACATCGGCGAAAGAAATAACAACTACCGCCAACAAACAATCGACCAGCGTTGGGGAAATTGTCAGCACAATGGAAAACAACAGAAACATTTCCGTACAAGCCGCAAAAAAAACCGAAGAGGTAGCGGTTATAGCGGCTCATACGCAGGAACTCAGCAGAAAAGGCGCAAGTCTGCGCGACGCAAACGAAAATATGATGAAAGAAATAAAGCTGCAAAACGCCAAAATAATCGAAAATATAAAAAACCTTGCGGACATACTTTCCAGTATTAATGAAACTGTCCACCTTATCAACGTAATAGCGGACAAAACAAAATTGATTGCCTTTAACGCGGCGCTTGAAGCTGCATCATCAGGAGAAGCAGGTACGCGTTTTTCGGTTGTAGCAGGTGAAATACGGCGGTTTGCGGATAATGTAGTAGATTCAGTTTCAGAGATAAAAGAAAAAATTACTGAACTTCAGGATGCTTCTCAAATTCTTGTTACAGAAGCAGATAACGGCTCCCGTACAATTGATGAAGGTTTTAACAGGATAGTTGAGCAGAAAAAAGTATTTGAAAATATTGTAGAGGCTTCGGAAAATGTAGCTGTCCATTCCATGCATATTTCCAGCATCAGCAAACAGCAGGAACTGGCTTCCGCCCAGATTTTTACTGCGTTAAAAGAAATATCTGGAAGCGTAAATCAATTTGTTTCCGCCACCTCAATGGCGTCTTCCGCAATTGATAAACTGAATAATATGTCAGTTGTATTAAAAGAAACTCTTTCAAAATACAAAACCACAGATAAGGAGATATTAAATGCAGAGTGAAATCAGGGAAAGAATTAAAAACGATGAATGCGACAGCGAAAAAATAATTAACTATTTCCGTCTTACGCTCGCTTTCATTTATGCAGCCGGTATACCGGTCATTTCCATAGCCAGAAACATAGAAGGCTACGGGTATCTTCCATGGCGTACCCATGTTTGTACTGTTATCTTTTTTCTGTATTCGTTATTTTTATTATTTTATTTACGTAAAAAAGAAGTACTTCACAGAGCGTATAAATATTTCTGCGTTACTCTTGATATGACAATCATCAGCGTGAGTATTTGGGTCATTTGTACATATTATGAAAACTATCCGCCTGTTTCTTTTCTTTCCATTTTAGCTATGTTCTACCTTATGTTAATTCTGACAGGCTGTTTCAGATACAGCTCTTCATGCGCGATTTATTCCGGTATATACGCCGGTATCTGCTATTCAATAGTCATTATCGTAAACAGAAATGTTATTGATTTACCTTACTATTTTATGGTTGATTCAAAAACCATAGATGTACGTTTTCCGCTTTACAATGAAACTTTCCGTGTCATGGGAATGATAGTAGGGGGCATAATTGCCAGTATGGCCAGTAAACGCCACCTTGCGCTAATGAGCAATATTATAAAAGTCGAAAGCTCCGCGTCTGAAGCTGCTTCCAGAACGGTTGAACAAACAAGAGACATGGCGGATACAATCAGAAAATCTACAGATGAAATTTTCCTTTCGTCCAAAGATATTTTTTCTACCGCGAATAATCAAGCCGCAAGCATTGAGGAAATTGAAAGAACAATCAATGAAAATACGCAGATCGCTGTTGAAATAGCCGCTAAAACAAACAGCGTCGCTACCATCGCCTCCAAAATGGAAAACGATGTTATTCAGGGTTTTTCTGTCCTTGAACGCAATGTAAATCAACTTGAAGATATCAAGAAAAAAAACGACGGTATTATTTCAGGAATCATCGCTCTTGGGAACAAAATCGCGAAAATACGCGACATTATTAAATCCATAAATACAATTACAGATCAAACAAAGGTTATCGCCTTTAACGCCGCTCTTGAAGCGGCGAGCGCCGGGGAAAAAGGAAAACGTTTCGCTGTAGTCGCAAGCGAGGTAAACCGGCTTGCTGACGATATTGCCTCGCTTACAAAACAAATACGCGATCAAGCGGAGGAAATTCAAAGCTCTTCGTCTTCATTGATCATTTCCAGCGAAGAAAGCGCCGACAAGATCAACGAAGGCAACAACCTTATAAAAGAACTTGAAGATATATTCCGTGAAGTCCGTTCCGGCGCTGAAATAACAGCTAACCAGGCGCAGACAATAACGGTATCAACCCAGAAACAACAAAAATCAACAGAGCAGATAAATATTGCTATAACGGATATTTCCAAGGGTCTTTCTAATTTTTTACAGTCAACAAGAGTCGCAACTTCATCGGCCGAAGATCTTTCACAGCTGATAGAAAAACTCGGCGCTTTGCTTACCAATTCACAGGGAGAAGCAAAGGTACAAACAGAATAAAATGGCTATTGACAAAGACAAATATATTAAAAAATATACCGAAGAAGGGCTTGAAAATGTTAACCTTGTTGAGACTTTGATCTTTGATATTAAAGACGGTCTTTCGGTTGAAGATGATCTTGCAACCCTTCTTCGTGCGCTGCATACGCTGAAAGGCTCTTCGCGTATGCTTGAATTTAAGCGTATAGAAGAGTTAAGCCATTCTCTTGAAAGTATCTTTGTCGCTTTCAGGGAACAGCGTATCGGACTTTCTGAAAACGCCGTAAAACTTGTCCTTTTTTCTCTTGATTTAATAAAATCAGGATTTGGAGAAATTCAACAGACTAAAAACGACAATATTGAAATCAACGAGTATGTAAAAAATCTTTCGCTTTTGGCGGCAAATGAAGATTTTTCACTGCCGGAAACCGTTAACGAACAAAAAGAATATACCGGTCTTCATAACGGAGAAATTTCTGCTCAAAATAATCAACATGAAACTGAAGACAACACGGAAAAAAACAAAAAAGAAACAAAAAAAGACGCGAAAAGCAATAGTATACGTTTGTCTCTTGATAAAATAAATTTAATTATAAAAAGTATCGCTTCATTACAATCGCTGGAGATAGCCGCAAAAAGCATTTTAAAAGAAAGCGAATTATTCAATAAATCGTTAAAGGAATATTCCAAACTAATAAAAGATCACATTAAACAGGATCTTCCGCTTGCGTCAAACTTAAGAAAGTTGGAACGGCTTGGAGACCGATTAAATTCTTCTATAAAAAATTATTCAATTGACGCGGGAAACAGCATAACCGGCGCTTATAACAGCGTAATCTCACTCAGAACTCTTCCGCTTTCTACAATTTTCGACAGTTATCCGCGTTATGTTTATGAACTTTCACAGGAATTGGGAAAGAAAGTGCATTTTACCATTACAGGAAAAGAAAACGAAATTGATAAAAACATTATTGAAGGCCTTTCCGATGTTTTTATGCACATGGTTCGTAACTCAATCGATCATGGAATTGAAACGCCAAGTGAAAGAATTGCGGCGGGAAAAGACGAAACAGGAAACCTTTCCATAACATGTTCACGCGAAAGCGGCAGCATGAAGATTGTAATTTCAGATGACGGACACGGAATTGATCATGAAAAAATAAGACAAAAGGTAATAAAAGAAGGCCTTGTTTCAGAAGCAGCCGCCGTTTCTATTTCCAATGAGGAGTTGATAAGTTTTATTTTTAAAAGCGGTTTTTCAACATCAGGAAAAGTTAGCAGCATTTCCGGAAGAGGCGTAGGACTGGACGTTGTACGCGACAGTATTGAAGCTTTAAAAGGCAGTATAGTAGTAGAAAGCGTATTTGGAAAAGGTACAACTTTTACAATCATGGTTCCCCTTTCCATAGCTGTCCTCATGGGATTCCCTGTTGAATGCGGAGGTTTACGTTTTATTATACCCGCGAATTTTGTTGAAACAATAATGCTATTAAACAGGGAAGATATTATTACAGTTGTTGACCGTCCTGAAATTAAATATAACGGACATATAATAAAACTTTTTTATTTAAGCAATATTTTACGTATTAACGCGGAAACTGACAGGCTGCGCGACACTATTTTTATTGTTATTGTCCGCTCATATGAAGATATTGCGGCGATTGCGGTTGACAATATTGACAGTATGAGAGCCGTGATGCTGAAAACAATGCCTGCTTTTATGGAAAATATGTCTTTATTTTCCGGTATTATCCTTAATGAAGATTATGAAATGGTAAGCGTCATGCATATTCCTACTGTAATAAAAATGGCAAAACGCATAAAAACAATTGACATGAAAAAACGAACTGTAGAGTTTGAGAATTTACGAAAGTCAATTCTTGTTGTAGATGATTCAACGCCGACACGTGAAATTGAAAGCGATATTCTAACATCGGAAGGTTACCTTGTTGATACTGCCGCTGACGGCGCTCAGGCTCTTAAAGCTCTTAAGGCAAAACAGTATGATCTTGTATGCACCGATATAAATATGCCTGTCATGGACGGTTTTATGCTTGTGGAAAATATAAAAAAGAACAATGAGCTTTCAGGTATTCCTGTTATTGTTATTTCATCCAAAGCGGATGATGAAGACCAAAAAAAGGCTTTTACGCTCGGCGCGTCGCGTTATATTATCAAAAATTCATTTAATAATCATAACCTGCTTGAAGCTGTAAATGAATTAATCGGAGGAAACAGTGTCAGATGACCAAAAACGCATTTTAATTTTGGAAGATTCAGACATTTTTGCCGATATGCTTACTTCATTTTTAACTTCGCAAAATTATGAAGTACAGAGAGCAGTTAACGGATTTGAAGGAATAAAAAAAGTATACAGTTTTATGCCTCATCTTGTCATTACCGATATTGAGATGCCGATATTAAAAGGTTATCAGGCAACGCGTCTTTTAAAATCACGGAAAAATACAAAAGTTATTCCCGTTATCATGTTCACAAGCCTTGACGAAACAAAGGATAAGTTCTGGGGCAGTCAGGCAGGAGCCGATGCTTATATAGAAAAATCGCCTGATAATTTAGAATTACTGCGTGAAACCATCGCCGGCATCCTTCCTTTATCGGAAAATATTGATTTTACCGCGATAGAAAGGGAAGGCAGAAAAATCAACGATGATTCCATCATGGAAATTGTCAATAATCTTTTGGATAACAAGCTTTTTCAGACGACAATAATCGGAATGCTTACAGATTTGTCAAGCAAGGTACATTCCATGGAAATAACAGCAAACGGTATTTTTGATTTGCTTAATAAAGTCTGTAAAGCTGAAATTATTACAATGATGATCAGAGGTACAAACAGGACGCTTTATATATACACTGCAAATTACGGAGAGTTTACAAAGGAAATATCAACTAATTTTTTTGAAATATGCATATCAGACTTTTTAAAGCATTTTCCTGATTATAAATTATCTGAAAAAAAGACAAAAAATTTCCATCCTACAGGAACAAACAGCAAAAAACTAATGTCATATATTACCCTCCCTCTTACAATTGCAGGTAAAAATTTTGCTTCAATACATATAGCTAATACCATTAACGAATATTTTATTCCGTCAATTATGGAAAATATCAATGTATTTACAGGAGCTGCGTCTCCTGTTATAGCAAACGCGCTTTCCATGCACGAAATTGCGGAACTTCAGAAAAATACCCGTATTGCATTTGCGCGTTATGTTCCTGTCGACGTAATGGATGAAATAATCAATGAAACCGTAAATAAAGGACGTAACAGTGAAAGCAGGAATGTTTCCGTTCTTTTCAGCGACATCAGGAACTTTACGGCAATCTCTGAACATTCAATAGCGCAGGAAGTCGTTGATTTTCTGAACGCCTTTTTTTCAAAAATGGGAAATGAAATAATGAGCGAAGGCGGACACATTGACAAATTTATAGGCGATGAGATTATGGCTGTATTCGGTGCATTCGCAAGCATGGAGAATTCCCCGGAAAATGCAATATACGCCGCTATAAAAATGCTTGCTGCTCTTGATAAAATGAATTCATCCGGTTCAAAAATTTCACATAATAATATTGACATTGGGATCGGGATTAACTACGGCGAATGCATTTTAGGCAACATAGGCTTTCAAAATAAAATGGATTACACTGTAATAGGCGATACTGTCAATCTTGCATCGCGAATAGAAAGTCTTACCAAACAATACCGCCGCCCTTTGATAATAACAGAGTATGTATATGAAACAACAAAAGATAAATTTATCCACCGCCAAATAGACAATGTCCGTGTTAAAGGAAAAGTAAAACCTGTCGGTATATATACTGTTTATACCGGCTTTTCAGGCGCAGAAGAAAGCCATGTGCCAAGAAAAAACGCAAATCTGCCGTCTGTGCCCTCCCTGCTTATTAACAGGGAAACGCTTGATAATTATAATAAAGGGCTTCGTACTTTTTATCTGCGCGAATGGAAATTGGCGCAGGAATATTTTGAAAAAGCTATTGAAACAAACAATAATGATTTTCTTTCAAGGCTCTATCTTGAACGTTCAATTGGATTTGAACGCAATCCTCCGCCTGAAAATTGGGATGGCGTTGTTACACTTGAAGAAAAATAAGCTGCATGAAAAAAAGTTTTGTAATTATATTTTTACTTTTAACTTTCTCTGTTTATTCCCGCGATATTACGGTAACCGTAAAAGACGTTGATCTTGATCTTCCGCTGGAAGGCGCTGTTATCCGTATGGAAGGGAATGAATATATATGCGATATTAACGGAAAAGCAGTAATAAAGGCCCCTGACGGCAGGCAGGTTTTAATTCAGGCAGCCTATCCAGGATATGAAACAGGAAGAATTGTAATCCCGGTTACAGGCGATGAATTCTTTATTGGATTAAACCTATCAGGCGTTTTGCAAGGCCGTGAACTTGTAATTGAAACATCTAAACCCGGTTCAAGTGAAACCAGAACAGGCAGAAGCATTGCGGTAAGCGCAAAAGATATTGCCCAGACAGCTGAAATCGGCATCGTAGAAGATGTTATGAGCACTATTAAACTGCTTCCGGGCGTAAGCTATACCGGAGTTTTCGGCGCCCAGCCGAGTATTCGCGGCGGTCATCCCGGCGATATGAGCGCGTCTCTTGACGGCTATTATATCAATAACCCTTACCACTGGGGCGGAGGTTTTTCCATATTTGATCCGCGGATGGTACAAAGTGCGCAGCTTTCACACGGTGTTTTTTCAACACGTTACGGGCATACAATATCCGGCTTGCTTGAAATAACATCAAAAAAACCTTCTCCGACGGAAACCCAGTTTGAGCTTGGTATGAATACAAGCGCGGCAAATATTAATCTGTCTATTCCTTTGTTTGGAAAGGGAGGCGTTTTGCTTATGGGGCGTATCACATACTACGATCCCGTAATTTGGACCGCAAAACAGCTTGCTAAAGCATTTCCGTCTTTGGATTCTGTAAACTATATCAGGCAGGCTCCGTATATTAGAGCGGGAATAGTAAACGGAAATTACCGCTTTACTGATAAGCTTGAACTTACAGCAACAGGCTTTTGGGGCATGGACGGCACCGGTGTAAGTTACCTCAACTCAAACCGTACGGACGCCCTTAACACCGACACAGCTTTAGATTTTGATTATACAAATTACCAGGGGTTTTTAACATCTTCATTGGCATGGAATCCGAGAGCTGATATGCTTCTGAAGTTCACAGCAGGAACCGGATATGAAGACGCGATTATTAACGGAAAAATGACATATAATATTCATAACAAAAAATTTTCCAAAGAATTCATGGATAAATATCCTTTTTCAAGAGTTAGCGATTCCTACCAATACAATATAGAAAATACGGTACATCAGTCAGATTTTATTTTTAACGTACAGGGAAGGATAGATTACGACTGGGAAATAACACAAAATCTCTTAATTTCAACCGGATTACAGGAAATGTTTAACGAATATAGATCATCAGGTGATTCTCAAATTTCAAATGATAATATCCGGTTTGCATACCTCGGAAACAAAGAACAGTCTGCGTTAAAGTCTTTCTTTCCGCTAATACCGGCTGTTGTATGGGACGATATCAGAATTGCTTCCAACATACCATATTCACCTGATTTGCAAAACAGCATTTTTACAAGCTCAGGGTACGTTCTTACAGAATTCAACACATTTGACAACCGGTTGAATACCGAACTTGGCCTTCGTATTGATCATTTTATTCTGCAGGGAAAAGGTTTTACCGCGTACAGCAGCCTCGCGTTAAATCCGCGGCTTAATCTTGATTACAATATCTTTAAAAATCATGATTTAATAAAATCTTTTGACATATCCGCGGGTACAGGACTTTTTTCATCAATAAACGACGCTGTTTTTTCCGCGGAAGAAAAATACAATATTGATTACATAAAACCAAATCGAAGCTGGACATCAATAATCGGCGTCAGGCTTGAATTTCCTGAATCTTTAAGCTTGAACATAGAAGGCTATTATAAATATGTTTTCGACAGAATGTATATTCCTGTTGGATTTGGGCTTGAAGAAATGGAAGTAAAACCGAATTTTGACGGAGTAGGGAGAATCTTCGGCGTTGACATTATGCTTCAGAAGATTCAAAGCCGTTTCTGGGACGGCTGGCTTGCGTACTCTTGGAATTGGACAAAATACCGCGACCCTCAAGGACAATCCGGTTCAATGGGTATGTCAGGCGGAAACAACGGAAATGACTGGTATTTTCCGTCGTTTCACAGATACCATTATCTCAATCTCGTCATGAACATTAAGCCTGTTCAAAAGATCAATATTTACGTGCGTCTTGGAATCGCTTCCGGTATACTGCTGTCACGGCGTATCGGAGACGGTCCTGAAAGTTATCCTGTTTTAATTTATAATAAAGATAATCCTGCAGAGAGTTATTTTATAGAAAAATACCGCTGGCCTTCCGTTGTTGATCAAACAAACCGCACTACTCCGTCGCTTCCTATGGATATAAAATTTTCCATTTTCGGAGGCAATAAGAACGGAAAAACAAGATACGAAATATATATTGCGGTAGAAAATGTCCTTTCATTAATTTATACTCCTCAGAGAAATACAAGCTTTAACCAGTATACAGGGCAAATAGACACAGGAAGCAATACGGCAAGGTATGACATACCTATTCCCATACCGTCATTCGGGTTTAAATATAGCTATTAATTATTTGGGAGATAATATTGAAGAAGGTCAGTAAAATTAATTTGTTAATTTTTACCACGTTTTTTTTATTTACAGGATGCGTTTCGTTAATGGAGAAAACAGGCCGTGTAGTTGACAGAAGCGTATTTGCGGAAAAAACTATATCGGCATACCATTCGTCAGAAGAAGATTTTAAAATTGAAATCCTTGTAGTTGAAAGAAAGAACGGAGAGCAGTCAATCAGGATAACAATGGATAAATTCCCAATGATGAAGCTTTACGGTACTGTACCTGACCGCAATGAAATTATTCATATTAATTCGCTTGAGTATCTTGGCGGCAATACACACGGCTGGAATGAATTCACGTTAGAACTTCTTGGAGAAGGCTCTCTATCCTTTGTAAAAACAGCTGTTTTTATGTTAAAAGGAAAAATCGAGCCTGCACAAATTACATTTGGGCGTATTCAACGTTACGATACACGTATTACAAGTTCGGAAGCGGTAACAGCCTTGCGAAACAGAAGAGAACGCGTTTCAACGCTTGTTGAATGGATGCGCTTAATTGAAAATTCAAAGGCCGCAGAAACTGATAATATGGAAAATTTTGAAAAATACTGGAAACCAATCCTTTTTCCTGAAACAGTTTCAAAAAAGAAAAGACCCGCAAATTGGCTGCAAGATAATGATCAGTTTAAAAAAGCGGAAGACATACGCTGGAATACAAGCTATACTGAGCGCGTCTTTCCTGACGAACTTGTCTATGTACGAAATTCAGGGACACTGTTAAGGGATTGGGAAGAAGCGCTTGCGTGGATATATATGGAATATAAATGGGATAATATAATAGAATTGCTTAGCAACAAGATAATTCTTGAAAAAAAATAATATACGGAATTTTTGTTTACGGATAATTATCGTAAAAATGAGGTAATACACAATGGAAACAGCGTCTTTTTCAGTACTTGAACTTTTTAAACTTGGGGGCGTCTTTATGTGGCCCCTTTTATTTTTCTCAATCGCCACTGTCGCAATTTCATTGGAACGTGCGATTTATCTTTTATTTCATAATCTCCGTGTTGACGACCTTTCAGCCAAAGTATCTGTTTTTGTTAAAAAACGTGATTATAAAGGAGCCGCAAGTTATCTTTCCGCGTTTAAAGGCAGGCGCATGGGAGCTAGAATTTTACTTGCGCTTATGCAGCATACTACAAAGGGTTTTGTCTTTTCCGAACACCGCGCCGAAAAAGCTGCGGAAACAGAAGCTATAAATTGCGTAAATTCACTTGAAAACGGATTTAATTTTCTTACAGCTCTTGGTTCTTTATCGCCGCTTACAGGTTTTCTCGGTACAGTTTCCGGAATGATCGGCGCGTTTAGATCAATTGCCGAAGCGACCGAAGTTAACGCGCAAATAGTCGCAAACGGCATTTACGAAGCTCTTATTACCACAGTATTCGGTCTTGTTATCGCGATTATCGCAATGATCTCTCACTCTATTTTCAGCCATATTGTTGACAGGTTTGCTTCAAGAGTTGAAAGAGCCTGTTCTGTATTAATTACCCAGCTTGCGGAACAAGCCGCAATTGTCCAGTTTGAAAAGGCAAGAACAAAGAGACAAAATGAAAATAAAACGTCTTAAAAAACATTCTATACTTGAATCAAGCTCCGCAAGCGATGTAGCGTTTCTTTTGATTATTTATTTTATAGTAATCGCGGGTTTTAATATAAATAAAGGCTTTTTGATAAATCTTCCCGCAAAAAATTCAACAAGGTTAATATTAAAAGAAGACCTCCTTCGTTTTGAAATGGACAGCAGTGGAAGGATTATTTACAAAGATGACGCAATAAATATTTCATCAGCCCAAAGCCTTATTTCAGGCGCTCAAAAAAACAATCCGAATATAGCCGTGTTAATTGCAATTGACAGACAGGCTCGATGGCAGAATGTTGTTTCATTTGTGGAACTTGTACAGGATATGAAAGTAGATTCGTTTTCATTTACAATGAAAAAGGACAGTCCATGAATTTAAGACGCAGGAAGAAAGAGTTCTTCATTCCGCTTAATTCAATGTCCGATGTAGCCTTCCTTCTCCTGATTTTTATAATGTTGGTAGCGCTGATTAATTACAGAAAAGAAGTAAAAATTGAATACCCGGAAGCAAAAACCGCGTTGAGAACAAGCGCGGAAAAGAATCTTGAAGTATGGATAAATATTGAAGGCAGTATATTTCTTGACGGAGAAGCTTCTGATTATTTGTCATTGGAAAATAAAATAACGGAGTTGTATCTTAACGCTCCTGACACCAGGGTACACATTATCGCCGATCGCAATACCCCTTATGAAAAAGTCAACAGCGTGCTTGAGATTTTACAGCTTCTCCAATACCGTGTTGTAAGTTTTGTGGTAAAAAACAATGAATGAAAAAAAGTTAAAGTTCTTTGTTTTTATTATTACCGCTGCTTTGCATATTATTGTAATATTTTTCCTTGTATTCGATGTAAAAAATAACATTCAGGAAGAAACTCTTGAGCCGCGGGTAATGAAATTAACCGATTTAGCTGAACTTCCTCCTCCGCCTCC
>JAITFK010000204.1 GCA_031281555.1 Treponema sp. | reverse complement strand
GCCTTCAATCAGATTACCTTACCCTGATAAACGATCCCAATAAACCTTTGTTGAACCGCGCGATTCAATCAAGTTATCCGCCGGCTTCAACCTTTAAAATTATAATGACAACAGGTCTTCTGGCGGAAAATTTAATACCGCCTGAACAGACAATCCTGTGCCGCGGTTTAATAAATTACGGTAACCGTGACTGGAACTGCCATATAAAAACAGGACATGGAAGGTTGAATTTAAGATATGCCATGGCCCAATCATGTGATATTTTTTACTGGACAGTCGGAAGGGATTATCTGGGAGCCGAGAGGATTGTCAACTACGCGAGAAATTACGGTTATGGTGAGTTTACCGGCATCGATCTTCCTGGTGAAATACAAGGTTTTATTCCAACTCCCCAATGGAAGGAACGGCGTTACCATGAGAAGTGGCAGGCAGGGGATACAATGAACATGTCAATAGGGCAGGGTTATACCCTTGTTACTCCACTTCAAATGGCAAATATGATCTGTATGACTGTAAATGACGGAAAGATTTACAAGCCTCATGTTCTTAAGGAAATCCGCGATCCTGTAACCGGCGCGATAGAAAAATCGGTCAAGCCTGAATTGCTGCATGAAAGCAGTCTAAGTCCGCAGGTTTTTGAAACGGTGCGTCAGCATATGAGAGGCGTAATAACGGAAGGAACAGCGCAGTATCCGCTTAATATAAAATCTGTGCAAATCGCGGGAAAGACAGGAACCGGGGAAATAGGGCTTCCCGATCGGTGGCACTCATGGTTTGCGGCGTACGCTCCGTTTGACAGTACAAATCCTGAAGAAAAAATAGTAGTATGTGTTATGGTGGAAGCCGCCAATGTTTGGGAATGGTGGGCTCCTTATGCTTCGGCGGTTATTTTTCAGGCGTACTTCGCTAAACAAACGTACGAAAACGCGGTGCGCACATTGGGCTTTCAGTATCTTATGCCGATACAGGGGCGCAGGGAATGAAATTACGTGAGATAATAAAAATAGATTATTTACTGCTGCTGCCGGTAATTGCTTTGCTTGTTTTCGGCGTTTTATATATTTTTTCCTCAGGAATAACGTCGTCAGGTATTCAGGTTTCCGATGAATATATTAAACAAATTATATGGGCAGTCGCAGGGATCGCGGCGGCAATAGTTATTGCTATGGTAAATTACAGAAAGTTTTACAACATTTCAGTTTATATTTACTTAGTTTCCCTAATTCCTCTTTTATATACGCTTGTTTTCGGCAGAATTATTTATAATGCGGCGCGCTGGCTTAGAATTGGAGCTTTTGGCATACAGATGTCTGAATTTGTAAAAATATCCGTAATTATTCTCCTTGCCCGCTACCTTGCGGATACCGATCATAACAGAAAATCATTCTCGCGTTTTTTTATTAGCTGCTTAATTGTTATTATACCGATGGGTATTGTTCTTCTTCAGCCCGATCTTGGAACGGCTCTTGTTTATATAGCCATACTGATAACTATGACATTTTTAGCGGGTGTAGCGATGCGTTATATATCTTTTATTATTTTTACTATTGCGCTGACAGGAATATTTTTGGTATTACCGCTTTGGCAGGCATATATATTGCGGAAATCAATACCTTTTTTAGCAGTTATTACGAATCCAAAAATAATTGTTATGGTGATATTTTTCTTGCTGTTAATTGCCGCTATTGCCGTTTTTGGGTACGTTAAGTACAAAAAAAAATATTTTTACTGGATTGTTTATATGGCGTTAATTGTTATGCTGTCAATCGGCACATCATACGCCGCCCGTCTTGTGTTAAAAAATTATCAGCTTATGCGGCTGATAGTTTTTCTTGATCCTAATGTTGATAACCGCGGAGCAGGCTGGAATATTATCCAGTCGGTTACCGCTATAGGAGCCGGGGGGCTGACAGGAAGGGGTTATTTACAGGGTACCCAGAGTCACTACAGATTCCTGCCTGAACAAAGCACAGATTTTATTTTTTCAATATATTCCGAGGAAACAGGTTTTCTCGGCGGCTTAATGGTGTTTGTTTTGTTTTTATTAATATGCCAGAGGCTTATTAATACAATGAAAATTACAATTGATCCTTTCGCGAAATACATCTGTGCGGGGCTTGTCGGTATGTTTGGTTTTCACTTTATTATTAATGTGGGGATGACAATGGGTATTATGCCCATAACAGGTATTCCTTTGTTATTTATGTCATACGGAGGTTCGGCTGTTCTAGCGGCAATGTTCGGTATAGGCATTGTTTTAAGTATTTACATAAGAAGGTATAACCGCTGATGCCCGGCAAATATGCCTTAAGGTATATAGATCCTGTAAAAGAATTTGGCGGACTTCTTTTAAATACGGAAAAACCCGGACGTTATATTGGCGGAGAAGCGGGTATACTTTCTAAAAAAGATGATACTGCGTTTCACACATTAATCGCGTTTCCTGATTTATATGAGATCGGAATGGTAAATCAGGCGCTGCGTATTATCTACAACCGCTTAAACAAAATGGAAGGTATTTCCTGCGACCGAGCTTTTGCTCCGGCTCCCGATTTTGAGAAATTGTTACGCGAAAAAAATATTCCCCTGTACGGACTTGATACCGGTATTAGTCTTTCCTGTCTTGATATGCTGATGTTTACTATTTCCTATGAACTGGGATTAAACGGAATTCTTTTAATGCTTAATGTTTCCGGTATTCCGCTCCGTTGTACGGAAAGGAATGAGGAAAACCCGGTTGTTATCGCGGGAGGGCCTGTAGTTTCCAATCCGCTCCCGTTTTCTCCTTTTATTGACGCTTTCTGGATTGGAGAGGCGGAAGCCGGTTTTTTTGATTTGGTAAATGATATAGCTTTGCTTAAATCACGCGGGCAGAGCAGGGCAGGGCTGCTTGAAAAACTATCTTCCCATCCGAATGTCTGGGTTAAGGGAAAGAAAAAAATATTACGCGCGGTTTTTTCAGGTTTTTCTTTTGATGAAACAGAGGCAGCCGTGTTTCCGATTCCAAGCATGAAAATAATACAGCATCACGGCGCTGTGGAAATAATGCGCGGCTGCCCGAACGGCTGCCGTTTTTGTTTTGCCGGTTTTTGGTACAGACCGATGCGTCAGAAAAGCCGGGAACACATTATAGCGCAGGTGAACGAAATGGTTACAAAGGGAGGCTGGCAGGAAATAAGCCTTTCATCTCTTTCTTCCGGTGATTATTGCGGTATTGAGGAGCTTGTAGACGAACTTAACGGCAAGTTCTCTTCGATGCATGTTTCTTTTCAAATGCCGTCTCTTAAGGTATCAGGTTTTTCGCTTGGTCTTTTGGAAAAAATCTCCGTAACAAGAAAAAGCGGTCTTACGTTTGCTGTTGAAACACCCTGTGATATGTGGCAGGCCGCCATAAATAAGGAAGTTACCCGTGATTCAATTGTTTCTATTCTTGAAGAAGCAAAAAAAAGAGGCTGGAAAAGCGCCAAATTTTATTTTATGATCGGGCTTCCGTTACCTGATATTGAAAAATCAGAACATTTGTGTGAAGAAGAAATTGTAGATTTTATTCTGGATATCGCAAGAAAATCAAAAATGCGTTTTAGTATTAATGTAGGTATCTTTATTCCAAAACCTCATACACCGTATCAATGGGTATCCCAGTTAAACAGCGAGGAGGCTTTAGAAAAAATGGAGTATATTCGTTTAAAACTTAAACCAATGGGGCACAAGGTAAGTATTGCAGACACTCTTATTTCTAAGATTGAAGGTGTTTTAAGCAGAGGTGATGAAAGAGCCGGACTTTTATGCGAGCAGGCTTTTCTTGGCGGAAGCAGACTTGAGGCATGGACTGAATATATTAACAGGGAGGTTTGGCAGAATCTTTTTGAAATAAATCATGAATTGATAGACGAAATTATGTCTGGGAGGGAGAACTTGAGTTGGGATGTAATTGATTCATGTGTAAAAAATGAATATTTTATGAATGAGCTTAAAAAATCAAACGAATGTAAATATACAGAATCTTGCGCTATAAAATGCGGTAAATGCGGTATTTGTAACCGGGACATAAAAATGGCAAAAAACAAACCTATTTTAGTTAACCGTGAAAATAAAATGGTTAACGTTATGCCTTCCGTTGGTAAAAGAAGCGATCCTTCAATATACAGGGTTTTATTCAACTTCAGTAAAAAAGATAGCTCAGTTTTTCACGGCCATTTAAGCCTTATTGAAATTTTTTCATTGTCGTTAAGAAGAGCTTGTATACCTGCAATTTACACTAAAGGCTTTAATCCGCTTGTAAAATTGGAATTTCCGTCGCCTTTATCAACGGGTATTACAGCAGATTGCGAATTTGCTTCAATAGATTTTTTTAACAATTTACAAGTTGATAATTTTGTAAGTGATTTAAACAAATGTTTACCTCAGGGTATTTATATAGTTAACGCTGAAGTTTTTTTTATTAAGTCCGGTATGAAAAAACATTCGCTGTCATCATTGTTATGGGGTTTTGCTTATTATGGTATGGAAGAAAAAATTGATTATGTAGAAGCTAAGAAGGAAAAAATTTACAGACAGGAGCGTCTTTCAAAAGATTGTGAAACAATATTTACGCTGAGACGTAAGGAGGTATTGGCGCGTAATATTATGGGAGGTTCAAATGAATGGGCTTCATATTTTGATGTTTACAGGTTTCTTTATCCGTAAATAAACAATATATATTAGTAGACAGAATATACATTATGATTAGTAAAATGTATGGTTTACTGAGCTTCTAATGCATAAGATGAGTTATGAATTTTTATTGGGAAGTCTAAAAACGCTTATAAAAGTCGGTTTACTGTAAATAGTTGTAAAATTATTGGGATTTGTTCCGACTGCTGCAATATACATTGCAACATAGGTAAGATTCATATTATCACCTGATCGTCCGGCAACATCAGCATTTTTATTTTTATCTGTTGCATATTCCAGATTGTATAATTCTGGTGTATTACGAAAATACAAGTCATCTGATGGTTCAGGTGAAGTTAATTCACTTGAACGGAGTAAGTATTTTCTTTCTCCATTAAGAGACGCAAAAGGAATATCACCAACTGTTGTTGGGAAATCGATCAATAATTTTCCGCCGTTTTTTGGCAGCATATTAATATTATCCGTTCCCTCAAATTCAAGTTTGAAAAAATTTCTGTTTTTAAAGGTGTTTGTAGAAGTAGTTGCAGATGTATTTACAGGATTGGTAAATTGTAAAAGATAATTATAATCGTTATTAAGATATGGACTTATAAGATTAAATTCGCTTGGACTTGAATTTTGAGTAGAATGACTGCTTACATATATCCTGTAAAAAATAGTGTAACACGCCGCGTAATAATAATCATCAGGAATTTTAGGGAAATTAACAGTAGCGTTTGTATTGAAGTCAGTTGTAACATTAATTTCCGGTACCTGCGGAAGATAATAATATTCATCAATTCCGCATGATAATAAAACGTTGATAAATACAATAATAGTAATAATAATTACCGTTTTTCTTAACACTTATTATTTCCTTATTCAATAGCTATAATCCGGCTGCGGGCAAGGTACTGCCAGACAGGAATATTCTGCCAGTTTATCATCACTGTACGGTAAGACTCAATCGCAGCCGGATAATTTCCAAGCTGTTCATATAACCTTCCTATGGAAAACTGAGCGCGGGGGGCCGCAGGAAATTCAAATTTGTGATCGATGGATTTTTGGAGGAGTTCAATGGCCAGTTCAAACTTTCCCTGTTCTTCCGCGGAAACAGCGGCATTAAAAAGCGCGATTGGTCCAAGGTAGGTTTTATCTCCGGCTTTCGCGGCTTTTAACCATGCTTCTTCCGCTTTTTGCCATTCGTTTCTGCTTGAATAGATTTGGGCAGCCATTGACCATGCCTTGCTTGGAGCATATCCGTTTTTGTTACCGGCAAAAGTTTCAAGATCGGAAAGCAGTTTTTGTATTTCAACGTTATAATTCGCGTCGTTTGTAAGAAATCGTAACTCCTGAAACTTGACGCTTAACTCCTCTGCTTCGGCGATTGCCTTTTTATTAAATACATCCTGTATGGAAAAAAAGACAATTATACCCGCAAGCAGGATAAAAATTGCGCCTGAAAAAATTATTATTCCCTTTCTGTTTCTTTGGGAAAAACCGTTTATTTTTTCTACAAAGCTTTGTTTTTCATTTTCGTTTTCCATATTATTTTGCTCCTTAATGCTTTTTCCCGTTACTTTGTAACAAAGTTAGTTTGTAACGGGTTTCACTGTTATGTAGAATGCTCAATTCTGAGTTCCTTCATTAATCTTGACAAATAAGTGCGCTGTATGGCAAGTGCCCTGGAAGCATCTGTTTGATTCCAGTTATTTTCTTCCAGAACTTTACGGATAAAACCTGCTTTAAAAACATTAACGGCTGTCTTTAAATTGCGTTCCCCCTTGTTTTTTTTTGTTTTTTCTTTTTCAGGTAACTCTCCTTCATTATCGTAAATTTCGCTGGTATTTGTAATTTGCGAATCCACCGCATGCTTCAGCATCAGGTTTTCAAGCTTTATCAAATTGTCTTTCCCTGTTACACAGGCTCTTTCTATACAATTTTGAAGTTCACGGACATTTCCGGGCCAGGGATATAGAAGCATCGCTTCAAGTGCATCCTCGGAAAAACCGTTAAAATTCTTCCCGGTTTTTATTATGAAGTTTTTTAAGAAAAAATGCGCCAATTCCGTTATATCTTCCTGGCGCAGGCGCAAGGGCGGAATATTTACAGGGATAACATTAAGGCGGTAATACAAATCTTCGCGAAAAAGACCGTTCTGAACCTGACGGTCAAGGTCCTTGTTTGTGGCCGAGACAATTCGTACATCGACTGTAATTGTATCATCAGAGCCTACTTTTTCATATTTCTTTTCCTGAATTACACGTAATAATTTTGCCTGCAGTGTCAGCGGTAAATCGCCTATTTCATCAAGGAAAATTGTCCCTCCGTCAGCCGTTTCAAAACGTCCCTGTCTTTTGGAAATCGCGTTTGTAAATGCTCCCTTAATGTGCCCGAATAATTCGCTTTCCAGTAAACCTTCGGGAATAGCCGCGCAATTAACTCTGACAAACGGAGAGTTTTTCCGCTTACTGCGTAAGTGTACCTGCTCGGCAAATAACTCCTTGCCTACCCCGCTCTCTCCCAAGAGCAGGACAGACAGATCTGTTTTTGCGGCTTTATCAATAATTTCCAATATTTCCTGAATAGCGGGACTTTTTGTTATTAATGTATGATATCCCTGTTCTGCGTCTTTCTGATCCATATGACCTTTTTGATCCATATGACAATGACAGCATAGCTGTCTTCTCCGCTTAAAAGCGGAATTTTATCCGGCAACTGCGGAATCAGAGCTTGAGTCTTTTACCGAACCATCGCCGCTTTTCGATTTAAGAACAGCGCCAAGCGTGTAAGTTGAATCAGACGCCTCTTCTTTAGCCATATAACGTGACATTTCATCACGCTGCATTCTTTTCTGGTAATCACGGATAGAAAACGCGACTTTTTGTTTATCGCTCTGTATTTCAAGAACAATCGCTTTTAACTTGTCTCCGACCTTGATTTTTTTAAGAGCTTCGTCCGGATCTTCCTCACGGTTTTCCACAAGATTTGTTTTGTGAATGAGTCCCTCAATTCCACCCGGAATCCGCAGGAATACTCCGAAATCCGTAATTGAAACAACTTCTCCTTCCACAGGAGAGCCGCTTTTATGACTATCAAGGAATTCTTTCCACGGGTCTTCTGAAAGCTGCTTAATCCCCAATTTAATGTTACGGTTTTCTGCGTCAACCGATATAACCATTACTTCAATTTCCTGACCCACGGTAAGACCGCTCTGGCCTTTTCCTTTTCTTGTCCATGAAATGTCATCCATATGCAGAAAACCGTCAAGGCCGTCTTCAAGTTCGATAAACGCGCCGACGTTTGTTACTTTAGCTACTTTGCGTTTTATTCTTTTTCCCACAGGGAATTTTTCTTTGACGCTGTCCCATGGATTGTCTTTAACCTGTTTAAGTCCGAGCGATACCCTGCCCGCCTGAAGATCGTAACCAAGTATCATACATTCAACAACATCATTTGGTTTTAGCAAATCCGAAGGTTTTTGAATTTTCTTTACCCATGAAAATTCTGAAATATGAGCGAGACCCTCAATACCTTCTTCAAGCTCAATAAACGCGCCGAAGTCTGTAAGTTTGGTTACTTTTCCTTTTACAATGTCGTTTACGTGATATTTTTCTTCAAAGTGAATCCACGGATCATCGGTGTAGTGTTTAAGCGAAAGGTTAATACGTTTTTCTTCACGGTCTATACGAATTACTTTTAACTTAATTTCCTGTCCTTTTTTTACAAAGTCCTTTGGACGTGTAACATGTCCCCAGCTCATATCGTTAATGTGAAGAAGACCGTCAAAACCTCCGAGGTCTATGAACGCTCCGAATGAGGTGAAACTTTTTACGGTACCTGTAACATCGGAGCCTATGGGAGTATTTTCAAAGAAATCGTTGCGTCTGCGAACAAGTTCATCTTCCATGCACTTGCGTCTGTTTACAACGATATTGATCTTACCGTCAGAATAAAGACGCTCTACATAAAAATTGAATTTTTGATTTAGAATTTTTTCCGACTTATCAACTTTCTGGATATCCGCCTGACTGACTGGAAGGAATGCGTGCACTTCCGCTCCAAGATGAACATCAAAGCCGCCTTTTACCTGTTTTTCTACAGTCCCTTCGACCGGGCGTTTTTCAGCAAAAGCCTGCCTTAAATTTTTCCAGAAAATTTTAGCGTCCGCTTTTTGTTTGGAAACTATAACTTCGCCGTGTTTGTTTTCCTTTGTAATAAGAATAACAGGGACTGTATCCCCTATATTTGGAATCTCGGAAAATTCCGTTAAAGGAATTTTACCTTCAGATTTATAACCAACGTCAATAAATACCTGATCTGCAGTAACTTGAATTACTCTGCCTTCAACAAGCTGCCCTTCTTCAAGCTGTTCAAGGCTTTTCAGGTATTCCTCCTGTAACTGAGTTTGAATGTTTTCTCCGTCTTTTACCGGACTAGTGTCCGATGCCACTTCCTTTTCAGCCATTTTCTTTTCTTTCCTTCAAATTTTAGTCTATCTTCTCTATCAATTTCTCATAAACTTGAATAATGGTCAAGTCCGATGTATCCAAATATTGAACTCCGGCGGCTATTTTAAGGCTTCCTTCGACTTTATTCTTGTCAATTTCATCTCTTTGTAAAATCGCGGTTTTTATATCCTGAAGACATAAATTTGAAACACCCTGTTCGTAACGCCTTTTTGCTCTTGAATCCGAAGAAGCGTCAAGATAAAAACGATAGGGCGTATCAGGGAAAACAACGGTGGTCATATCCCTTCCCTCCACCACTATATTCCTGTCTTTCGCTAAAGAACGGATTATGTCGTTAATAATGTGTCTTACAGGGACAATAGCGGAAAGCGGCGCGGAATATTTGTCAATTTCGTCAGTATGCAGAAGGTCTGTAACATTTTCTCCGTCAAGGAAAACCTGATCTTTTTCCCATGATATTTTTGAATTCCTTGCCAGTTCAATTATTTTTTCACTATCGCAAAGATCGATATTCGCCTTTAAGCAGACCAATGTTACAGCTCTGTAAAGATTGCCGGAATTGATATAGGTAAAACCATTTCCGTTCTTTGTTTTAAGTTTTTCAGCCATTAATTTAGCGATAGTGCTTTTACCTGATCCGGCAGGCCCGTCAATGGCGATTACCATGTGTTTCCTTCCTTTACATTTCCTTTTCTTTCAACACTGCTAAGAGCCGTTATTTCGCCGTCTGTAAGCGGCCTTGAAACTCCTTCAGGTAAATCGCCAAGATGAACAGGACCGATGCGTACTCTGCGTAATAATGCCGGATGAAGATGAAAATGGGAAAATACCCGGCGAATCTCACGGTTTTTACCTTCGATTAGGACAATACGAAGGCTTTTACGGTCTATTCTTTCAGCAGTTTTCGCTTTGTAGTAAACCTTTTCAATTGTAATTCCGCAATTAAACGCTTCAACAACTGAATCGGGGATTATACCTGTCGCCTCTACAATGTATTCCTTTTCAATTCCGCAGCCTGGATGCCCGAGACGGCTCGCGAAATCTCCGTCGTTGGTGAAAAAAATCAAGCCGCAGGATAAGAAGTCAAGCCGTCCGACACTGTAAAGTCTTACATCTTTTTGAGGTAGTAAATTAAGAGCGATAGGACGTCCCTGCGGGTCATTAGACGTGCAAAGGAAACCTGCGGGTTTATTAAGAGCAAGATAAAGCCTTTGGTTTTCAAGGTTTACCTCTTTTCCGTCCAAAAGGACTATATCCCCGTCATTTACCTTGCTTCCCTGTGTTTTAACTGTAATACCGTTTACGGAAACCCTGCCCTGCGCGATTATGTCTTCGGCGGCCCGTCTTGACGCAACACCGGCGTGGGAAAGGAAAACCTGCAGCCTAATACTTTTCCCCCTGAAGCTCGAATTTTTCCATATCGGCTTCACTTAGTTTCGGAAGTTCAGCTATTGAATTAAGACCGAATGTTTTCAGGAATTCCTTTGTGGTGCCGTACATTACAGGCCGTCCGGGAACATCTTTTTTCCCTGCTTCGCGGATAAGCTCTTTTTCAAGGAGCAGGCGGATCATATTGTCCGCCGACACTCCGCGTATTTTTTCTATTTCCGCCCGTGTAACAGGCTGAGAATATGCGATAATAGCAAGAGTTTCCATAGCGGCGCGGGATATTTTTCCCTCGTTTTTTTTCCCGTAACGTTCTTTAAGACTTTCCCAGTATTCGCGTTTAGCCGCTATCATTATACCGCCGCCGATACGTGAAAGCTCAATACCGCAGTCCGCTGCCGTATAACGTTCGCTTAGATTTTCAAGAGCGGCAATTACAGTTTCTTTAACGAGTCCGCAAATACGGGCGATAGAACCTTCGTCAAGAGGATCGGACTCCATATAAAGAATCGCTTCAACAAGGGCAGTTTCTTTTTCAATATTTTTTGTCACAAAAACTCCGTTAAACTTTTGATGAAATTGACCTTATCAAAATATCACCGAACAGGCGGTTTTGAAAGAGCATTATCATGCGCAGTTTGGCCGCTTCCAATACCGCTAAAAACGCGCATACAACATCCATTGTGCCTGAGTGGATAATGAGATCTGTAAATCTGCACTCACCGCGATTTTCCAGAAATTCCAAAAGAAGGGTTGTTTTTTCGTTTACGGAAACTTCCTCGTAAAGATCGATAATACTTTCCGCCGGAAGATTTTTTGTAAGCGCGGAAAAAGTTTTTACAAGATCCCAAATGTCAACTTTTTCCCATATATCGTCATCTGTAAACGGCAAGTTATGTTGAAGCCTGCGCCGTTCAATAACCCACTCGTTTTCCTTTTCTTTTTCCTCCATCAAGCTGGAAAGTTTTTTTATTCTTTGGTACTCAATAAGATGTTCGATAAGGTCAGCTCTTGGGTCTTCGGCGTCAGTGTCGTCCATTTCTACGGGAAGAAGGGTTCTGCTTTTTATATACAGCAAGGTAGCCGCCATTGCGTGGAATGCCGTAATATCCTCCATATCTACGGTTTCGGCGTTTCTAAGGTATTCTATGTATTGATCTGTTATCTGGGCAATCGGAATGTCGTAGATGTTTATTTCATTTTTACGGATCATGTACAGCAGAAGATCGAGAGGCCCTTCAAATTCATCAAGTTTAAAACTGCGCGTTTCCTGCTTTGTTTCCGTTGTGTTCATTTTATGGTTACAATACTACCATTTTTACGGAAAATAACTCAAGTAAAGAGTCATATAGTTCTTTGCCTTGCCTGCTGTGTAATTTTTATGGCTTTATTTAAGATAAGTATTGCTAAAATCAACGGTATATGTTAAAATAATACACAATCGCTCTTGTGAGCGAATAATCCTACATATTAAAAGGAAAAAATACCATGACAAATAAACAATCATTAATCATTAACCCTCTCCTACCGGTCTTTTCTAAACAAAATTTCTTGTTATTATTAATCTTATTCATTATCTCAGCGATGCCCTGTTTTAGTCAGAATATCACCACTCCGGAAGAGTTAAGAAAACATCTTAATGCACAACCTAAAAACAGCGCCGATAAACCAATCAAAGTTAAAATGAGCGATGTGGATGACCCTATGCTCCTTGAAATCGCTAAATCCATAATAGCGACAGGCAGATATGTAAGCCTTGACCTTACCGGGAACTCATTAGAAAAAGTAACTTTTGGCAGTTCCAAAACGCTTGTCAGTATAATATTACCAAACGGTGTTACAACCATTGGGAAGAGTTCTTTTATGGCCTGCGCCAGCCTTGAAAGTGTAACCATGCCTGCTACCGTTACAACCATTGAGAGCTTAGCTTTTATAAACAGCGGTCTTGAAAGCGTAACCATTCCGGGAAGCGTTACCAAAATTGGGGATAGCGCTTTTTCCGGCTGTAAAGACCTTAAAAAAGTAACCATATCCAACGGTGTTAAAGAAATAGGGAGCAGCGCTTTTAAAGGTTGTACCAGTCTTGAGAGTATAACCATACCTGCCAGCGTTACAAAAATCGGCAGCAGCGCTTTTGAAAATTGCACCGGCCTTACCACCGCAACTATACAAAGCGGAGCCATTGGTGATGATGCTTTTAACGGTTGTAAAAACCTTACAACCGTAACCATAGGGAACGCTGTTCCCAGCATCGGAGGAGACGGTTTTAAAGGCTGCGTCAAACTCGCGAATATTAACCTTGGGAACGGCGTTACCTTCATTGGGGAGAACGCTTTCAGCGGTTCCGGCCTTACAAGTATAAACATACCAAACAGCGTTACAGTCATTGAGAAAAACGCTTTTGAAAAATGCGCAAACCTGAAAAGCGCAACAATAGGAAACGGCGTTACCGTTATTAGTTGGAAAACTTTCAGCAATTGTTCCAGCCTTACAACCGTAAACATACCGAACAGCGTTACCGAAATCGGGTATTGGGCTTTTGAGAAATGTACCAGTCTTAAAACCATTATAATACCGAAAAGCGTTACCGGCATTGGAGCCAACGCTTTTGACGGCTGCTCCAGCCTTGAAACCATAAATGTACCTAAAAGCGTTGCCGCAATTGGAGATAAAGCTTTTTGGAATTGCCCCAATCTTACCAGCATAACACTTGACGGCACATACAACAAAGGTATGGTCAGCGCCGACTTCGATAAAACTTTCTGGAACGGCGGCAGACAATCGGGAACATATACCCGTCCCAGCCCTAAAAATCCAACCTGGACGAACACTAAACCTCCTGCTTTTCCTTCCGGTTTTTTAAGGACATGGAATAGGATTAATATTGAAGATACATTAGCTGTTGAGTCAGACAGATTTACATACAAAACAAAAGGCCGGACAGTTTTATGGATTTTAAGCAGTGTAGATGGTGATTTTTATACAATTGTTATATCAAATAACCTGCCTTATAGCAACGCGATTACCATGAAACTCGTAAGCGGTAACCTTGAAATTAAAGCTGACGGCAATTACATGAATGATTTGAACGGAAGGTGGGAAAAATAACCGCCTGTTAGCAGTTTCGCTCTTTATAGCGGTGTTTATTTAACGAATAATTTTGCTCTGACCACTTCCGTTTGCTTTAACAAACAAGTGGTCAGGCGAATTTTTAGGAACAACCGCTATGAAAATCAATAAACCAACGCTGAACTTTAGCGTGAACTACTATTTATGTTTTTTAACCGTCTTTTTGAGAAGCGCTTTTGTCGGCATACAATTCTTTTTTTTTAACAATAGAAAACAAGAATATCTTTAGCTATCCGGCGGCAAGTTTTAAAACAACGCTTCATCTTCCCCGCTTGTTTTTCTTGGTCTTCCGCGTTGCGCAGGCGCTGCGGAGTATGCCGGAACTTTTTCTGCCGCCGTCTCCGCTTTTACGGCAGCAGGTTCAACAGGTTTTACTTGCGTAGCTGTTTTTACTGCATCAGTTTTTGTAACATTCTGTTTTTCAGTAGCATTTTTCGACTGAGGGAATTCCCTGCCCGGGAATATTTGCGCCCTTAAGGTTTTTTCCAGTTCTTTTGAGAAATCGGGATGTTGATCAAGATAATCGCGGCAATTGTCCCTGCCCTGCCCTATTTTTTCATCGTTATATGAATACCACGCTCCGCTCTTTTTTATTATATCGTACTTGACGGCGCAGTCCAGAAGACTGCCTGTAGCGGAAATACCTTTACCGAATATTAATTCAAGTTCAGTGCGTCTGAAAGGCGGCGCCACTTTATTTTTCACGACTTTAACCCGCACCCTGTTACCAATTGCGTCAGCGTCTTTGGAAACCTCGATTGTTTCTGTCTTACGTACCTCCAGCCGCAATGACGAATAAAATTTAAGAGCGTTACCGCCTGTTGTGGTTTCCGGGTTTCCGAAAAATACGCCGATTTTCATTCTTATTTGATTGATAAAAATCAGAATTGTACGCGATTTTCCGATATTTGCCGTAAGTTTTCGCAAAGCCTGGCTCATAAGCCGAGCCTGCGCACCCATTTGAGCATCCCCCATTTCGCCCTCAATCTCCGATTGCGGGGTAAGGGCTGCCACTGAATCCACTACGATTACGTCAACAGCGCCTGAACGCACAAGGCTTTCCGTAATTTCCATTGCCTGCTCTCCGTTATCAGGCTGTGAAACCCATAAATCGTCAATATTTACGCCTAAATTTTTTGCGTAAACAGGATCAAGAGCGTGCTCGGCGTCCACAAAGGCTGCATTACCGCCGAGTTTTTGAGCTTCCGCTATTGCGTGCAGAGCGAGAGTTGTCTTACCCGATGATTCAGGCCCGAAAATTTCGATAATGCGCCCGCGCGGATAACCGCCAATTCCAAGCGCTTCGTCAAGCAGTATAGAACCTGAAGGTATTACTTCGATACCGGCTGCGGCATTATGCGCCCCAAGCTTGATTAATGATCCCGCGCCAAACTGTTTTTCAATCTGAAGCCTGGCCGCTTCCAGAGCTTTAGCCTTTTCTTCGCTTGTAGCGTTGGGATTTACCCTGGTTTTTTCTGACTCATTTGACTTTGCCATAATAATCTCCTCCCCTGTATATGGCGCGCAGATATACGGTAATTTATCTATTTGTTCAGAAACTTCAGTTTCTGAACAATTTCCTTATTTAATTAGCAGTTTTGTAGGCTATAAACCGAAAAACTGCAAGACTTGAGAGACAATCAACCGGATTGTCTCTCAAGTCATTATATCATAATCAAGATAAAAATACTACAACTTTGTAAAGTATTTTTTATTAGAACAGTCTCCATAATAATATTGCAATTTAACAATTATTAAAAGATACTGAAAATACAATGAATGATTTTATTGTCTGCGCTACCCGCTCAATGAATAATTACGCATCTGAAGTAATTTCACATTTGTCAAAATATCTGAGTTTTTCTAAAATCGCTAAGCAGATTAACGGCATTGACTTACTGAAAACAGAGCGTTTCGCGGACGGTGAAATGGAAGTTACTGTCAATTCGTCTATAAGGGGCAAGGATGTTGTCCTTTTTTCCTCGAGCGCGCGCAATGAAGCGGGAATTAGCGTAGAAGAAGCGAAAATGGAGTTGTATCAGGCAGTTGATGCCTTAAAACGGTCTCAGGCCAACAAAATTATTGTTTTTGAGCCTTTTATTTCATGTTCCCGCTCGGATCGCACTACCCGCCGCAGTTCCGTAGGTTTATGGGTACATCTAAAAACACTTTCTAGCCTTGGTATTCGGCATATTGTTACATTCCAGCTACATTCGGACAAATCTAAAACTATGGTAGATCCGGCTATATGCGCAGTTGACGATATTCCGGCGTTAACATTACTGCAAAAGCACCTTTGCGATACCTATATTAAAAATAACGAATATCTTGAAAAACAAGTCCGTAATAATTGGGCATTTTGTTCAGTTGATGCTGGGGGAGAAAAACTTGCCCGGGTTTTTGCCAACTCTTTCGGTTCTCCGCTTGTTGTAGCGCATAAACAGCGTGATTATTCAAAGCAAAATACGGTTGAGTCTGTTCACATTCTTTCGGCTGAGCCGCTGGAAGGCAAAAGCCTGTGGATCGTTGACGATATGATAGATACGGCAGGCTCTGTTGAAAAGCTTATCCGCGCACTTGCTCCTTTAAAACCGGGAGACATCAATATTATTGCCGTTCACGCTATTTTTTCACCGCCTGCGGCGCAGAGGCTGGAAGCTCTTTCACAGGAAGGGCTTTTAAACCGTGTACTGGTATCCGATACTGTAAGCTGTTCAAATTTATTTCCTCAGCGTCCCAATCTTGAAATTGTTCATTCGGCTGAACATGCGGCTAAAATAATCAAGACAATAATCCTGAATGAATCAATGAGCAGCCTTATGAAGCCTTTTGATGCGGGAACGTATCTTTCGGGAAATAAACAGGGTATGTCTTGAAATAGCCAAGACTTTATGACCTTTGTGTTTTTCAGGAAAACTGTTATAATAACAATATGCCTGAATACACTATAATTCTATTCTGGGACGATGAAGCTTCTGTGTGGATTGCCGAAAGTCAGGATTTACCGGGACTTATTCTTGAGTCCGAATCCTTTGATACTCTTGTTGAACGGGTAAAGGAAGCGGTTCCTGAACTTCTTGATCTTAGTGGGACAGATCATACGCAGATTAAATTACATTTTAAAGCTGAACGTCTGGCGGTTGTGGCGTAATGGCCGAATATGAAAAGCAGGTAAGAAAGAAACTTACCGAAAATGGTTGTTATCTTTTACGGCATGGTAAGGGAGATCATGATATTTGGTTCAGCCCTATTACCAAATTACCTATTACCGTAGACGGAAAAATTGTTTCCCGTCATGTGGCAAACGGCATAATGAAACGTGCGGGAATTAACTGGCATTTTTAGCCCCTATACTTAGCATAAACTTGTCTCATAAATAACTACAAATATTTCGAGGTATCAGTGCAAACCCTTTCCGGAAGTTATTAGTTTTCTTAGCCTATATACTGCTTGAAAATATCCTCTAGTGCGGAATTTAGCTTATTAGTAATATCTTTAGATAAGTGACTGATAAGTTCTTTGCTGTCTGATTGCACAAGATTGCCTTTGAAGAGCTCAAAAACTTCTACTTCAAGAACCTGCGCTATCCGCGCCAAAGTGTCAACTTTGGGATATTTTGTTCCTCGTTCAATGCTACTAAGAAAAATAATAGAAATTTCTGCTTTTTCGGCTAAAACAGCTTGAGTTAACCCTTTATGGGTGCGTAGAAATTTGATGTTCTTCCCTAAAATGGCTTTTACAGCCTTCCCATCCATGTATCATACCCCTAAAACCCCCTATATCTAATAATAAATAATCTGTCTTGACAAAAATCTATAAGGAATATACTATTCCTATGTGGAATATGTAATATTTGTTGTATTTCGAAAAAAGAAAAATTTTATGCTTAATACTAAGTCGGAGTACAGTACAAGGTTAGTTATGTAATGTATACGGTTTATAGCACATATAGTGCCATTCTTTCTAATCGCTAATATAAAGAAATAATGGTAATGGTGGTATTTGTACTGCTGTAAAAAACGTTTCAGGAGTTCTAATAAATTAATACTGATAAAATCGCCATAATTCATTATTGGCTGGTAAATATGAGAGGCGGTGAAAAAGTGCTTGAAGCACTATGTGATATATTTCCAACAGCTGATATTTATACTCATGTATATAATCCCAAAAATATTTCTGAAAAAATAAAGTCTCATAAAATACAAACAACTTTCATAAATAAGTTACCGTTTGCGAAAAAATTATATCCATACTATTTACTTTTAATGCCTTATGCATTGAAAAAACTTAATCTAAACGATTACAATCTTATAATATCAAGCGAATCAGGTCCGGCAAAAGGTATATCGCCAGTAAAAGATGTATATCATATCTGTTATTGTCATACCCCAATGCGTTATATTTGGGATTTATATCATGATTATTATGATAAATCAAACGCTTTAGTTCGCTTCTTTATGAGAACTTTTGTAATGAGATTACGAATTTGGGATGTACAAACAGCGGGAAATGTAAATGTATTTATTGCAAACTCAAA
This sequence comes from Treponema sp., assembly GCA_031281555.1. Classification (GTDB taxonomy): domain Bacteria; phylum Spirochaetota; class Spirochaetia; order Treponematales; family Breznakiellaceae; genus WQXQ01. Next base: position 2,720 of record JAITFK010000204.1, on the reverse strand, counting down.
ATTCGTTGCCAGGCGGATACAACAGTATTATGGACGTGATTCAATAGTTGTATTTCCACCTGTGTCTGTTGAAAAATTTTTGAATATTCCTCGTGTTCCAGAAAATTTTTACTTGTTTTTTGGACAACTTACCAAATACAAACGCTTAGATCTTGCCATAAAAGCCTGTATTTTAATAAACCGTCGTTTAATCATTGTAGGATCAGGCACTAAGATAAAAGAAAATAAAAATGGCTTAATAAAATATAAAGGCAATCTGAGTGATGATGAAATTGTCATGTTGTTAACTAGAGCAAAGGCTTTACTTTTCCCTGGTATAGAGGATTTTGGAATTATTCCTGTAGAGGCTATGGCGGTAGGTTGTCCAGTAATTGCGTACAGGAAAGGAGGTGCATTAGAAACAGTTTTGGAAAATGTAACTGGAATATTTTTTGATGAACAATCACCTGAAGCACTTGCAAAAGCAATAATAGAACTTGAATCAAAGTATTCTCAGTTTTGTGATATTGTACAATACCAAAAACATGTAAAACAATTTTCAAAAGAATGTTTTGATGAGAAGATTAAAAAAATAGTAAAGGAAAAAATATAGTTATAAAAACCTTCCATGTAGCAGAAATAGCGGCACATAACAGATCTGTATATGCTTCGCCGCCTGTCGGCGGCTCGGGCAACGAAAAACCGTGTTCGGGCTTCGCCCTCTGCACGGTTTTTCTACGCCACATTTTTTTGCGCCCGTAAAAATGCTTCGCATTTTTCCTTATCGGGCGCAAAATAACTTTATATACTGTCAGAACGTTATGTGCAATGTAGGCTAAATATTTTTATTAAATAATTTGAAACGTAGTTGACAAAATTAGCGGAATACTATAAGATTATGAAAAAAAGGAAAGCAATATGGGATCAATAAATAAAATAGGTATTGTCATTTTTGCTTTATTGTTATTTTCATGTTATAGTCAACAAATAAAAACCCCGCCTGATATGATAATTGGTTATGGTTTGGATACACCAGGGTTTGATACAATAATTAAAGAAATAAAACCTGCTCCGTTCAGTTGGGCATATTCTACTATAACAGGGATAACACATATGATAGCTGATTCATTTCATCCTTTAGATAATTCAAATATACTGCTAAAAATAGGAAAAACAAATAAAGTTAAAATCTATATTTCATATCCGTCTGATTATTATATCGTTAGATATTGGCCGAAAAGTTGTATTGGGGATCCTAATGCATATGAACAATATTTTCAAACAATTGATATTAATAATGATATAATAATTTTACCTAATGAAGAGTCGGGATATATTTTTGAAGTTAAAGCCGTATGGGAATCAGTAAATGGTATAAAAGGAACCAAAGGGTATGCAAATTATGCTTTTTATTATTCACTAGAATAAATAATATACGCCCGTACTGCACATAACAGAACTTTATGCGCAAGATGACTTGACAATTATTTCAATAATTAATATACTAAGAATATGAATTGGGAGGCAATATGCTCAAAAACATCATAAAAATATCTATTCGTTTATTTTTAGTATTTACTATATTTCAATTTATTAGTCTTTTTACTGCATCATGGGCTTATTTAGTTAATTTGTATGGTATTAAAATTGATATGAGCGGCGTAACTTTTAACAAGATAACAGAAAGTATTGTTATGGATAAATATGATATATTCAGGATCTTTTTACAGTTTATTATTATATGGTGTATTAATTTAACATTGTTTATAATTTTATGGATTAAAAGCGAAAAAATATCTGAATTAATAATAGGGAAAAATAATATAGAAAATATAGAAGCAACATTAGGTTCTGAAAATATTTTATCTATTAGCTTGTGTATTGTTTGTACATATTTTATCATTGACAATTTACCAAAGATACTTCATTATGTATCAAATTATATAATATTTTATACAAAATTATTTAATGAAAACGCACAACTGTATATATCATCTCATGTATATTTTGATTTATTAGAACCGTTGATAAAAATAATAATATCAGTCATTGGAATAAGATATAGAGAAAAAATTATAAAAAAAATATTTATAAATAATAAAGACAAACCCAACAACGCATAACAGTCTGTATGCGCTTTGCCAACAGCCGGACATATTATTATTTATTTTTAACAAATGCACTGCCCGCCGGAAAAATATTTTTGGGACAAGTCATTCTTCGTTTGTTTTAGGTTTAGCGTAATTAACAGTCAGAGTTCTGCCGCGAAACCTTATTCCGTTGAGCGCTTTAATGATCTCATCAGCTTTTATATCCCTAACCTGAACAAATGAATAATTGTCCAATATTCTGATAACGCCGATATCTTCCCGCGGAACTTCTGTCTTTGACATGATAAGAGTAATAATTTCCCTTGGATATAAACGGCGGTTTTTTCCAATACTGATAAAAAGTTTCTTTGACACATCTTCCGGCAACGCAATGTCTGAAAGCGCGGACGTTTTTTCTTCTACAGATGATTTCTTTATATTTGCGGGCTTCGGCGGTACAGGCTTTATACTCGGAACTTCTTTTTGATCGTAATACATAAAAAGCCACGCCGCCGCCCACGACCGCTTAAAAAATGATATTTCTTTTTTATAAATTTTATGGTACTCGCTTAACAAAGAAACATCGGTATCTTTATGCATTTTTTCAAGAAATGTCTCTATGTTTCTTTTCGCTTTTTCCCTGTCCAAAGG
>JAITFK010000173.1 GCA_031281555.1 Treponema sp. | reverse complement strand
TCACAAAAAAGCATAAGAAGGATTGTCATTATAAGCGTGGCAATACTTACGCCGTTTGCCCCAAAGAGGCCTATAAAAAGCGCTGTAGCAAGCGTAGATGAAGCAATATTTGAAATATTGTTCCCGATTAACACCGAAGAAAGAAGTTTGTCATAGGTTTCCAGCATTTTAAGCGCAAGACGCGCCCTTTTCTTTTTTTCGGCATGATTTTTGAGCTTAATCCGGTTTACGGAAGAAAACGCCATTTCACAGGCGGAAAAAAAAGCTGAAAAACACAATATAACGAAAATACAAACCAGCAGAGTAAAATAATATGATGGAGATTCTTCCATAAAATTATCAGGCGCCGATCAGAATTGAACTGATGAATAATGGTTTTGCAGACCACTCCCTTACCACTTGGGTACGGCGCCAAAAAGCATAAAAATGCCTATAAATTAACTTAAAACAAGCAAAAATAAATGTCAACCTGTTAGGTATTTAATGCCGTATATCTATTACCCAAGCGGATTCCACGAAGGAAGATCGTCATCATCTGAATTTTCGTTTTTTCCCGGCGGATCGTCATCCAAAAACGGATTACTTGGCAGAATAGCAGGCGTACGGTTATTTGTATTTGTCCGCGAAGGTGTTGCGGGTGTTCTGTTGTTTTGATTTCCCCTTTGTTGGGTATTTAACTCAGGCAGTAAATCCAGCGGCAATTGAGGCATTTTTAAAGTATCAATAAATATGTCATCATTAAAACCGCTAAACTGCGCGGAACTAATCTGAAGCCTTGTCTGATATGAAGATGATTTATCGTGATAATCACAGTACTGTGTCGGCTGTGTTCCTTCAAGGAAGGTAAGCGTTACTTCTCCCTCATTACAGGCGCTTGTTCTTAAAAGACCTGATTTTGCGCAAACAGTTACATCAATAATTCCTGAAGACGGTCTTGTAAAACTTTTACGGGGAAGCCCTTTGTGAATTTCACGGAAAAAATCTCCCCATACAGGACCTGCCAGTGTAGCACCGGTCAGTTCAACTCCCAGCGAGTTACCGGGTCGGTCAAAACCAAACCATACTGCGGTTGTATAATAAGGACTGAATCCTATTGCCCATGCGTCAGACCAGTTTTGCGTAGTTCCTGTTTTTCCCGCAACCGGAAGTTTGTATGAACCTTTTTCATCCTTAAATGTAAATTTTGATCCCCATCCCGCACCGATTGAAAGAGAACCTTCATCAACAACTTTTTCCATTATCCTTGTCATAACATAGGCGTTTTGCGGACTGACAACTTGAATACTGTCTCCCATACGCCGCTGTTTTTGCCGCACTTCCCTTTCAACATCAAATACGAGCCGTCCGTTTCTGTCTTCTATAGAACGTATCGCAATCGGCGTAACGGCTTTTCCCTGATTGGCAAAGACCGAGTACGCTCTTGCCATTTTTAACGGTGATGTTGAAATAATACCTAAACCCAGAGGATAAACCCGAGGGAAAGTCCGCCTGATTTGGGCAGAGTCTGTAATATCCAAAAGAGCGGCAGCCCTTTCAATAGCAGCGTCAAAACCTATTGTGTCCAGCACTTTTAAAGACGGCACATTCATTGATTGAGCAAGCGCGTTGTAAAGTAATGTGGAACCTTTCCATTCTCCCCGAAAGTTCAGCGGAATATACGGTGTTCCGTCTTCGTTATGGAATACCATTGGTACATCGTAAATTAAAGTAGCGGCTGTAACTTTATGGGAATCTATTGCTGCGGAATAATAAAGCGGTTTAAAAGATGAGCCCGGTTGAATGTTCCCCTGGGTAGCGCGTATGAGCTGATTTGACTCGTCGAATTTAGAGCCGCCTACAATAGCGGTTATATAGCCGGTTTCATTTTCTATTGAGATAAGCGCTCCCTCTACTACATTCCTTTCCGTATTTATTTTTTGCTGGGCAAAACCAAGACTGGTTATGTCCTTTAATTCGGGAATACCAAAAGCTAGAGATGCCATATCTACAACAGGATTGATCGTTTTCGTATAACGGGAAACCGCTTTCACTTCATTTTGTCCAAGGGCAGTGGCGCGAATATCGGTAAGATCAAAATACAGGGTTAATAATTCAACAATGGGTATATAAGTCCGCTCCGCCTGAACATTGCTTCTTCCGCTGGATCTGGAATATTCCCTGTTGGCTTTTTCAAGCCCTTCAGCCATAAATTTTTCCGCCGCTTCCTGATGTTTAAGATCAAGGGTCGTATGCACTACATAACCGTCACGGTAATAATCTCTCGTGCCGTACATTATTACATCAAGCTCGCGGCGCACATATTCACTGAACCACGGCGCTTTGTCCTCGCGGCTGTAATATGCCGAGATTGAAGCTCTTGTCCAGTCAAAACTATCCCAGTATTCAATAAACGAAGTTTCAGCTTCATCCTTGTCGGCGTAACCGTACTCAATCATTTTTTCAATTACATAGTGCTGTCTATCCATCGCCTCATTCGGGTTATTAAGCGGATTAAAACGGCTCGGACCTGAAAGCAGCACAGCAAGAACCGCCGCTTCAGCAATACTTACATCTTTTGAACCATGACCAAAAAAATATTTACTCGCTGTTTCAACGCCGTAAGTACCAGGCCCCATTGGCATATAGTTTAGGTATATTTCCAAAATTTCATTTTTTGTATAACGGCGTTCCATCTGGAAAGCCCACCAAAGCTCTTTTACCTTTCGTTTTATAGTACGTTCAGACCGATCAGTATACAATGTTCCGGCTACCTGTTGGGTTATTGTAGAACCGCCGCCCCAGTTTTTACCAAGCAACTGCCCCGCGGAAGCGCGAATAATACCCCGCAGACTAAAACCACGGTGATTATAAAAATCCGGGTCTTCACGCGCAAGAACCGCGTGAATCAAGTGCCTGGGCATTTCACTTAAAGTAACAAGTTCCCGTTTTTCATCAGAAGCAAATTCGGTAATAAGCGTACCGTTGATATCTAGAATTTTTGTCGGCAGAGCCGGAGCGAATACTACAAAATTTTCCTGATTTTTTATATTTGAGGTCATAGCAAGAGACAGCCCGAGACCAATGCCGATTATGATTATTAAAATAACGGTAAAAGCCGCGATTAACCTGATAACCAAGGCGGACATAAAACCACCGTTATTATGAGCCATAAATAAAGCCTATATAAACTTTTTTCACCCGTCAAGTACCCGGTTTACCCTGAGGTTTACGCTATCTGCCCGTGAAGCCTCACGTCACGAAGCTTCTTGATTTCAAAGAAAATTAATGTAGAGGTAATTAAAAACGAAAATCCGTCCGCTACAGGAGCAGCGGCGACAACTCCCCAAAGACCCCAAATTCTTCCGAAAATAAGTATGCATGGAATAAGCGCGAGACACTGCCTTAACATAGAAAGGAAAATTGATATTTTCGGACGGCCTGTTACTATGAATAAATTTGATGAAACAATCTGGAAACCCGCGAGAGGCAGCATGAGCATCAGTATCCGCATCGCCGTGGGCGCGAAATACATCAGCGCATCGCTGCCGTCAGGAACAAATACGCGCACAAGCTGAACCGGAAAAAGAAAAACTATGATAAAACCAAAAACGCAGACGAAGGAAGCCGCCGCTATCGCTCCGGTATATGCGCGTAACACACGTTTGAACAATTTTGCACCGTAATTATAACCCAGTATCGGCTGAGCGCCTTGATTAATGCCGAAAACAGGCATAAGGATAAGCATCATAATTGAACCGACTATATTCATTCCGGAAAGGGCGACATCGCCGCCGTTTGCCACCCCAAGAGCGTCCGCTCCGTACCAGCCGACACTTTTATTGTTTAAAAATTGTACTGCGGACATTAAAAACTGAAGCAGGAACTGTGCGGAACCGAATGCCATTATCTGCTTAATAACCGACCAGTCCGGTTTGAAACTTAACGGCTTAAGCCTTACTATTGCCCTCTTGTTCATGCAGAAATAAAGTATATAAACAGCCGAAACTGCCTGTGAAATGATTGTAGCCCACGCCGCTCCTTCAACTCCCCATTTAAAAATGAAAATAAAAATCGGGTCCAATATGATGTTTAATCCCGCTCCTAGTATCATCCCGAACATGGTAATGTTCGGAAAACCTTGCGCTCTCGTACAATGCGAAAGACCGAACCCGATCATAAAAAATACAAATCCGTAACAAATGATACGGAAATATTTTTTTGCGTAAAAAACAGCTTCGCTGTTTTTTTCAGCTCCCAGCAGCGAAATAACCGGATCGAGAAAAATCAAAACTATAGTCATCATTACAACAGCAATGCCGATTAACAGAAAAAAACACTGGTTAAGTGCGTTTTCAGCGTCCTGCCTTCTACCCTGCCCCAGCCTCATGGAAATCATATTCGCAGCACCAATGCCAAAAAGCATCGCAAACGCCATACCGATTGTCATAAGCGGCAGCACCAGAGAAAGCCCGCCGAGCGCTATTTCATTCACTCCCTGACCGACAAAAATACGATCAACGACATTGTAAAGTGCGTTCACTACCATTCCTGTTATTGCGGGAATTGAAAATTTTAAAAGCAATTTACCGATAGATTCCGTTCCCAACCTGCTTGCTGCGTCTTGTTTTTCATTCATTATTAATAAATACTGGAAATACAAAGTATAAACAAGTAGGGATATTATCCCGATTTTTAGTAATATGGGATTGAAAAATACAGCCCGGAATTATTGGATACTATAGAGTGGGTACCGGTTATGTAAAATTTTATTTGAAGCGGCTAATAAATCATATTACGTGAAGAGAAACAGGAATTCCTTTTACATACCTTCGCTTGATTCTCATTTAATCTTAACAGCCCAATTTCGCAGTTCATGCGCCGCCCAGTGAACGATCAAAAGACGCAAACTATCGTAAATATTTAAATCTCCGTCTACAACCGCTTCGGAAAGAACGGGTTTTATTACGTTCCTGTTGTCGTCGGGTAATCCTAAAATCCAGCGGGACAATTCCGCTCCGTTACTGTCTTTAACATAACTCTTAACAGCGTTAAGAAAATCTTCGGCGGCGGAAGTTACTGCGGCAATATTGTTTTTTAACGATTTCTTTTTTTTGCTCAAAATTGAATTAACAAATTCATAAGCCGCTTCGGCCTCATCCATGCCAAGCGTAACTGCAAGATTGTTATCTGCAGCATACCTGACAAGCACAGGGTAAAACTTTCGCTGAGTACCGAGAATTTCCGCCATTGCAAGTACAGTCTCGTTTCTAAGATACAACTGCTTCTCAGCGTTCCGCAGAATATCAATAAGACACAAAAGAGAGCTTGCGCTGCAAAATATTCCCAAAGCCTCCGCTCCCATAATTTTGAGCCTTGGGTTGTTTGTCTGCATAATTATCTTCTCTATTTCAGAACGGAATTCTTCATCTTTCATTTTCGCAAGAGCGATCATGGCTTCACCTGCCAGCATATAATCCGAAGAAGCCACAAATTCCCTTAGAAACGGCACTGCGTTTTTGCAACCGTGCTTTCCGAGAATACGTGCGGAAATATAGGCTGTCGTAAACGGATTATTCAAACAGTCGTCAATCAACGCCTGTTCCGCTTTTTCCGTGAGACGCTGCAATTTCTCAAGCGCTCTGATCGCTTCAAGGCGTGTCGCAAGCCTCGGCGAGCGCGCTCTATCCAAAAGACCGTCAATTGCAAGACTTGACGGAGTGTCATGCAACGCACCGAGAAGAATTTCTTCTTGCTGTGAATCTTCCGCTTTGTTTAATTTGTCCAAAAGATTTATCGCTCGAAGATCCCTCATGGAAAAAATTACTTCAAGAGCGCCCTTTAACGGAAGCGAGCCCAACGGTTTCATTTTTTTCTGCATAGCAAGGGCGGTTATGGTAAGGACAAACATAATAATGAAAAGAACTTTAAATGAAACAAAAGTAGAAACTCCGAGCATAACCAGAAAATCCAGAAAGATACCTGAAAGAAATGAACCTACAGCGCCGGCGACGCCGAAAATAAAGAAATAAATAATGCCAAGGTCAAGAATTTTTTCCTGCGGAACCAGCGCCAGAAAATACGTTTGAGCGATTCCTTCCGAACCTAAAAA
>JAITFK010000168.1 GCA_031281555.1 Treponema sp. | reverse complement strand
GCGTTATATTATAAGCATGAACTTTATGCGTTATTTGGATATTCTCATGGCTCTTTAACAATGTTTTGTAGTATGTGTTTGGTAGGTGTCCTACAAATATTATTCATGCGTTTGTCGTGGCTCCACAGGCTTTTGCAATGTCCCTTGTAGATATTTTTTCCGGCTCTTTTTCCATAAGAAGCTCTAATGTCTTATCCCTTATTCTGGGAGCGTTAAACGCCCGGAAAGCAGTTGTAAAAGCGAGAGAACTTGGTATTGGGGAATAACAAACCGGAGTTTTTACCTTGAGTAATATTATAAGCGGCGGAGAATTGAAAAAACATACCTTTTCCCTTTATGTTGTGGTATGTTGATTATCTTTTGAAAGATACTGCTGAGTAAGTTCGGCTACCATTTTATTCAGCGAATCGTTAAAATCCTTAACATATAACATCATATCGTTATTATACATATTTTCAGGCAAAAAGAACTGATACGGCTCAACATTGAACGTTTCAGAAAGTTTTGCGAGAGTTTTTACGGACACTCCCTTTTTACAGTTTTCAATATCGTTGATAAAGTTGTGGGTAAGACCTGTTTTTACGGCAAGACCCAGTTGGGAAATGTTTTGCAGCGATCTTAAACGTTTTATATTATTACTGATCAACTTATAAATATACTGCTCATTTATTTTATTGGTCATTATTTAATATTCAACTTAAATATGTTATTTACAAATAACAGGCAGAGGAAATATTGTCGCTGTGGGTTAATTTTGAAATAAAATACGATTTTTTAATAAAAAGTCATATAAAAACAGCTATTTATCAGCGGAAGTTGTTTAGAGACTGAAATTTCTAAACAACTTTATTATCTTTTTACCTCAGGAGGCTTCCCGCTTAAAATCAGAATTTCAGGGCGGTATTCAAAATGCATGGTATCAAAGTACAGCCATTTGCCGCCCCAGATAAAACCGTAGGCTTCAAACGCTTTAATAACTGCTTCAGGCGGATGATAACGTTCGTTATACGAAATGTTCCACCAGTCCGATCTTCTGTTGGAAGCCCAAAGCCAGTATGTTTCCTTTCCCCCGTATGATTTTGGCATAATATCAACCGCCAATCCGTATGAATGATAGGAACGTGATTGAGTATCCGCAATGTTCCGCCAGCTCCACCCTTCCAGTGAACTGATGCTGTTTATCCAGCTTTGAACCTGCGGATTAACTTTTGCGGCTGCAAGAATTTGTTCCTCTGCAAGCGAGAGGTTTTCTAGAATTAAATAATGGACGGTTACGGATTTTCCGAGAAAACGAATCGTTTTTACCCTGTCGTAAGCTTCATTGCGGTTATGCGCCCGCCATAGCTCGTCAAAAAATTGAGAAGAGCGGCGCGGCGGATTCTGATTTCTGCTGTTTGCCATACTGCGATAGCGCTCCGCTTCTTCAGCAGTCGGAGCTTTCCAAACGGGCAATTCCGCTATGTAATTATAAAAAGGCTGAGGGCTGTAATTTGCCGCATTTGGAAGCAGGCTTTGCGGCAGAAGCTTCCCTTCTGCATAATGATACCATGTACCCCTAAGCAAAACAGCCCAATCGTTATTACGGTATTCAATTTTTTCTATTTGCCGCGGATATGCGCTTACAAGAGCTCTCATTACCTTTTCCGCCCTTGAAGGTTCAGTATTTATTTGTTGAATCGTATTTTGCTGTACAGATGAAATTATAACATTATTTTCTGTTTCAATTTCCTTACTTCCCAGCGCGTAAATACTTCCCGCAGTAAGAAAATAAAAAATTAAACATAACTTTATAGTATTCATTAATACCTTATACAATATCCGTCTATGAATAATACATTTATTATACTATAATATCAAAATATGGGGAACCTACTTCGGCATGGTATTGATGCGTATAATAAAACCATTAATTTAGATAATGAAATCAAGGTATTAGAACAAACCCGGCCGGAAAATATAAAAAATAAAAAACATACTCATAAGCCAAAAATTCCCGGTGAATTCTTAAAAACAGACTTGCCTGCCAAAAACGTCAATCAAGGTTTTTTACAAGGTTCCCTGTTAAAAGAAACAATTCCAGAGCAGCCTGAATCAAAATACAGACGAGTGGCAAAATTTCTTATTCTTATCGGCAGTGAACAAGCCGCGGAAATTCTTGCGGAACTTGATCCTGAACAGGTTAATGAAATATCCAAAGAAATTGCCCTGACAAAAATAATCAAGCCTGAAGAAAAAGATGAAATATTTAAAGAATTTCATTTGCTTTTTTCAAAGCCTTACAGTTTATCAGGCTCATCCCGCGGCGGTATTGAAACTGCCCGCCGGATACTTTATGCCGCAAAAGGCCCTGAAAAGGGCGAGGCCCTGCTCAATAAGGCTGTTCCGGAATCAAGAGAAAATCTTTTCAGCTTTCTGGAAGAATTTTCTCCCGAACAGATTGTAATGATCCTAAAAACCGAAACAGACCAAACAGCAGCGCTTATACTTTCCAGACTTTCTTCCAAACTTTCCGCAGGAACCATAAGCAAACTTCCCGCAAAGCAAAAGGCGGAAATATTGAAACGCATGGCGCATCAAAGAGAAATTTCTCCTGAAATTCTTGAACAGGTATCTGCGGCATTAAAGGAAAAAGTCAGGAATATTGCAGGCAGCGCAAATTCAATAGAAATAAACGGTATGCAGACTCTTGCCGCGATTTTAAAACAAGGGGATTATTCCTTCGGCGACAGGATTATCAACGAACTTGAAAAAGAAAATCCCGAAGTAGGTAAAAATTTAAAAGATAAACTCTATACACTTGACGATGTTATAAATACCATTGATCGTTCCGTACAGGAAAAATTAAGTACGATGACAGAACGCGAAATTGCGGTTTTATTAAAGAGCAGGAAACAGGAATTCTGTGAAAAAATACTGTCATGCGTTTCAGCAGGACGAAGGCAGATAATTCGTGAAGAATCTGAAATTCTGGGCGCTGTGTCAAAAAGTGATTGCGACGCAGCCGCCAATGAATTTCTTGCGTGGTTCAGAAAAGCCCGTGAAAACGGAGAAATAATACTTGAAAGCGATAAGGATGTGTTTATATGAGTGATAATGCACATAATGGTAAAACCGTTAAGACAAACCTAAAAAAAGGACAGGTTCTGGAAAGCGGATTTGCGGTTCTGGACATAGTTGATTTGGAAGAACTTAATTCTCTCGGAATATGGGCAAAACATGAAAAATGCGGGGTTGAGGTTTTTCATGTCCTAAATGATGACAGCGAAAATCTTTTTTCATTTGCTTTTACAACCACTCCCCAGGATGACACCGGCGTTCCGCACATTCTGGAACACTCGGTCCTTTGCGGTTCAGAGCGTTATCCGCTTAAGGACGCGTTCGTTGTTCTTTTGCAGGGCAGTCTGCAGACATTCCTTAACGCGATGACATATCCCGACAAAACTATTTATCCCGCAAGTTCTACCAATGAGCATGATTATTTTAACCTGATGTCTGTTTACGGCAGTTCGGTTTTCCTGCCGTTGCTTGAAGAGTGGACTTTTATGCAGGAAGGACACAGGCTGGAATACCATAATGACAAACTTACAGTTACAGGTGTTGTTTACAATGAAATGAAGGGCGCTTATTCATCATTGGATACCTACGCGAGTCATTGGTCGGTTAAGGCAGTCATGCCGGGCACTCCTTATGCTTTTGAATCAGGCGGCGATCCGCAGGAAATTCCGCAGTTAACGTGGGAAGGATTAAAAGAATTCCACCGCAGCCGTTATTCTCCCGCAAACTGCTGTGTTTTTCTTGCGGGTAACATTTCCACGGAAAAACAACTCTCTTTTTTAAATGAGCAATTTTTCTCTGTTATACCGGGCGGTAAGGCTTGCGACCCTATTCAAAAAACCAAACGCTGGAATGAACCCAAAATATTCCATATTCCGTGTCCTGCCGACAATGAAAAAAAATCAACAATTTTTCTTTCATGGCTTTGCTCCGATGTTACCGACACAAACGAGAATATCGCGTTGGTGGCATTAGAAGAAATTCTTCTTGGGCATGACGGTTCTCCTTTGAAACGAACATTAATCGAGTCAGGTATCGGCGAAGATATTTCACCGGTTTCAGGGCTTGAAGGAGAGATTCGGGAAACATTATTTGCGGCCGGTCTTAAGGGCATAGACGGTGATGTTCAGGAAAAGGGAAAATTAGTTGAAGAACTTATAACAGGAGAACTGCAAAAGCTTTATAACGAAGGCATCCCGGCAGAAGAAATTGAAGCTGCTCTTTTATCCATGGAATTCTCGCAAAGGGAAATCCGCCGCGCGGGCGGGCCTTTTTCTCTTGTCTGGATGTGCCGCTCTTTACGCGCATGGCTGCACGGCTGTAAACCCTGGGAAAGCCTGCTTCTTAACCCTGCGATAGCAAAAATAAAAGAGAACCTTGCGGCTGACAAACGGTATTTTGAATCCTTAATAAAAAAATATTTTCTTGATAACCCTCACCGCGCTCTTGTAATTCTTGAGCCCAAAGAAGATTTTTTGGCGCAGCAGGACGCGCAGCTGGCAAAAACTCTTGCCGATATGGAAAAAAACATGAGCAAAGAGGAACGCCGAAGCATTATTGAAAAATCAAAAAATATGGCAAAAAAACAAAACGAAACCGAAAGCCCCGAAGCGTTAGCTGTCATCCCGCATCTTTACCGAAGCGATCTTTCAACAGAAATTGAAATAATCCACCGCCGCCATGAAGATTTACAGGGAGTTCCGGCTCTCTGCCATGAGTTATATACCAACGGCATTACCTATATAGACGTTGCATTTCCGGTTGATGTTCTTTCTCCTGATGATTATTTCTGGCTGCCGTTTTTTACAAAGGCAATTGTTTCCGTGGGGCTTCCGGGCATGGATTACGCTGAGATGTCAAGTTTACTTGTCCGTACAGTAGGCGGATTATTTGCGCATCTTTGTACCGGTTCAGCCGTAAAAGGCACAGAGCAGTATTTTCAAACAGGTTCCGGCAAGTTTGATCTTGCGGGCAGAGACTGGATAATTTTTCGTTTAAAATGTCTTGATGAAAAAATTGCGCCGTCTCTTGATTTGCTTCTGCGCCTTGTCAGCGAGGCGGATTTTTCAGATTACAGACGAATAAATGACCTTGTTCTGGAGGTAAAAAGCGAAATTGATTCCAGCCTTGCGCCAATGGGGCATCAATACGCGTCCCGCAGGGCAGGCCGGTTCAATTCCCGTTCCAGGAAAATAGGAGAAATATGGGGCGGTCTGTCTCAAATTGATTTTATTCATCGTCTTGCGGAATACGAAATATCAACAGTTACCGAAAAAATGAAAAGTCTGCGTGAAAAAATTACAGGCTCGGGGCTTATAGCAAACCTGACGGGGCTTTCGCTTAAAAACGCAGGCGCGGAATTTGCGCAAAGGTTCGGCAGCTTCGGGGCTCCTGTTAACCGCATTCCCGCAGATTCAGATACTTCAGGCAAAGTAAAAAAAGGAATGGAAGTTTTTGCCTCTCCGTCTCTGCAAATAGGTTTTGCGGCTATCAGTTTGAATGCCGCGCCTTTTGATACCAACGAACAGATTGCGGAAACGGTTTTATCGCATCAGTTTTATACAGGGGCGTTATGGGAAAATATCCGCATGAAGGGCGGAGCATACGGCGCTTTAATCAACAGCGACAGCCTGGAAGATTG
>JAITFK010000062.1 GCA_031281555.1 Treponema sp. | reverse complement strand
TCAGGTACATGGGAGAGGTATGAAAATGAAATTGAAAATAACAAGGTGCTTATTTTAAAAGGAAAGATTGATTATCAAAAAGACAAGGATAAATATACATTTATAGCGGACAGTATTGTCAGGAAGAATGATGTCGATACAGTTATAAAAGAAGTTAAAGAAATGGATGATAAATTCAATGTTCACAAAAAGACATGGCTTTATATGGCGGATTTAAAAAGTTCATTCATAAACAAGGCGAAAAAAGGAAGTTATACGATAATCGGATACTTAAAATCGCTTAGAATAATAAAAGATAAAAATGACAATGATATGGCGTTCGGTACTTTGCAGGATTTTGAAGGCGAAATAGACATTGTCTTTTTCTCAAAGATTTACGCTGAAAACAGGCATTTATTGAAAATTAACGAAATAGTCGCCTTAAAGGGGAGCATAGACCTTGAAAATGAACGAAATACTGAAAAAATAAGTTTTAAGGTGTCAAGTATCGCCGATTTTGCGCAGTTGAGCCGCAGTGCGAAGCGCAGGGAAGCTGCCGGAGAAAAGCCGCCGCAGCCTGTTTTTACGGAACCTGCCGCCGTACGACCAGAGGAAATACACATAAGGCTTGATTCCGCAGCGGCAGAGAATGAAAAAAACCTGTTTTCACTTCGTGATTTTCTTGCTGAAAATATAGGTCCGTGTTTAACATTTCTTCATATTCCCGTACAGGGCGGAGAGAAAACTGTCCGTACTTTTTCAGGTATTAATATTACAGGTAACGTGAATATAATTGATGAATTGCAAAACAATAAATGTGTAGCGGAAGTCTGGAGGAAATAATGCAGATGATATTTGGTTTCTTGGGGATGCTGGTTGGTATTTATTCGATATTAATATTGATACGTATAATAATTTCATGGTTCGGCAGTTTTGCCGAAAGCAAACCCGTTGATATTTTATGCGGTATAACAGACCCTTACCTTAATTGGTGGCAGAATAAATTCAGCATCCGCATCGGCGTTCTGGATTTTTCCGCGGTTTTGGCAATAGTAAGCCTTTCCTTTATTCAAAATATATTATTTTCTCTCGCGTATTTTGACAGGATAACAATCGGGTATTTCCTTTCAATACTATTATTATCTGTATGGTCTGTTATGTCCTTTATAATTGGTTTTTGTATTATCATCGTTGTACTCAGGTTAATCGCGTATCTTACAAACCGCAATATATACAGTCCCTTTTGGCGGATAATCGATTCTATTTCACAGCCGCTATTGTACAGAATGAATCGTATTTTTTACGGAAGACGAATAGGCAGTTTTCTTAACGGAATAATTTTTACGCTTGTTTTATTGGCAGTTGCGTGGATAGGCGGAGGTTTTATTTTTCCGAGGATTGCGAAACTGCTTTCAAGTTTACCGTTGTAATGTTTCTGCGTTCATTGAATATTCCGATAAACTCAATAAAAGAAATAAAACCGAAAGATGCCGCAAATTTTGTCCGCTTGGGAGTAAAGACTGTCTTTGATATTCTTGTTTTTTATCCCCGTAAATGGGAAGATCGCACTGAGAATGTACCGCTCAGATGTTTTTCAAGCGCAAAAGTTTGCACTGTCGCGACGGTAATTGCGCATGACTGGATTGGATACGGCAGAAAAAGAACATTAAAAGTTTATATAGAAGATGAAACAGCGCAAGCTGCGCTTTTATTTTTTAACCGTCCGTGGCTTGGGAAACAGTTTGTTACAGGTAAGCAATATATGATTTACGGAAGTTTTAAAATGCAATACGGTGAGCTGCAGTCAAGCGTCTTTGAATTTGAGCCTGTTTCCTTAAAAGATAACTTCGGGAAAATAATGCCTGTTTATCCTCTTTGTTCAGGTATTACGCAGTCGGCAGTCAGAAAGATAACATCGCAGATTATAAAGAAATATGCAGATAACATTGAAGACGAACTTCCTTCTGAAATAACGGAAAGAGACAACCTAATGCCTAAAAACGCAGCAATAAAGGAAATACATTATCCGTCATCAATGGAAAATATAGAAAGAGCTAAAAAGACTTTAATTTATGAAGAACTTTTTTACCTTGAAGTAATTATAGGAAAACGCGCATTTGAACGGCGAAAAATATCAAACAAATTTACAGAAGCAAAAGAAAACCCTGTAAAACAAGTTTCATTTTCAGCCTTGCAGAAAAGTCTTCTTGAAAGACTCCCTTTTCAGCTTACAACAGGGCAGCGTGAAGCGGTTATGGAAATAAATCAGGATATGGCGGGAGATGCTCCTATGGCGCGCCTTTTGCAGGGTGATGTCGGTTCGGGAAAAACTCTTGTGTCATTTCTGGCTGCGTTAAAAGCAGTTGAAGAAGGAGGCCAGGCTGCGATTATGGCTCCTACGGAACTGCTCGCGCTCCAGCATGCCGAAAACGCGGCCCGCTTACTTGAGCCGCTGGGGCTTCATGTCGCTTTTCTTACGGGTAATGTCAAGGCAAAGGGACGTAAGGAACTTATAAAAAACCTTAATTCCGGCGAGATTGACATTGTCGTAGGAACTCACGCTCTTTTTTCAAAAGACGTAATTTATAAAAGTTTAAAACTTGTTGTAATTGACGAACAGCACCGTTTCGGAGTAACGCAGCGTTCATTAATTATGACAAAGGGCGATTCCCCCGATCTTTTAATGATGAGCGCAACGCCAATTCCAAGAACTCTTGCTTTAACGGTTTTTGGCGATATGGACGTTTCGATAATCAAAGATATGCCGCCCGGAAGAAAACCTGTAAAGACGCACCTCGCGAAAGAGTCAAACGAAGAAAAGGTTTACAGCTTTATACGCGGTGAGCTTGAGAAGGGAAGGCAGGCATATTTTGTCTATCCGTTAATTGAAGGCGGAGAAGACATAAAGGACGCGGTTTCCATGGCTGAAAGGCTTTCTAAAAAAATATTTCCAAAGTACAAAACGGCGTTAATTCATTCAAGATTAACAGAAGAAGAAAAACGTCAAACAATGGTTGATTTCAGAAAAGGCGATGTAAGAATACTTGCAGCTACAAGTGTTGTGGAAGTCGGGGTTGACGTTCCCAATGCTACCTGCATGGTTATTGAACACGCCGAACGTTTCGGGCTTTCCGCTCTTCATCAACTTCGCGGAAGAGTGGGGCGGGGCAGCGAACAGTCCTTTTGCTTTCTTGTTTATTCTGATGAATATACGGAAGACGGAAAAACAAGACTTATGACAATGTTAAAAAGCAGCGACGGCTTTGTCATTGCGGAAGAAGACCTTAAACTCCGCGGACCGGGACAGATTGCCGGAACCGAACAGTCGGGCTACCTTGCGCTGGGTCTGGCGAATCCAATTCGTGATTTTGAGGAGCTTCAGCGCGCCAGAACAGACGCTTTTTCAATCTTGGAAAGAGACCCCGATCTTTTACTGGAAAATAACCGTGTTATCGCAAGAGTTTTGGAGGAAGCGCCGCCGTTTGCGGGTGTTGCGCTTTAGCCGAACATAGCTTTCATCTGCGAAATAAATTTTTCCGCCTGTTCGTCGTCTGCCATTTTTGATTCTTCCGCTTTTTCATGGTACTTAATCAACTCCTGCGGAATTTCCGAAAGAAACGGAGAAGGCTCGCAGTCAACGGTATTTTGCATACGGCGGCGCTGACGGCAGCTTGT
>JAITFK010000034.1 GCA_031281555.1 Treponema sp. | reverse complement strand
CGGCGCTATCAAATCGCCGCTCAAGGCAACTATCCCCGTTCCAACGCTGAACTTGCCATGTCGCTTAACAAAGGCTGGGAAAAGCGCCGTTCCGCAGGCGGCGGCGATTACTGGTATTCAAACGGAACATCGGTATTGCTGACATCTTCCCACGCCTATGCCGCCATGTCGCAAAACGGCGACGCCATCGATCCATTTACCCCAAAACCCGGCGTACAAATCCCCGAACAATTTAACGAATTCCGCCACGGTTCGCCGCTATCATGCTGGATAGTAAATCCTCTAGCGTTGTTAAACAAAATGTTGGCGGGATTACCCGTTCAATCAGTTAAAGGTTTTTATTTTAAACTTTTACCAGCGCAAGAAAAAAAACACGAAGTAATAATCAGACTTCAATTTGAAAACCCATCCCATGCCCGCGGATTAGCCACATTACTCTCATTCGCTTCAAGTTACTCCGCCGATACGCCTCTCTCAATATTTCTTTCCAACCCGCCCGTAGTAACTGGCAGTAACGTAGACATTAAATCCGTTCCCCTCACCGAAAAGGAAATAAAATCCCTGCTGGAACTTTTGCTGTAGCTGTGCACAATACAATTTTTTTAGGAATTTAAAATGAAAAACAAAGTGTTTCCATATATTTTAATGATCTTATGTGTAATGTTTTCAAACTGTTCAATAAACAATAGAAAATTAGCTAAAAAAATAGATGGCATTTTGTCCAATTCACCTAATGCCATTGAAGCGATTTTAGAAAGACTGGAATATTCGGACATTATTTTTATTGCCACAAGCCAAAGCCATTATCTTATAAATGATACTATATTCCTGAGTTCAAATTTACAACTTTTATATAATGCGGGCGTGCGGTATTTTTTTGAAGAAGGCGCTATTGGAGAAAATTATAAATACGGATGGCAAAAGGAAAAAGACCCTGCTTTACCTTATTATCCATGGGATTATGTCGGTATAAGATACGGCGCTTTTGATTTATATCATGAAATATATAAATTAAATACAGATAAAAAAGAACAGGATAAAATTAAAATAATTGGTCTTCAAACAGACATGGAAAACGCTATTCCGGGAACTGTAAGCAAAATAGATAGATATAATTATAGAGATGAATACATGGCGAATATCGCCATTAATGCCATAGAGAACGCGAAACAAGGGGAGAAAATACTTGTATTTGCCGGCAGCGATCATGGAAGCAAAAAAATTATTCCCAATGCATTTGGCAGTAAAGAAAACTGGAAACCGCTCGGAGCATATTTATATGAAAAATATAAAGACAGGTTCCATTCTTTACACTACATAACATTGGATGAAAATTTAAAAACAGCTAATGATATTATTTCTAATAAGATATTTAAAACTAATATTAAGTTAATCAATTCTAATGAGTGGAAAAATATATCAAATACGTCAAAATTAGTTACTGCCGCAAACGCCGCAAATCTGCTTAAATTATTGCCGTGTCTGTATTTAGGCGGACAAAGTAATAATAATTTTGACGGATTTATTGTCGATAAAAGCGGTGTAAAGGGAGTAATGTTTGGATATACGCTTTTTGACGCAGATATTTTAAATATATTCATTAAGGAAACCAGAGAATTGGATAAAGAAATATCTTTATTAAAAGAAGAAAACCGTTTAGAAAACATAACCCCTGATATATATTATCAAATAAGTTATATGATAAAATATGTGTATTACTTAAAGTTAAATTTTGGCGGTAATTTCCCTTATAACTTTTGGAATCCGGAAATGCCTTTAAGCGAAGCAATAACAATACTTGAAAATAATATTTTAAAAAGTTCCAAACCGGAAGATAAAATGGTTTTTATTCCTCCACCCATGGAAACTCTTCGAGATTACCATGATTATAGTTACTACTTCCAGTCATTGAACGATGATTATTTGGTATATAACTTTCCTGTAAGCATAAAAATACGGTACGATCAACAAAATATTAATAAAATGAAAGAGCTTTTTCCTTATGAATTATGGACTGAATATTGGTTTGCCAAAATGTATATGAAAGGCAATAAATATAATAAAGCGTATGAGTATTTGCAAATTATAATAAATAATCCATTAGTTCATTCAATGCAAATTTTTCCTGAAGTTCTTGAAATGGCAATACAATGCGCTGAAAAGCTTGGTTTCACTGAGCAAGCGAATAATTATAGGAACCAAAAAGTTTCCTTATGGAATGAATTCTCTATAGATGTAAGTATTTTTTATTTATTCAGTTAACTTGGAAGAATAAGTAAAACAATATAAAATATTAAACGGCTATATCAAAGATATAGTAAGTAATCTTGAGAAATATTTAGGAGGCGAATGATGTTGTTAATTATTGGTTTTTTATTCATGGTTTTTATCCTTGTTGTTGTGGGCGCATTATCGGGAATGCTTATGATGTTTATTGATCTGCCCTCAATTTTATTGATCCTTGTTCCTCTGCTTTTTTTTGTTATTACATCAAAAAGCGGAAACATTTTGAGTATGTATATTAAGACAAGCTTCAAGAAAAATTATTCATACATTGAATCAGAACTTGCGGCTCTTTCAGGGGCTATAAAAAACACGATTAAATTCACCCTTGGGGTAGGGGGATTTGGTTTTGTCAGCGGTTTATTGGCATGCCTTGTCAATCTGGATAACAAGGACATGCTTGGACCCAGTCTGGCATTAAGTTTACTTGCGTTTCTCTACGCGGTTGCAGTAAGCGTTTTCATTTTTCTGCCAACTAAGGCTTGGGCGGAGAATAAAATTAACTTACTTAAACAAAAATGATATACGCTCCAGCGTCTAATAACATATCGTAACTACTTCACCGCCTAACGGTTGTTCCGGTAACGCAAAGCGCCAACAGGGTGTGGACGCGGACCCTAGTCCAAAAAGTCCAAACACCCTGCGGCGCTTTGCCCTGCTTAACTCCCTAAACCTTAAACTTTGAAACCTCGCGTACCAGAATATCAATTCCTTCGCGGTTTCTGGAGCTTATTTCATTAACATGATGTACAGCGGTGTTTATCTGTTCCGCGCCGGAAGCCATTTCGTTCAGTCCCCCGGTTATTTCCTGCGTTGTTTTCTCCAGATTGTCGCTTTCCTGTATTACTTCATTTGCTCCTTCAAGCATCTCATTGGAACCGCTCTTTACCTGCCTTGTGATTTCATTCACATTGCTGACAACATCGAGTATCTGCCTGCTTCCTTTGCCCTGTTCTTCCATCGCGCTTAAAATGTTTTCTTCCTGTTCGGATACTATTCTTATGTTAGAATCAATCGCCTCAAACTTTCTATTCACGTTAGCGGTAGAAAGAATTACTTTGTCTATCGAATTTTTTATCTTCTTTAAGATACTGCCGATAATTTTGGACTGTTCGCTTGAATTTTCAGCTAACTTGCGTATTTCGTCAGCTACTACCGCAAAACCTCTGCCCGCGTCTCCGGCGTGAGCCGCCTCAATAGCCGCGTTCATTGAAAGCAGATTAGTTTGACTCGCTATGTTTTCCATAACGGAGTTAATTTCCATAAGCCCTTCGGACTCGGCGGCTATTTCATGAATATCGCTTACCATTTCTTCCAATCCGCTTCTGCCGGCTTCGGAAGCCTCTTTCAAAGTTTTTACATTGTCGGTATTTTTTTCAAGAGTCTCGGTAACCGAATGAATATTGGCTACCATTTCTTCTATGGCGGACGACGCTTGCGATACGTCTTTACTCTGATTCTCAACATGGTTGTTAAGCTTGTTGATATTAGAGACAACCTGTTCCATAGTAGCGTGTGTTTCGCTTACGCTCGCGCTCTGGTTCAAAACGCGTCCTTTCATGCTTTGTATGTTAGCGTTAATCTCATTAATCGCCGCGGCTGTTTCCGTCATATTGCTCGCAAGTTCATTGCCGGTGTTGTTAAGATTTCCCGCTTCTTTTTTTATGGCTATGACAAGGTTTCTGATTTTTTCCAGCGTTTTGTTAAAGTACAGGGCAAGATTTCCAATCTCGTCCCGTGAATTGACGGCAATAGTCCGCGTAAGATCGCCCTCGCCTTCGGAAATATCTTTTAAAGTCTCAGCCGCTTTAACAATGGGTTTGCTTATGGAACGGGACAGGAACACCGACGCGGAAA
>JAITFK010000019.1 GCA_031281555.1 Treponema sp. | reverse complement strand
AAAGTAATTGACATCAGCGCGTCCGGCCTGCTTTTTGCCTATCCCCATTCCGACCTTTCCTCGGTGTTGCAGCCTGAAAGCAGGCTAACGATTAAAATTATCACTCCGAATCGCGCTATTACAACAGAAGCGATAATTGTGCGCTGCTTTAAGGACAAATCGCTGGACTACTATGGCTGTCAGTTTGAAAAAATGGGAGCCGAAAATTTAAGCCATCTTTTTGAATTTATCTATGGCAAACCCCTGACCGATCTTGACGCCAAATTTTTAACCGGACAGGTTTAAGAAAAAGAGTTCACACAAAGATCACAAAGGTACAAAGAACACAAAGTAAGAAGGGAAAAAATCATTTTTTTTCTTTATTATTTTTTAGTTTATTCTCCGTATTATTTGCCTTTCGTAATAATTCAATAGTACCCAAAACAACATCTTGAAAATGAGGTGGTAAATCATTGTATAACGATATTATACGAACAGCCTTTTCATCTGTCTTTTTCTTTGTAAACATTTCACCATTTCCAAGTCGTAACCACTCTTCATTAACTCCAAATTGAGAAGTTATTAATTTTATTAATCGATCGTTGACTTGTCGTAGATTAACCTCTATCCCCGCTATATAACCTCCAGATAGGGAAAGAAGCTTGGAAAATTCCCGTTGGTTTAGTCCAAGTTTTTCTCTTAGTTTCTTTATCCGCAAATTAATTGAATAATCCATAGCATAAAAATAGCCCTTTTTTAGCTATTTTGCAAGCAAAAAATGCCTAATTTTTCAATTATTCAGATGATTTTTTGATTTTATTGTTGACAATGCTTATTTTGTATGTATATAATGCCTAAATAGTATGCCTAATATAAGGAAGTATAATTTTAATTAAGGAGTTTTTATGAAAAAAATTTTGTTTCTTCTCTTTTTCTTTTTGACAATTGGTCTTTTTGCTGATCAAGTGTTTGTATGGCAGACACCTGGTAATCGTCTTCGCATGGAAATTCTCCATGACGATGGTTCTGTTTCTTCATTTGTAGCTGGTCCTCAGCTCTCAAGTTCCGATTTTGAGGCCGTTAATAACGGTGCAAGTATCTGGCTTCTTAAAGATCGTGTCTATTTCTTATCATCTGGAGATAATGTAAGGCTGGTTGTTCAGGGCAATAGCGCAGTTATGCCTGCACTCTCTAGTACAACTTTGCCTTGCTTTTGGTTGCCCCCAACAGATGTTAAGAAAAACACTATGTTTGCCCCTGCAAGTACTTCTAAAAGTAATTTACCTTATATTCGTGTGGATCCCACGAAAAAGACAGTTAATATTATTGCTCTTGACGCTAAGGGTGCATTTACTGGAACACCTGAGGCAATTTCCTATACGGAAAAGGGTGGTATACTATCTTTTACTTATAGAAAGACAGGGTATAAATACCTCTATTCTGTAGAGGGTAATATAGGATTTTTAATCATGTTATCCGGTAATAGTACACTTGCGTCAATTTATAAATTAGAATTATGGTAAAAAATGTGTATAAGTGTTGAAAACGCAAAAAATTCAAGATTGTTGGCTCTTTTTAACTCGTTGGAGGAAGGTGAAAAAGACATTGTTATAAATATGTCTGAATCACTTGCAAAAAAATATCAAGGTTATACTACAGATTTTGATAAAAATAATAGTCAGTTAAAGGAAAAAAAGCGCAAGGTGTTAGATACACTTTCGCGTAACAATTTTTGAGAATGAAGTGTTTTTTGTCTTTAGTACTAATAAAGGATTTTTCTATGAAAAGATTTTTATTTTCTTGTTTCCTTTTCCTTTTGTTTTCAAGTCTTTTTGCTGAACAGCGTTCTGAGTTCCGTGAAGTCGGTGGAAAAATATACGTCGATTATTCTACAACTAGTCGTCGTAATAAAGCACAGTTTAAGATTATTTCTGATAATGTATTGAAATTGGAGTATGAAGCTGAATTTGATGGCACTGAATATTACGATATAACAACTTATGAGGATATTTTTGAAAGAAAGAATAAAAAATCAGAATGGGTATTTGTTAAGACTATTGTAAAAAATGTTCGTAAGGAGAAACCTCAAAGAGAACGCTACCATTCTAAAAGAGAGATACTCACTGTTCCTGATGGGTATGAGGTGCAGATAACGAAGTATTCTTCTATATATTCAACATCTTTAGTTAAAGACGGATGTATTATTATTACAGATGAGATTGCAGAAGTGATTTTTAGTATATTGAGACCCCGTTTTTATGTTCGTATAAATATTCCTAAACTTTCTTTATCTGATGAAGTAGATATTAGTAATGTCCCATTTTTAGTACGTGCGGTTTCTGAAATTGATACCACTTTAGACTCTTTAAAAAAGTCGGTAACTACTGTTTCTTCATATGAGGACTATGCTAAAAAGCTCTTAGCATTTAAAGACGGTTCCCCTTCTCCTTATTTGATTAGTAAGGCAGGCTCAGAATTCAAATCTGTAAGAGATTCCCTTATAGGTAATTTAAGTAAGGAATTAGATCCCCTTCAAGGTAAATTTCCTGAATTTATAATAGTAGGTACAGTTCAGGATTACATTGAAGGTACAGATGCTACCACATTCCAAATTTGGGGTACTACATTGCCTTCTCCTCAAACAACTGCAACTTCTAGGCATTTAGGATACCAGAATAAGAAGTGTAATATTCGAGTTATAATTAGCAATGCAACTAAGAATAGTGATAGCATTATTTGGTATGGGAAAGGGATTAATATCCGTGGAAAGGTCTATTATGCCGGGCGCGAAACAGCAAAGACTGACGATGGAAAAAGTGTCCCTTTGTATGTTTATTATGAACCTATGAAAAGTACTTCATCGCTTATCCCCGGGTTCGATAGTCCTGATTGGAAGCGTCTTCAGACTCTTAAATCTCAGACAGATTCGATAGAGCAGATTTATTCTCAATACGCAAAATTATTTTCATAACTATAATTCTGGGCTTCGACATTACGCCGAAACTCTAGTTTTATTAATATAAAATTTATAATTAAGGAGATAAATATGAATTTAGATCAATGTGCGGAACAAATTGTAAATCAGTTCATTACTGATATAACGGATCATCTTTTTGTTTCTATTGAACAAGATGATAATAAAATGCGTGAATACATGTTATATGTAAGAGACTATGACCTTGATAACTTGAACAGGGCTATTGGTAAAAAAATAAAAGAAAAGCTGTCTCTTGAAAATGGAGAAGAAAACGAAAAACCAAAGAGCCGTTTGATCAAAAGTTATACACGTCATTCGAAGTAAAGATTTGTATTTGTTATAACGTATCAGGGAAGCACGCAAAAGTGCCTGACACCGGGCAAGAAAAGCACAGCATAGCTGTGTGAATGAATAAATGCAGCACGCCCTAGCCTAAGTAATAACCGCTGTATGGCAAAAAGGCGCTCTTGCTTTAGCAAGAGCAGCAGGCGGAATCGCGTAGCGTTGCTGGCAAGCGACCTGCGCTCTATATAGTGTCGTTAGGTGCAATTAAAAAGCGAAGTTAGCAAGCGGAGCGTGTTGATAACACGCATCGTACCATTGTTACGCGCTTGCTAACCAATAACTTACTTTGTTATTTGTTATTTGATAATCTATATCTGTTCAATGGTTTCTATGGGAAGGCCGGTTATGGTATGTATCTTTTCGATAGAATCACCCATTGCTTTCATCTTTTGGGCAATATCAAGGCTGGCTTCGTTGCGGCCTTCGTTGCGGCCTTCACGTCGAGCCTCTCTTCGAGCCTCTGTCATATCGCATTGCCAGTCAAGTTCGGCTTTTATGCGACCACTCTCACGTATGTATTCCAGTTCGCTCTGGGTAAAGGTTCCTAATGTTTCTACCGCCATCGCTATTCCTTCCTCTCGATTGATGATTTCAATTATTTTACCCCTTTTCTCCTTATCTGTCAAATATTGAAAAAATACCGCCCATTGTTCCGCAGTGGTCATTTCTTCAACGGGTTTATCAACGATAGGTTTAGTTTTTACCAGCTCTACAGTGATTATTCTGGTTTTTCCTCCAAGCGAGACGCGGTTACCCGGATCATAATATAAAAAATTGTGGACGAAATTTTCATCGGGGAAAAATGTTTTCTTTGCCAGAATGGCGATTTGATAGGTCTCTTTTAAATCAATATAATCTTTATCTTTCCCGTGAATGTCCTGTCCTACAAATAGCCGTGCCGTGTGGTATTCAAGACGCACCTGTTCGCTGGTCTTTGGGTTGAATGACATCTCAACATTGACCAGTTCGCTTTTTTCGGTTTTACAGGCTACATCGAAACGCAGATACCGCTGCCTCGAATCGTCAGTAGGCGGTTCATTGGCGGTGATAGCCTCCACTGTGACGGTACGACCTATCAGCGCCGAAATGAGGTCTGACAACGCACCCCTCGACTTTGCTGTTTCTTTGGTGAATACCGCTTTGAATACCGGGTCATAGCGGATATCCGGGATAGCCCTATCCCTAAAAGGGAAGGGTCTCTGCTCATACTGAGCAGGATTTTCAATTTGTGTTTTCATATTTGAATCTCCTACACTATATAGGGTGAGAATTTGGAAAAAGCTTTAGTGTTTTTGAAAAAAGTTCACAAAGAAATATATTCCGCTTGCAGTAATTCCAGAAAACCGGGATAGGTAACGGCGGCGCTTTCCGCCTTGTCGATTTCAATGGGGGTTTGCGCGGACAGCGCGGCGGCGGCAAATGCCATAACAATGCGGTGATCGCCGTGGCTGTCAATGACCGTGTTGGCATGAGCGCCGGTAAGGCCGCCGTGAACAATAAGGCCGTCAGGCTGCTCGGTACAGGAAACGCCCAGTTTGGCAAGCTCTTCCGCCATAACCGCAATACGGTCGGTTTCTTTGATACGGGCGTGGGCGACATTAACCAGAGCAGTGTCGCCTTCGGCAAAGGCGGCGGTTACCGCCGCGGCGGGAAGCAGATCCGGCGTGGCGTTAAGGTCAAAAGTACCGCCGCGCAGGGGGCCGTTGCGGGAAATGGTAACGCTGTATTCGGCGGAACCGGGAATTTGTTCCCAATTTACCGTACAGCCCATCGTAGCAAGCATTTCCAGAAAAAATTTATCGCCCTGCACGTCATGGGGATCAAGGCCGAGAAGGGTAACCGGATTGCCGGAAATTGCCGCGGCGCAGGCGGGAAAAGCGGCGGAAGAAAAATCCCCCGGCACGGAACCGGAAAAAGGTTTCCATGAAGCGCCGCCGGGAATAACAAAACGGGAAAAATCCGGCGGCGCTTCCCAGGGGATGCCTTGAGAGTCCAAATAGGAAAGAGTCATTTCGATATAGGGGCGCTCGTTGAGCAGGGGAATTGCAACATCGGTAATCGTACCGGCGGGGGCCAAAGGCGCGGCAAGCAGCAGCGCGGAAAGGTACTGGCTGGTCGGACAGGGAAG
>JAITFK010000012.1 GCA_031281555.1 Treponema sp. | reverse complement strand
GTATCTGCATTGGAAAAAATCCTTGAATTTGACAAACAAGCCAATGTAATAATGGTCAGCGCTTTAGGTAAAGAAGACGTTGTTAAAAAATGTCTTTTAATGGGAGCGAAGAGCTACATTGTCAAACCGCTTGATAGAAAAAAGGTTCTTGAAAGAGTCGTTTCAGTTCTAAAACGATAAGAACAAAAAGCATTAAAAACTCTGATTGTTAGTGAGGGTGTATTGTCTTCACTTTTCTGTTTTCTCTGTAAATACGTTTTATTAATAATACCGGTTAAAAATTTTGAATATAGTATTTTAAAAGGGTATAATTAGACTAAGGTAATAAATGAATTCTGTTTGTTTTTATAATGGAACTGTCCTTACAGGTTTTTCAGCCATGGAGCATTGCGCAGTACTTATAGAGGACGGACTTATTTCTGATGTATTTTCGCAGAAACGTTTTGAGCAGCGCAATTTTGACAGCTCCGTAAAATGTATTGATGTTAAAGGCTCATGTATTTCCCCCGGATTTATTGACACTCATATCCACGGTATAGGCGGTTATGGAACTGATGATGCCGGAAAAAATGAACCGGCAGGAACTGAGTCTGTTCTTGCCATGTCAAAACTTCTGGTTGAATGGGGGGTATCCGCTTTTAACCCGACGCTTTATCCCGCTGAGCCCGACAGTATGCTGCGGGCAGTCAGGGAAATTGCTGCGGCAATCGGCAAAGAAGAAGGCGCCAGAATCATGGGACTGCATCTGGAAGGTCCGTTTATTTCCCCGTCAAGACTTGGCGTACAAAAACCTGAAACTGTACAATCTGTCAATCTTGATTTTATGGAACAATTATGGGAAGCGTCAAACGGTCATATCGTCAATATGACAATAGCTCCCGAATTAAAGCACATGGGAGAACTGGCTCTATTCTGCCTTAAAAAAGGAATTGTGCTTCAAGCAGGGCATACCGACGCTGAGTATGACAATATGGTAGAAGGTATGCAGAAAGGAATACTGCATTCCACGCATTTTTTTAACGCAATGAGAAGGCTTGATCACCGCAACCCCAACGCTGTCGGAGCGATACTTATTCATCCAGAGATGTCATGTGAAATCATCGCCGATGGATTTCATGTACATCCCGATCTTTTCAAACTGTTATTAAGGAACAAGCCAATAGACAAGATTGTCCTTGTTACTGACGGCCTAAAACCGACCGAGCAAAAAGAGGGACCATTCTTCGCAAATAACGAAGAAGTCTATTTCGGCAACGGTGTATTTTTACGCAAAGCCGATAATGTAATTGCCGGTTCAGGGTTAACAATGATCCGGGGAATAAAGAATCTTGTCGCGGCAGGGTTCAGTCTTGAAGACGCCGTAAAAACAGCGTCGATGAATCCCGCAAATATTATGCGGTACAACAACCAGGGAGCCATTATACCCGGCCGTTTTGCCGACATAACAGTATTTGACAGAAATTACAATATAAATTATGTAATGATCGGCGGAAAAATTTTAAAAGGAAAAGCTTAGACAAGGAGAGATAAATGAGAATAATTATCCAGGCAAACCATGAGAAGGCAAGTCTTTGGGCCGCCAGGTATATTGCGGAAAAAATATCAAACTGCAATGATAAACCTTTTATACTTGGGCTTCCTACAGGTTCAAGCCCGTTGGGAATCTACCGTGAATTTATCAAAATGTACAAGGAAGGAAAACTTTCATTTAAGAATGTACACACTTTCAATATGGATGAATATTTCGGACTGGAAGCAAGTCATCCGCAAAGTTACCATTACTTCATGGCGGAAAACCTGTTTAAACATATTGATATCGACCAAAAACACATACACATTCTCGACGGAACGGCAAAAGACCCTGAAAAAGAATGTAAACTATATGAAGAAGCAATAACTGCTGAAGGCGGAATTGATCTTTTCCTCGGCGGTATGGGTAGCGACGGACACATCGCTTTTAATGAACCGGGATCCTCTCTCAGCTCAAGAACAAGAATTAAGACGCTCACCGAAGAAACTAAAACAGCCAATTCGCGTTTCTTTGACGGCGATCCTTCAAAGGTTCCCGGAACAGCGTTAACGGTCGGAGTGGGTACTGTAATGGACGCGCGTGAAGTGGTAATTATCGTAACCGGCCGAAGTAAGGCCCGCGCCATGCGCGCTGTTGTCGAAGAAGGCATAAACCACATGTGGACATTATCCTGCCTTCAGATGCATCCAAAAGCAATTATTGTATGCGATGAAGAAGCTACAGAAGAGCTAAAAACAGGAACGGTCCGCTATTTTAAAGATATTGAGAAAAACGCAATTATTAGTTAAAATCAGCAGGAAATATTAAACCATATGAGGACTATGGCTTTCCACCCTAAAATAACCTTTTCCCTTCTGTTATTCGTCATTTCGCAGGTTTGTACAGCGCAGACAGATTCGCTTGTCTCTTTTTCCGATCCTTCAAAAATATGGGGAGACGGGATTGAACGCGTTATTGAAGAAGCTTTCAGGCAGTGTTTCAGAACAAGAATTATTGACGGCAGGATTGTGAATATACGCCTGCCTTTTGCGGAAAATCATGAACGTGATATTTTGCTTGATTCAGGATGGGATTTTTTTGAAGGCGGCAAAGGAAGCCCTGAAATCCTCTGGCCTGTTATTGAAGAAATACTTGATTCACAATCCTTTAAAGATTACATATCGGCTTTATCTTCAGGACGCGAAAAAGTTTTTATTTTTGATATATTAAAACAAAGCTGGAGTTTTTCTGATGACCTTTTTGATATAGCCCGCATGAAGGCAGGTTCTTACAGGGGACTTCCCCACCGTCCCTATGTTTTAACATCAGGAAACAACGCTAGGGAAAGCGATGTTTATAATTATCTTTATTGTATCGGTCATGTCGGAATAGATTGTTCCGGTTTTGTCTGGCATGTACTCTCATACATCGGCCGTTATGGCGGCATTGATTTAGGAAGAGTTTTACGCTCTGTTCTGGGAGTTCCCCGCGGCGCTGATCCCGCGCGTTACGCCGGTACATCCTTTTTCAATTCAAAAAACCCTCAAATAATCGCCGTTAACGACGAAATCCGCAGCTTGCGTCCCGCCGACATCATTCTTTTCAGAGGATCAGACGGCGCAATAGCGCACTCGGCAATTATACAGTCAATTGATTTAAAAATAGGTATTATCCGTTATCTGCAATGCACCGATGAAGCGCCGCTTCCCGAGCGCGGCGTCCATGAATCTTACATTTATTTTGATCCTGCTGACACTAGCGTCTCTTTAAACAATCCTGCGCTTCAATGGACGCAAAAACGTTTCGCTCCGTTTCCCGGCGAGAAAGACAGTCCCTTTTCCGATGACGGAGAGCGTTACCGGGCTTACAACGGCGGCAGGGTTGTGCGTCTTCGCGCTCTTGTACCTGTGATAGAAAAAATAAACCGTTAAAATTACTGTATATTTTCGTTGAGGCAGGCGGCGGCTTCTTTCCACACAACCTGGTCCTTCTCGTTTAGAGCGGCAAATTCACCCTGTCTGCCGTAAGCGGAGAGTTCAATAAATTTATCAAGCCTTGTCATTAAATGTTTGAATTTTTGTTCCTGAAAATTCTTAAGCCATACGGGCGCCTGCCTTTTTTTACCTGACGGAGTAAAAAGTAAGCCGGCATAATGAGGTGCGCATAAACCATCGGATGCTAAAAAGAATTCGCGCAGTTCTTTTTCTTCACTTGAATTTCCGTCCGAGCGGCTTAAAAAATCAAGATATTCCTGTTCAATTTTTTCACGTTCCACGCAGACAGGACAGCGTCCTTTCGGACGCCATATACTCTTTTTTTCAAAAGATTCTATCCGGTCTTCCAGAATATCGCGGCTGAGGATAGCGACTGCAAGACCGTCGCGGAAAGAGACAAGGTTTCTTGAATGAAATGAACAGAAACCTCCCGCTGCTCTGAAAAGCGCGCGAAATCCCCGGTCGGAAACATGTTCAAACAGGGTATTGTCTATATACCTGTACGCACGGTCGCTTACTATCCTGCAGAGCGGACAGCCGGTTTTTTCAGACGCCTTCTGGAGTTCAAAAAAATTAATATGTTTTTCAACAGCCACTTTATCCCCCAAATACCCGCTCTTCAGCCCGGAGGCCAGCTAAGAGAACGGCCTCCGAGAAAATGAATGTGCAAATGCTCGACAGTCTGCCCTCCGTCTGTTTTTGTGTTAATGACAAAACGCCCTCCCTTTTCTTCACAACCCTGCTGTTTTGCGAGTTCCTGCGCTTTGTAGAATAAGCGGCCAAGCAGCACTGTATCCTGCGTTTCCATTTCCATTATATTATTGATATGTTTTTTGGGAATGACAAGAAAATGTACCGGAGCAACAGGATTTATATCAAGAAAACCCAGCATTTCATCATCTTCGTAGATTTTCTTGCCGGGGATTTCCCCCATGACAATTTTACAAAAAATACAGTTACTCATAACTCATTATAGCATTCCTTACAGCTTCAAGAAAGCCCTTACTTGTCATTGTCGCTCCGGAAATTGCGTCAACATCAGTACTGTTAAGTTCTGTCACGATCTCAATCAATTCCTCCATTGCGGCGCCTCCGACAAAACGGTCCTCATCAGAATCAACTTTAATTTCCGAAATACTCCCTCCGCTCAGATAAACTTGTACATAGATAGGCCCTCTGTAACCAGGAGCGCTTCCTTTATATACTCTGTCCGTCTCCTGCTTTTTCAGCTCAGTTTGCCCCTGCTCTCTTTCTATCTGATCATTTTCCGCTTGAATTTGCGAAGAATTCCTGCCGTTAAATACAGCGCAGCTTGTTATGACAGGATAAACAACCAAAAAAGAAACAATTGAAAATAAAACATATTTCATATATACCTCTGCCCTATATGGGCGCGTACGTAAAATATGCTTTATTCATTCATTAGGTTTATTACGTTTTTTGCCAAGAATACCACGCACACAGACACTGATAAGTTTTATCCACCATGGTTCCATATGTCTCTTAACATTGTTAAGTTCTTTCATAATCGGAATATTCTGCGGACAGTGAGTTTCGCATTTACCGCATTTTACGCACAGGCCAGGGCTGCATCCGGTTTCTGACATAAACCCGGTACTCATAACGTACTGTTTCATTCCTTCAATAAAGCCAAGCGAATACCTTGCGTTATACGAAGAGAAAGAACCGGGAATATTAACGCCTGCGGGGCACGGCATACAGTAATTACACCCTGTACAGCGAACCTTACAGCGGCGATTTACTATTTCAAGTACAGATTTATACACAGCCTTCCGGTTATCTGCTAACATTCCCGGCGCAGAAGCTCCCGCAAGGCGTAAATTTTCTTCCAGTTGGGCCATGTTACTCATACCTGAAAGAAGCGTAGTTACTTCTTCCTGATCCCAAACCCAATTCAAAGCCCATCCTGCGGGAGATAAATTATTATTTGCTTTTTGAAAAACTTTAACCGCTTCCTTCGGAAGACCCGAAGCAAGTTTCCCGCCAAGCAGCGGTTCCATTACAATAACCGGCATTTTTTTTGCCGCTGCACGGAGGCCTGTAACTCCCGCCTGAAAATTTTCATCTGAATAATTATATTGAATCTGGGAAAAATCCCAATCATAATCATCAATAATTTTAATAAATTCTATCCCGCTGCCGTGAAATGAAAACCCGATTTGTTTTATTCGGCCGCATTTCTTCTTTTCCGCAATCCAGTCTTCAATTCCGAAGCTCTTCAATTTTCGCCATTGATTCAAGTCTGTTATCATATGCATCAGATAATAATCAACATAATTTGTTTTAAGCCGTTCAAGGGATTGGTTAAAATATTTATCAAAATCAACTGACTTTTCGCTTGAACCTTTTAACAAAACAAGGGGCAGTTTTGTAGCTATATAAACTTTTTCGCGTACATTGTTTTTCTTTAAAATCACGCCAAGAGTTTCTTCGCTGCCCGGATAAATCCATGCAGTATCAAAATAATTTACGCCTTGATTAATTGAGCGTATGATAATTTCTTCTGACTTCGGAAAATCAATTCTGCCTAAAATCCTCGGAAACCGCATACACCCAAAACCAAGGACAGACAATTTATTGCCTGTCCTTTTATCAATACGATATTGCAATATTTTCTCCTAACAGAATTTTTCTATTAAACTTTTTGATGAGACTTTTCAGTCTGCTTCAGCGGTAAATTCTTCCTGATTCGCTTCGGGTACAGCAACTTCTTCTTGTTTGCGTCTTTCAAGAATTTCCTCCATGTATTTATCCAAATCCTGAGTTTCATCATCAAATAACTTGATATTGCGGTAACGTTTCATGCCTGTACCTGCCGGAATTGGGTGGCCTATGATGATATTTTCCTTTAAACCGCGCAGATAATCTGTAGAACCTGCGATTGCGGCATTTGTAAGTACGCGTGTTGTCTCCTGAAAACTGGCCGCAGAAAGGAACGAATCAATGTTGAGCGAGGCTTTTGTTATTCCCTGGAACATAGGCTGAGCAACAGCAGGCTGTCCGCCTTCGGCGATAACACGGGCATTTTCTTCATGGAAACGGTATTTGTCTACAGAAGATCCGTAAATAAATTTGGTATCGCCTACTTTACGAATCTCTACCTTGCGCATCATCTGGCGGATAATAACGCCGATATGTTTATCATTTATGGATACACCCTGCAAGCGGTAAACCTGTTGAATTTCATCCATCAGATAACGCTGGAGTTTGCTTTCACCCTGAATATATAGAACATCATGCGGGTTAACAGCGCCCATACACAGCGGTTCTCCCGCTTCAACTGTATCGCCGTCCCTTATTAGTAACCGTTTGTTAATCGGGACAAAATGCGTAAATTCACGTTTGAACGCATCAACTACAGCGACTTTTCGCTTGCCTTTTACAATACCCCTGAAATATACAGTTCCCGAGACCTGCGCAAGGACTGCCGGGCTTTTCGGCTTGCGCGCTTCAAAAAGTTCGCTTACACGCGGAAGGCCTGAAGTTATGTCCATTGCTTTTGCGGATTCTTTTAATGTTTTGGCAATCGTTTTACTTTTGTTGATTTTGTCTCCTTCTTCAACCAGAATGATAGCGCCGCTGGGGAGGAAGTAAGAAGCTGCTTCAACACCATTATCGTCAATAATAAGAATACGCGGCTGTTTGCTTTCATGCTGGAAGTCCGTTATACGTTTCTCGGTATTACCGGTGTCTTCATTAATATCTTCTATTAACGTGGAACCCAGAATAATGTCT
Source organism: Treponema sp. (assembly GCA_031281555.1). Lineage (GTDB taxonomy): Bacteria > Spirochaetota > Spirochaetia > Treponematales > Breznakiellaceae > WQXQ01. Next base: position 9,054 of record JAITFK010000012.1, on the reverse strand, counting down.
TCATATTTAACAGTTCCGCTCTTTTCGGCAATAATCGGATCGGAGAACGGATCGAATGTAGAAATTGTTTTTTCCGCTTCAACAACAGTTCCCTTTCTTATTTCAAAATTGGAACCGCTTCTTATTTCTATTTTTTGATCCTGTCCGATAAGGTAGAGAGTCTCCGTTTCCTTGTCTTTCAGAATTAAAGCGTACGCGATTTCAGGAGAAATAATATCTTCCCCCCTGCGTTTGATTATCACATCGCCGCGATTTATTCTTCTTCCGTCTGCCACAAGCAGTTTATCGCCGTTTTCAAGTCTGTATTCCCTCATTACTTTGTTTACTGTCGCATAACCCCGGCGTGTAAAGAGGAAATGCCCGTCATCAAGCTCTATATGCGTACCAACCAAATCCCTAATATATACAGGATATTTCAAAGCTATACGGCTTTCTTCGCTGACCTTTGTCGCAACACCGCCTATATGGAATGTACGCATTGTAAGCTGTGTACCCGGTTGGCCGATTGACTGGGCGGCGATCGTTCCTACTGCTTCGCCTATTTCTACCGTATGATTTGTCGCAAGGTCGCGTCCGTAACATTTCCGGCAAACGCCGTATTTCGCCTCACACGTCAATACTGTCCTGATACGCACAGTTTCCACTCCTGCTGCCTCAATAGCATCGGCGACAGCTTCGGTTATTTCCTCGTTTACGTCAATAATCAATTCACCCGTTATCGGGTGTTTGACGCGTTCAAGCGTAAATCTTCCTACTATACGATCCTTTAACGGCTCTATAATGTCTTCTCCGCTTTTTATCGCCGAATATGTAATACCGTTAATTGTTCCGCAGTCATCTTCGTTAACAACCATGTCCTGCGCAATGTCTACAAGACGACGTGTAAGGTAACCAGCTTCCGCTGTTTTTAAAGCAGTATCGGTAAGCCCTTTACGCGCACCGTTAGTTGAAATAAAGAATTCTATAACAGAAAGACCCTCTTTAAAATTTGACCGGATGGGAAGTTCATTAATATCGCCGGAAGGTTTTGCCATAAGGCCGCGCATTCCCGCAAGCTGCCTAATCTGATTTCGGCTTCCGCGTGCCCCTGAATTTGACATCATATAAATTGAGTTAAAGCCGTCCCTGTCGGATTCAAGCGTTTTCATCGTCAGGTTGGTAAGGTCTTCGTTGGTTTTTGTCCAAATTTCAACGACACGGTTGTAACGCTCTTCCTGAGTTATATGCCCCTGCCGCCACTGTTTTTGAATTGATTCTACTTCCTTGTTTGCTTTATCGATCATATCCGGTTTTTCTTTCGGAATAACAATGTCATCAACGCCGATAGTAGCTCCGAAAATAGTTGAATAACGGTAACCTGTAGATTTTATCGCATCTAGCATCTGTACTGTTGTCCACGAGCCTTTTACCTTGAATATGTGCTCGATAAGCGCGCGCAATTCCTTGTCTTTAAGTTCATAATTTATAAACGGAATGCTTTCCGGCAGTTCTTCGTTAAAAACAAGCCTTCCCGCTGAGGTAATAATAGTTCCGTCAGATTTTATTTCTGCTTCATTACCGGCTGAATCCCATACCGGGAATTTCGTGGGGTTAATGCGAATTGCGGCTTCCCAATCCAGCGCTTTTCTGTCCACTGCCATCAATACTTCTTCCGCACAGGAATAGTACGGTATTTTTTCTTTTGTTTCAGGTTTTAACGCCTCAAGCCTTTTCAACCTTTCCTCAAAAGCAGACGGGTACGGTATTTTTTCTTTTGTTTCAGGTTTTGACGAACCGGGACGTTTTGCGTTCTTTTTAATCCTTGTAAGAAAGTTAATACCCAAAACCATATCCTGTGACGGGAATACAATTGTTTTTCCGTTCGCGGGATTAAGAAGGTTACGCGCGCTTAACATGAGCGTCCAGCATTCCATTTGTGCAGCCTGGGTCAGCGGAACATGAACTGCCATTTGATCGCCGTCGAAGTCTGCATTAAAAGCATGACAGACAAGCGGGTGCAGTTTGATTGATTTTCCCTCTACAAGCACCGGTTCAAATGCTTGAATACCGAGTCTGTGCAGAGTCGGAGCGCGGTTAAGAAGCACCGGATGTTCTTTTACAACTTCATCAAGTATCGCAAAAACTTCAGGGGTTTCCTGTTCTACGAGCATCTTGGCTTTTTTAATATTGAAAACAACGTCTTTATCGACAAGTTTCTTCATGATAAACGGCTTGAAAAGTTCAAGCGCCATTTTTGTCGGAATACCGCATTGCCACATTTTAAGATCAGGGCCAACTGTAATAACCGAGCGTCCCGAATAGTCAACACGCTTCCCGAGAAGGTTTTGCCTGAAACGTCCCTGCTTTCCTTTGAGCATATCGCTGATCGATTTAAGCGGTCTGCTTGTGGAACCTTTAACAATTTTTTTCTTCTTCGAATTATCGAATAACGCGTCTACCGCTTCCTGCAGCATTCGTTTTTCATTGCGTATGATTATATCCGGAGCGTTTAACGCCTGAAGTCTTTTCAGGCGGTTGTTCCTGTTAATTACCCTGCGGTATAAATCGTTAAGATCGCTTGTCGCAAAACGCCCGCCGTCAAGCTGTACCATCGGACGGAGTTCCGGCGGTATAACAGGTATTACAGACAGGATCATCCATTGCGGTTTATTGTCTGAATTACGGAAATTTTCTACAATTTCAATGCGCTTTAGGAGTCTTTTATCGCTCTTTGCGCCTTTTTCAATCATTTTTGCGCGTAACTCCGCAACCATCTGATCAAGATTCAAATTTTCAAGAAGAACACTGATTGCTTCCGCTCCCATACCGGCTGTAAAGCCGCCACCGTAACGTTCCTGAGCGTCGTAGTATTCTTCTTCGGAAAGAAGTTGATTCTTCTTTAAGTTTGTATCACCCGGATCCGTAACAATATATTTTTCATAGTAAAGTACGGAACGAAGCTGGCTTGTGGGAAGATCAAGAAGAAGACCCATGCGGCTCGGTACGGAACGATAATACCAGATATGCGAAACAGGAGCGGCCAGTTCAATATGACCCATTCTTTCGCGGCGCACTTTAAAGTGAGTAACTTCAACGCCGCAACGGTCGCAGATTACTCCCCTATACCGAATCGACTTGAATTTACCGCAGTAACATTCCCATTCCTTCGTAGTACCGAAAATTCGTTCGCAGAAAAGACCTTCTTTCTCAGGCCTCAAGGTCCTGTAATTAATAGTCTCCGGTTTTTTTACTTCCCCGTATGACCACGACCGGATCATATCCGGTGAAGCCAGCCGAATCATTATCGAATCAAAATCCTGAATGTCGCGCATTAATTCTCCCCTGTTTAAAAATTACTTCCCGATTTATTTATTAATTCTTCATCTTTTTCCGTAAGAGGTATCTGTTTTCCTTTAACATCAAAAATAGATAAATCAAGAGCAAGTCCGCGCAATTCCTGAACAAGTACGTTAAACGATTCAGGAATACCCGCTGTCGTGGAAGGCTCGCCCTTTACAATTGCTTCGTAAATTTTTGAACGGCCTGTCATGTCGTCTGATTTAATTGTTAAAAGTTCCTGCAATGTATTGGCCGCACCGTAAGCTTCAAGCGCCCAAACTTCCATTTCACCTAACCTCTGTCCGCCGAACTGGGCTTTTCCGCCGAGCGGCTGCTGGGTAACAAGCGAGTACGGGCCTGTGGAGCGGGCATGCATCTTGTCATCAACAAGATGATGCAGTTTGAGAAAGTAAATTATTCCGCAGAAAATCTGGTTCACAAACGGTTCGCCCGTTCTCCCGTCTCTGAGAGTCGCTTTACTTGTAACGGGGAGGCCCGCTTCTTTCAGTTTTTCTTCTATCTGATTTGTCGAAGGAGATTGAAAAACAGGAGCGGAATACCATTCGTCAAGAGTGGAACCTGCCCAGCCGAGTTCTGTTTCAAGAAGCTGCCCTATATTCATACGGGAAGGAACGCCAAGCGGAGTAAGGCAAATATCAAGCGGAGTGCCGTCTTCCATGAACGGCATATCTTCTTCAGGGAGAATACGCGCGACAACGCCCTTGTTTCCGTGGCGGCCTGCCATTTTATCGCCTTCGCGAAGTTTTCTCTTTGTAGCGATTAACACCTTGACTTGTTCATCAACTCCGGGGCTTAAGCTGTCATGCTCTGTCCGTTTAAGCCGTTGAATGTCAATGACTGTACCTTCAATACCATGCTGAACTTTAAGTGAAGTGTCGCGCACTTCCTTTGCCTTTTCTCCGAAAATTGAATTTAAAAGTTTAAATTCAGGCGTTGTTTCCGTTTCGCTCTTAGGCGTTACCTTGCCGACAAGAATATCGCCTGAACGCACTTTTGCACCGACCCGGATAATGCCTTCGGCGTCAAGGTTATCAAGGCTCTTTTCCGATGTATTGGGAATATCGCGAGTGATTTTTTCAGGACCAAGTTTTGTTTCCCTGACTTCTATTATAAATTCTTTTATGTGAATTGACGTAAACATATCATCCTTTACTACCCTTTGGGAAATAAGGATTGAATCTTCATAATTGTAGCCGTTCCAAGGCATAAACCCTACAAGTATGTTGCGCCCAAGAGCAAGTTCGCCGTTTTGGGTAGCAGGTCCGTCGGCAATAACCTGACCGGATGTAATTTTTTCACCAACCCTGACTATCGGACGCTGGTTGTAACAAGTATCCTGATTTGTTCTCTGGAATTTTAAAAGCTCGTAAACATCATTTCCGCTGTCATCAAGCGTTACCTGAGCCGCCGGTTTGGGATTACCGGCTTTTTCCGGTTTTATTACAATTTCCTGAGACGTTACGCGAAGAACAGTTCCGCCGCGTCTTGCCTTGACAAGTACGCCTGAGTCATACGCACATTTTGATTCCATTCCCGTTCCAACGCGCGGAGCTTCCGGAAAAACAAGCGGAACCGCCTGACGCTGCATGTTTGAGCCCATCAAGGCGCGGTTTGCGTCATCATGCTCAAGGAACGGAATAAGTGAAGCTGAAACTGAAATAATCTGTTTAGGAGAAACATCCATGTAGTGAATTTCTTCTGGGCCGCGTGTTATGTAATCACCCTGACGGCGGCATGAAACCTGATCTTCAGCGAAAGAACCGTTGTTGTTGATTTTAGCGGATGCCTGCGCTATGAAATATCGATCCTCATCCATTGCCGAAAGGTATTCTATTTCTTTTGTAGCGACACCTTTGCTTACTTTCCTGTACGGAGTCTCCAAAAAACCGTAATCATTAACGCGGGTATAATTTGCAAGCGAAACAATCAAACCGATATTCGGGCCTTCAGGCGTTTCAATCGGGCACATCCTTCCGTAATGGGTGTAATGCACATCACGCACTTCAAACCCGGCGCGATCGCGGGAAAGACCGCCGGGACCGAGAGCGTTAAGACGCCGTTTATGGGTTAGTTCCGCAAGCGGATTTACTTGATCCATAAACTGGGAAAGCTGGCTGGAACCGAAAAATTCTTTGATAGCCGCAACAATCGGCTTTATTGAAATCAACTCCTGCGGCTTGATTGTGTCGGTTTCCTTAAGGCTCATCCTTTCTCTTGCAATCCGTTCCATACGGCTGAAAGCGGTTTTCATCTGATTGGTCATAAGCTCGCCTACCGAGCGTATGCGCCTGTTTCCGAGATGATCAATATCGTCAAAATTTTCATCGCCGACATATACCTTGATAAGGTACTTCATGGTGGCAATAATATCCTCATTTGTAAGGGTTAACTTATTCATGGGGATATCCATGTCAAATTTTTTGTTAAGCTTGTAACGTCCGACTTTTCCAAGATCATAACGCCGGTCGGAAAAGTACATACTGAGAAGATCTTTTTCCGCCTGATCAACTGTAATGGACTCGCCCGGCATCAATACCGAATAAACAGCTATTAACGCTTCATCTTTGGACGGTTCGGAGCCTTCCTTTATAAATTTAATATCTTCACGTTCAAAACAATTAAGAAGCATGGGCGAATTGAGGGAACCCTTAGCCTCAAAGTCTATATATTCAATTGATTTAATTCCGTTATTCAATAGTTCATCAATGTTATGCGGATGCAGCTTTTCGCCCGCGCGGTAGAGTTGTTTTTGTCCGCCTTCGGCATCCTTTATCCAGATTGACTTTGCCAGCGCTTTACCGGAAATTTTTTCCCTTGTTTCCCTGTCATCTTTTATCTTTAAGGTATCGGTAACATAAAAAGCGCTGATAATATCTTCTCTTGAAGTAAATCCCAATGTGCGCAGGAAGATTGTCCCCAAAATGCGTTTTTTTCTGTCAATCTTCGCGTAGATTAATTCTCGCTTCTGATCAATTTCAAATTCAAGCCAGCTGCCGCGATAGGGAATAATACGCGATGAGTATATTCCCTTCTCATGACAAAAAATAACACCGGGTGAACGGTGTATCTGTGAAACTACTACCCTCTCCGCTCCGTTTATGATAAACGTACCTCGTTCGGTCATAACAGGAATATCACCCATGTAAATATCTTTCTGCCTGATTTCTCCGGTCTGCTGAAAAGCTAAATTGACGCGCGCTTTAAGCGGAACAGCGAATGTAAGCCCTTTCTGCTTACATTCAAGTTCAGTTACTTTTATATTGTCTTCGTCAAAAGTGTAGTATTCGAATTCCAGCCTCATATCTTCATTGGGGCTTTTTATGGGAAATGTGGTATCAAAAACCTCTTGAAGCCCCTGTACTGCCGGTTTTTCGCCTTTTTTGATTTTTTCTCTCTGTAAAAAACGTTCGTAGGAATTCAATTGAATATCAATAAGATCCGGCAGATCCATTACATCCTGAATATCTTTCCCGATGTACTGCCTTTTTTCTGCTGCTTTTATCTTAACCATCAATTTCCCCTTCCTTATTTACGTTATTTCAAAGTTGTCTGACCGCATAAACATTGTTTATACGGTCAGAAACAAAATTATTGAATCTCAACAGTACCGCCTGCCGCGGTGATGACTTCCTTGATTTTACCTGCTTCATCTTTTGAAACACCTTCCTTAAGCGGTTTCGGCGCTCCTTCAACAAGGTCTTTTGCCTCTTTAAGACCGAGCCCTGTTACGACGCGGACTTCTTTAATAACGGCAATTTTTTTGGCTTCATCAAACGCTTTAAGAATAACATTAAACTCTGTTTTCTCTTCCGCCGCGGGAGCAGCAGCTCCGGCTGCAGGGCCGACAGCCGCTACCGCGACAGGCGCGGCGGCTGAAACGCCGAATTTCTCTTCCATCATTTTAACAAGTTCTGAAACTTCCAAAACTGTCATGGACGCAATTGCTTCCAAAATTTCTTCTTTTGTGACTGCCATATTATCTTCTCCTTAAAATTTTTTGTTCATCCGGCGCCTAATTCAACGAATATAGCGCATGATGTTTATATTCCGGCTTATACCGGATAAACCGACAGGATCGGCAGTATCGGACTTTAACAAAGTCCGGCGAAGCCTGACGGTTTTTATTACATTAACCTGCCTTCCGATCGGCAATAGCCTTAATTGTACGCACCAGCCTTGACGGAATATCGTTAAGCGCTGCGGCAAGGTTTCGCGCAGGAGCGTTCATTACCGACATAAGCATGGAAATAAGCTCCAGTTTGCCGGGAAGTTTTGAGAACGCTTCGGTTTGCGCCGCATTATATATTGAGCCGCTTACCAATGCGCCCTTAATCTGCAAAGCGGGAACTTCTTTTGTGAATTCATAAAGTATCTTTGCAACTTCATTGGAATCTTTCGGCGCTATCGCCACGGCGGTAGGACCGACAAGGTAGGATGATACATCCGGCATGGAAAGTTGTTCAAAAGCGAGGCGCGCAAAGTTATTCTTTACAACTTTATATTTAACTTCTTTTGTGCGAAGCTGTTTCCTTAAAGCAGTGATTTGTTCTACTGTAAGCCCCCGGTAATCGGTAAATATATAATCACCGGTCTTTCCCAGAGATTCCTTTAATTCACCAATAGCTTTGGTTTTATTTTCCTGTATTTTTTTCGCTATTATAGCCATGATTCCCCCTTACTCCTGATCCCTAATGGCAACCCAAACACCGGGTCCCATACTGGAAGCTACTGAAACAGTTTGAATAAATTCACCCTTTACATCGACAGGCCGTTTGCGTTTGATTTCGGTTACTACCGCCTGTATGTTCTCCGCCACTTTTCCGGGTTCCATTGATACCTTGCCGACAGCAAGATGGATAACGCCCGTTTTATCCGCCCTGAATTCAACGCGGCCTTTTCTAAGTTCAGCTAACGTACCTTTGAGATCGAAGGTAACAGTTCCGGTCTTAGGGTTCGGCATTAATCCCTTGCGTCCAAGCACCATGCCCAACTTACCGACTTCTTTCATCATATCCGGAGTCGCGACCGCTACATCAAAATCAGTCCAGCCGCCCTTTACCTTTTCGATTAAGTCATCAGCGCCGACAAACGCCGCTCCCGCTTCCTGGGCTTCCTTTTCTTTTTCCGGTTTACAGAAAACAAGCACTTTTTTCTCGCCCCTGAACTGATGGGGAAGAACTACTGTATCGCGTACCGACTGGCTCTTTTTTAGGTTAAGTTTTACCGATATATCCACGGTTTCATCAAACTTTGCATAAGCCATTGATTTGACAAGGGTTAATGCTTCTACAAGTTCATAATTATTGACGGGGTTGTATTTTTTGGCGCTTTCTTTGTATTTTTTTCCGCGTTTCATTTTTCCACCTCAACACCCATAGACCGAGCAGTACCGGCAATTATCTTTACGGCGGCGTTAAGATCGTTAGCTGAAAGATCCGCCATTTTGGTTTTGGCAATATCCTCAAGTTTCGACCTGGAAATTTTACCTACCTTAACCTTGTGGGATTCTTTTGATCCTTTTTCCAGCCCGATTGCTTTTTTGATCAATACGGACGCGGGCGGAGTCTTTAGGATAAAAGTAAATGATTTATCCGCATAAACCGTAATTATAACCGGAATAATAAGTCCCGGTTCCATGCCTTTTGTCCTGTCGTTAAACTGCTGGACAAACTGAGGCGCGCTGACTCCGTGCGGACCAAGCGCAGGACCTACGGG
>JAITFK010000191.1 GCA_031281555.1 Treponema sp. | reverse complement strand
TTATGAGAGAAACTACCCGCCAAAAAATAGAAGAAGCGGCATTGTCGTTATTTGCAAGGAAGGGACTGTCAGTAACCATTGATGAAATCGCAAAAAGAGCAGGGTTGAGCAAGGGGCTTCTATACAGTCATTATCCGTCCAAAGAGGCTTTGATTAAAGAATTGCTGCAGCAGGCGGCTTTTATTTCCGGCACAAGAATAAGGGAAATTGCGAACGGGAACAACAGCGCTGCCGCAAAAATTAAACAAATAACCGCCATTATGTGTGAAATGCTGTCCGACAGCAACATTGGAATAGATTACTTTATGTTCACGATTCAAGCAGGCATGAGCGATTTTCAGATACCGGAAGACGGACTGTATACGGCGGATATGCCAAATCCGGTTGAAAGCCTTGCTCGGATAATTTCAGAAGGACAGGCGGAAGGGTCGGCGGTAAACGGCGATCCGGTACAGCTCGCAATTGTTTATTGGGCGGCGATACAGGGGCTTTGTTGTTATATTGTAACAGGCATACCGTTTTCACCGATTCCTGAAACATTATTGCGAATTATTTTAAAGGAGTAGCCGCTTAAGCGCTAAAAAAAGGAAAGTTTATGAGTAAACAAGTTATTGTGATCGGTGGCGGTGTTGCGGGTCTATCAGCGGCAATTTACGCAAGGAGGAGCGGCTTTGATGTAACACTCTGCGAACAGCACAGTATAGTCGGCGGGATGTGTACCAGTTGGCGGCGCAAAGACTATTTATTCGAAGGCGCTATACACTGGCTCACAGGTTCCAGCCCAAAAACACAAGTGTATCAAATGTGGAAGGAAACAGGCGCGTTAGGCGATAATATAAAAATTTACCTGCATGATGTATTTCGTTCTATTGAGTGGGAAGGAAAAATTCTCAACCTTTACCGCAGTATTAATAAAACAGCGGAGCATCTTCTTGAGCTCTCTCCCGCTGATAAACAAGAAATCCGCAGGCTGGTAAAAATGGTAAAATTATTTACCCGAATGCAAATGCCTGTTATGGATATTAAAGGCGTTAAGGTACAGAATCCAATGCGCATGACACTTGGTTCAATGCTTAAAATGATGCCGGCGCTGCCAATATTTACAAAAATGAACAAATTAGTCTGCAATGATTATTTCAAGAAATTTAAACATCCCGGTATACGGAAACTGTTAAACTTTATTCCGGAAGGTTATTCCGCAAGCGCTGTAATCTTTACGCTTACCACACTGGAAACGGGAGACGGCGGCTATCCGGAAGGCGGCTCTCTTGCAATGACTGAAAGAATGGCTCAAACTTACAAAAATCTGGGCGGTAAACTTCTGCTTAACACAAAGGTGAATAAAGTTATTATCGAAAACGGAACTGTTACAGGAGTAAAACTTGAAAAAGAAACTCTGAGCGCCGATGCGATAATCGTTACGCAGGAAACCATTGCGGCGCTTGACAGGTTATTTGACACTCCTCCGAATGACGCATGGCTGAAAAAACTCCGTGAAACAACAAAACCCGCCGTGTGTACTTTTATCAGCATGGGTGTCCGCGCGCAATTGCCTGAAGTCATACCGGAATGGCAGCTTGATGAGCCGATTAAATACGCTGATAAAAAAATAACTGATATCGGATTTGTTAGTTATGCCGGATATGAAGGTTACGCGCCGAAAGGCTGTACCGCACTTACCACGGCATTCATGGGCGACACCTATGACTTTTGGAAAAAGGCCAAAGAAGAAGGACGTTACGATAAAGAAAAACGCGAGCTGGCGGAACAAATCAATCGTGCGTTTTGCCGGAAATATCCTCAGGCGGAAGGGAATATCGAAGTTATTGACATTGCCACGCCCTTAACCTACGAGCATTACACAGGAGCATATCACGGTTCATGGATGACAATACAGGGCCCAGATGACAAAATGGGAAACTATCCGGGTGTTGTACAAAGTGTCAGGGGTTTATACTTTTCCGGTCACAGGATTATACCGCCGGGCGGCCATCCTTCCGCGCTTGCTGCAGGACGAATGGCGGCGCAGATGGTCTGTCGTCAATTTAACACTATGTTTGTATAATAGAAAACATGGTTATTAAGCTTGAGCAAAACCACGCGCAAAATGATATTGAAGTAATAATTAAGTATCCGCAAAAGAACAAGACCGTAGAGCGTATTGTATCATTGATAGAATCAGCCGGTATACAGATACCTTGCTATTCTGATGACGGCACGGAACTCGTCAGCGCTTCCGGTATTTATTATTTTGAGAGCGTTGATAAAAAAACAATTGTCTGCGGAGAGAAAAAAAATTATCAGGTTAAAGACCCTCTTTACAAAATTTATAAAAGATTGGCAAATACCGGATTTGTGCAAATTAACAAGTATTGTATTTTAAACGTTAATAAACTGGAAAAAATTAGGCCGCTTGGCAGCAGCCATCTGGAGGCGGTATTGACAAACGGAAAATGTTTGTATGTAACAAGAAAATATCTTGCGGATATAAAACGGATATTGCAGGAGGAAGAATAATATGAAAAAAATCATTATTAATACAATGTTTACAACTGGTTCTTCATTGATCATTCTGGCGTCTTTTTTTATTTTTATTAATGAGAAAAATATCCTTGTTCAAACTGTTTTTGAAATATTCGGCGCTAATATATTGATTAACCTGGGTCTCTTTATAAGACAAAAATTTGAAATACGCAATGTAATTTTGGAATTTATGACTGATGTCAGCTATATAATTATCATTCTTACGGCATTTTGGGCTGTATTTAGCTGGCATACCGGAGTACCGCTTTGGTTTCTTTTTATTACGGCGGTTGTGATCTATATATTTGCAACAATAACCGCTATCGCAAAAATCCGCAGAGACACAAAAGAGATAAATGAACTAT
>JAITFK010000164.1 GCA_031281555.1 Treponema sp. | reverse complement strand
ACTCATTGCGCCCATCGCGGCAGAACCGATTTTTCCTACAGCCATGGCGCCTCCCAGACAAGCTGCTCCTACCGATATTGCGGCGGCAAGATACTTCCACCCTGCGGAAGCGCTTTCTGTTTCAACTTCCTGCGCGAATAAAGCGGCGGATGCAAATAAAAGCACGCACACAAACAACGCTTTTTTGTTCATTTTGTTCCTCCTATATTCTTAAACCGGAAGGGAGTGAATGCCACCCCCGTCTCGAAAAAGAACTTGCTAAAAAATTCATAATATTGAAGACGCACCACCTGAATGGCGACGATCAATCCCTCAAGAACAATAATCAAACTGTTTCCGAAAATTAAGAGCAGCGCCGCGGGAATTGTGCCCGCAGGACCTGAAACAACAAGTGTTTCCGTAAAATAAAAAACAACGTACGAAAGAACCGCGTGTGAAAGGGCGAAAGCCCCGACACGAACAAAACTGATTGTATTGGAAAAATATGTTGAAACTGTTTCCAAAACTTCTACAAAAACTTCAATTACAAATGTAAAAACGCCGTGTTCCAGCGCTGATTTTTTTTGCGTTATACTTTTAATAATTACGGGAACAAATAAAATACTGAAAAAAGAAATTGAAATAACCGCTATATCGTAACATTTAATACTGCTGCCTGTAAAAAGGCGAATGGCCATAAACAGCGAGTACCAGAAAAGTACAAGCCCGGAAACCCCTGTTCTTGAAAAAAAAGCTTCAATATATTTTCTTAATATACAGCGGTTAATAATATTTATAATCATTCCCAATGTGTTAAGTATTATTCCGATACCGATGGTGAAACCGAAAAAATAAAACAATCTTGTAATGCTGCCGCCTTTTTCCGCCATCGGAAGAATGATCAAAGCCCTGTCTACAGGATGGCCTGTAATTGCGGCGCTGACTATCCTTGTAGGTTCTACAAGCAGATCCTCGTTTGTAAAAACCGCGCCGTTAAGAATTCCCATCAGCATTGACGCAATACCGACTGATATAAGCGCAGTAGAATATTTCCTGAATCCTGCCATAATTTTCAGCCCGAGGCTGCTTGATAAAAATCCAAGCAAAAACAAAACAAAACCCTGCCCTAAATCACCGAACATCACGCCGAAAATAAGCGTATAAAAAAGCGCGACAAGAGGAGTTGGATCAATTGTTCCGTAAGGAGGAGTTCCGAATGAAGAGACCATTCCTTCAAAGCCTTTCACAAAGGAGCCGTGTTTGAATAATACAGGCACTTTTTCCTTGCCGTCCCTTACGGAAGAAATTTCATCAGGGTTATAGGAACGTATCGCTACTCTTCCGCCGCATAATTCAAAAAGACCCTTTACCGTTTCTTTTACCAAATATTGCGGTATCCAGCCTGAAAGCATATATATGCTTCCTGTTATTACAAGCCGTGATTTAAGCTGTTCCACTGTCAGGGCAATCTGCCATGACATAACAAGCTTTACAAGCTCAGATGCGGACTCTTCCCGAATTTTTTCCTTCTCACCCGTAATCTCTTTCAATTCTTTTTCTACAATATTCAACTGATCTTCAAGACTTTTTAACATCTCATCGGAAACATCCCTGTAATTCTCAGGTATTGTTGCGGGTTCAAACGCTATTTTTTTAAGCTCCGAATCCATGACAAAACGCCCTTTACGTGAACTTGCGGCCAGGATACGGTCATTATCGCCAAGCGGAACAATGATCGCCCTGCCTTTTAAATTTTCACGTAACTCGTCATGTTTTTTCGGGTCAAGATGTCCGACTCTCAGCGTAAGATAGGAAAGATGCGATAAATCCTTATACGAAACGTTCATTTTTGAAAAAGTTCTGACTTCTTCAAGCGTTTCAAGCACGTTCTGTTTCTCTCCGCCTGCCTTTAATTCCCGTTCTTTCAGATTTTCCAGAATTGAACAAAGTTTTTCTGTGAGTTCAAGACTTGCTTCATCGGGAATTGAAACATCTTCTTTCGGTTCAGGCGGAATTTCCGTGTTGATGTATTTGCATACACTGTGCAGTCTTTCAATTATTTTATCAATACGGGAAATTTCCTTGTTATCGGCTGACGGTTGCGAATCGGGAAAGTGCATAGCGCCGTTTGTTCCAAGGTACTCAAGCACAGTGTTTATATCATCCTTAAAGACTGTCAGTTCAAAAAATTTCATCTTTCGCGGTCTTAGCATGAAAAAAACCTCTCTCTATTCCGCGCTCGAATAAGGTTCATACAGGAACCTCCAGCAGTTTGAATAAATCGGAGCTTTCAATGCCCATTGACAGTCCTTCCGCTATGCTTGTAAGAAGATCTTCTTCGTATTGTTTGATTTTGATAAAGCAGAATATTGAGCTTATTGACATTGGTATTCTGTGAAACCCGAGAAGAGCAAGCCGGTTCAGGTAATTAAAAGCGGCATTCTGAAAATAACGAGGATTTAATTGCCAATGATCGCCTGATTGTTCGGGGTTTAAAAATTTTTCCCATTTCCAGCCGTTCCAATCAGCTCTTGTATCCAGCGATAGTTCCAGCGACTGTTTCGCTTCTTCAGCGTGCGTTAAATACCATGTTATTTCAGACGCTTTTTTATTGTAATAAGTTCGAAGCCTTAAAGCCCATATGCAATTACGAAGCGAAATTTCCTCGTTAAGAATATGATTCGCGAGCGCTCTGTCTTCGCCGGAAAGCTCGTCAAGACTTTTTTTTAACCCAAGGTAATATTTTATATCAAGCTGTACTTCAATCCTGAAAATATCCATATTTTCAGGATTCGCAATACCGGAACAAATAAATTCATATTCGGTTCCGGAAAGCATCTCTCCAAGATTGGGAAACGCCTTGAAATTAATTGTACGGAAACGGCCAATATCATAAAGGTTCGGAAGCGTATTGTTTCCCTCCGACATGTGATGAAGGCATGTTTTTAGATCAGTATATTCATACGCTTTAAGCTGGCGTATCAAAATTTCAGGCGGGTTGTCAATTGAATTTACAATTGTAAGTATTTGATCTACAGCGCGTTTTTCAATACGGCGTTCCATATCTGAGGGAAGATATGCGTTTGATTCATTTCCGGTATCTTCACGGAAGTAGTCCGGAAAAATAAGCCTGTAAAGTTCATTTAAAGCTCTCGGTCTCGCGAGTAAAGCAGCCCTCTTTCCCACAAATGACTTGCCGATGATTCCGCAAGCTTTGGCATACGCATAAGGGCCGTTACTTAGCATCAGCTTTCTCCGGCAATGTATTTATTTAACAGTGAGGAAAAACGATCTGTATTGATATTAATGTTTGAAATATCGTTGCGGTATTTTTCCAGAGTTTGTTTGTATTGCGTCCTTAATCTTTCTTTTTCTTTTATTAACGCATCTTCCAGTTTTTGCGCTTCCGCTTTAAAACGCTCTTCATAAGCAGCCTGGTTTTTTATTTCACTTTCGTGAATACGTTTTTCCGCCTCTTCCTGAGCGTCATTAACCAGAGCGGAAGCCTTGGCTTCAATTTCCAGCAAATGATCCAATGTATTTGAATTTTCCATAATAATTAACTCTCAGAAGAAAGCAATTCTTCGTATTTACGAATAACTCTGTAAACGCTCTGTGAATCCTTTTGTGACTGCAGTTCAATCTGGAACTGCGGATTTTCCATAAGTTCGGCAAGGTGTTTTAATAAACGCAGATATTTTTCCGAATCTTCCATTGGGGCTATAATCATAAAAAGCAAGTATACAGGTTCCCCGTCAAGAGCGTCGTACTG
>JAITFK010000144.1 GCA_031281555.1 Treponema sp. | reverse complement strand
AATCCCGATGCCGCATGGAACCGCAGCCGTTTTCAAAGCCTTGCCAAACATTACAATTTCAGCCTTGATACGCCGTTTAACAGACTGCCGAAAAAAATATTGGACGCTATCCTTCACGGTAGCGATGACGATATCAAGGTGCGTTATGTGAACCGCGAAGGCACGAGTCATTTTGAATATCAGGCGAGGTTTCAGGGAATTCTTGAAGAACTAAGGCGGCGTTACATGGAAACCCAGTCCCCGGGCGTAAAAGACTGGCTTGAAAAATTCATGAGCCAAAAACCCTGCGAAGACTGCGGAGGCAAACGGCTTAAGCCCGAAGTGTTAGCTGTAACTGTAGCAGGTAAAAATATCTGGGAGCTTTCACGGCTTTCCGTCGTTGATTCAATTAAATTCTTTGAAACTGTAAAATTTAACAATAACGAAAAAAAAATAGCTTATCAGGTTTTAAAGGAAATAAACGCACGCCTTGTCTTTATGCAAAATGTCGGTCTTGATTACCTGAGCCTTGAGCGTAAAGCGTCTACTCTCTCAGGCGGTGAAGCCCAGAGGATCAGACTCGCAACGCAGATCGGTTCAAGTCTTGTCGGCGTTCTTTACATTCTTGACGAGCCGTCTATCGGGCTTCACCAGAGAGACAACCAGCGCCTGATTGACACTCTCCTTTACCTGCGCAACCTCGGCAACACGTTAATCGTGGTTGAACATGACGAACAGACTCTGCGCACTGCGGATCACATCGTGGATTTGGGGCCGGGCGCAGGCGTTCACGGCGGAAAGGTTGTAGCGCAGGGAACTCCAGAACAGATAATGAAGGTAAGGGAAAGCCTTACAGGACAGTATCTGTCAGGCGCAATAAGCATGGCGGTTCCGAAAAAACGCCGGACAGGAAACGGAGCGTTTATTAATTTAAAAGGTGTAAGCGAACATAACCTGAAAAATATTAATATAGAAATTCCGCTTGGCATTTTTACCTGTATAACGGGCGTTTCCGGTTCGGGAAAATCAACATTGTTATCAGATGTTTTATATCCGGCGCTGGCGAACAGAATTAACGGTTCAAGCCGTATTGAAGGCGCGTTTAAAAAACTGGAAGGCGATGAAAATATCGACAAGGTAATCGACATCGATCAAAGCCCAATAGGCAGAACTCCGCGTTCAAACCCGATAACCTATGTCGAAGGATTTACCGCGATCAGGGATTTGTTCGCAAACCTTCCTGAATCAAGGATGAAAGGCTATAAACCAGGTCGTTTTTCATTTAACGTCAAGGGCGGCAGATGTGAAAATTGCGAAGGAGACGGGACTATCAAGATAGAGATGAATTTTCTTCCGGATGTTTACATAACATGCGATGTATGCCACGGTAAAAGATTCAACAGAGAAACTCTGGAAATCCGTTACAAGGGAAAAAACATAAACGAAGTACTTGAAATGACAATTGAAGAAGCTGCCGAATTTTTCTCCCCAATTCCGCAGATTGCCCGCAAAATGCAGACATTGCTTTCCGTAGGGCTCGGTTATGTAAAACTCGGCCAGTCGGCGCTGACCCTCTCAGGCGGCGAGGCTCAGCGTGTAAAACTAGCCCTTGAGCTTTCCAAACGCTCCACAGGCAGGACTCTCTACATTCTGGACGAACCGACTACCGGACTTCACTTTGCCGATGTGAAACAGTTAATGGAAGTTATTCAAAGGTTGGTAGATCAGGGAAATACTGTTATAATGATAGAACACAATCTTGATGTATTGCTTCAGGCGGATCACATAATAGATTTGGGACCTGAAGGCGGTGAAAAAGGCGGACAAGTTATCGCGACAGGAACACCCGAACAAATTGCCAAATGCTCAAATTCCTACACGGGTGTATATATCACGGAAATGCTTAAAAAAAGCAAAACGCAAAATAGTGTTCAAAATAATACATGTACAAAAGTGAGAAAATGAAAGGCAAAAAGATTTTTCTTTGTTGTTTATTTACTCTTTTTACGGCGTTACTTTACGGCCAGGAAGACACATCAGAAAATAATGAAACATTGATATCTGAAAATGACGTAGAGCAAGAGGACAGCGCGGAAGACGGCATATCAACAGAAAAAGAACCTATATCTCATGAAAAACAACGTATCGAAATGGAGATAAAAACTTCTACCCTTCCTGAACTTGCGTTTTGGTGCCGTTCGCTCGGTCTTTCGGAAAGCGGCACAAGACCTGAGCTTTCACGGCGCATAAGAGAATACTATGAACTGCCCAATCCGGTAATAATTCCTGATCCAAACAAAAAGAAAATAACAATAGAATCAGCCCATGTTACGGAATATTTTAAAGTAGATATTATCGATGAAGAATACGCTAGATTAAGCGGAGGAGTAAGACTCAGCCTTGTTGACAATGAAACTACCCACACGATAAGCGCCGATGAAATTCTTTTTAACCGTACAAGGAATATTCTTACCGCCGAAGGAAATGTAGATTATGAGCAGAACAACGCGGGAACAATAGAAAAATTCCGCGGTCAAAGCATAACAGTAAATCTTGACGACTGGTCAAGCATTTTTCTGGATGGAGCTTCGGAACGAATGCTTGAAAGCGACGGAACTTCCTATCGTTTTTCCGGAACGGTAATTTCGCGCAGCGGCGACGATGTAACAGTTCTTAGAAATGCAAAAATAAACAACGCGAATAACGAAGAAGCTTTATGGTCAATAAGCTCCTCACAATTATGGCTGCTTCCGGGTTCTGATTTTGCGATTTTTAACGCGGTACTCAGAGTTGGTGAAATACCTTTGTTATATATTCCTTTTTTTTATCTTCCCGCGGACGAGTTGATATTTCATCCTGTTATCGGATACCGCACAAGAGAAGGCGGTTTTGTTCAGTCAACTACATACATTCTGGGACGGCCAAAAGCGGATGAAGCCGGCACAAGTTCGCTTGCGAGATTAATGGGAAATTCCGCCGATACGGAAAAAGAGATACAGGGGCTTTTCCTGCGCAGTACCGGGAAAAAAATAAGAGACCCGGAAACGATAAGCCTCAGAGCGCTTCTGGATCATTATGTAAATCTCGGAACATATATCGGCGTTGATCTCTCCGTTCCCCAAAAAGGAATTCTCAATCAAAGTGATTTTTCTTTTGGTATGGGAATTACAAGAACCGTTTCACAAACAAGATCAGGTTATACTCCGTATGCTCCGAATTACGACGGCTCATACGAAAAGAATTATTCAAATCTTCTTTTTAAGGAAGTGCCGTTTCGTTACAGAATGAAAATTCAAGGCTCCATAAAAACTCCGGCTGTTTCAACTAACGGCGGCTTATCATGGAGTTTGCCTTATTATTCGGATCCTTATACAGACAAGGATTTTCTAAATCGTACTGAAAGCATGGATTGGGTTAACATGTTAAAGCAGGATGTTGAAACAGAGACTGATTCTTTGAAAGATGAGGGTATTGGATCTTACCAATGGCATGTAAAAGGAAATTTAAATTCGTCAATACCCGTCATATCTCCGTATGTTTCAAATATTTCATTATCAAACCTGTCCACTACGCTGGCATTTAAAACAACAAGGGATGAATACATTTTTTTTAACAGCCCGGATGCTCCGGGACGGTATTTTTACGCACCCGATAAATATACAATATACAGTCTATCCGCTTTAATTTCGGGAAATCCTCTTTCTCTTGGCGAAAAAAGCCGGAATACGGACAGTGCGGCAAAAACGCAGAATGAGGATCCGTTTGACGGCGCGGGAAGCCCTGTTTCACCATGGAAGAAAGAAGTAAACTCTTTGGATTCCGGCTTTCAAAAACCGCTATACAGTGACAAATTGATTCCTCCTGTTTTAAACCAGCGTTTCGAAATACCGGGAGTTGGAAACCTTCTATTTGGAATTGATTATCAATTATCTCCCTCAGGTTCCTCAGAACTCCAGTTTATGACAAGCGAATGGAAAAGGTATCAACAAGTGGACTGGAATGAAGTACAGTCCATCCTATCCAGTTTGGGCGGCAACGGAAACCTCAATTTCCGTTTGGATCAGACAAAGGGGCTTTTCTCGAATGTTTTTACTCTTTCAGGAACAGGTACATGGCGGGACTACAACTACTTGAATGAAGAAGCGTTTTCTTATAAGACAATCACCGGAAAATGGGTAGGCAGGTCTTCAATATCTGATAGAGTTACCGATTTTACCATTAACAATACAGACTGGCAGTTAATTACACAAAACGGTAACGGGATGAAGGGAGCAGCAATTTTATCTGCTAATGATACCGCAACCTTGAGGGTAGATCAGCGGACATTTAACGGCGGAAAAACATGGAATACGGCTGATCCGCTGGTCGGAACAACAATAGAGGTGGAAAAAAAAGGGGCATTTTTATTTGTTACAAAGGGAAACGCACTGATCGCCGATAATGACAGATTTGAAACCGAACTGTTAAGAAGGACGCGTGAACAGCAATATAGTCAGACAAACTACTCAACATCTTACGCATATACCGGTACATTAAGGCCGTTTTACAATGATCCGGTATTTGGCCAGTCAAATTTACAGTACAATTTCAGAAGCACGCTTGTCAGATCCGGAAGATATACATACGGAGACGGCCCGGAACTCAGTCCTCAATGGGGTTCATGGGTAAAAGAAGAGAATAAAAACGATAAATTTATCGCAGGTATTAACAGCCACAGTCTGTCTGCCAATTTAGCAGCTAACGTAATGGATTTTTATCAGAATTTATCAATAAGCGCGAATCTGCCTCCTCTTGACGGGCTTTTCTCAACCAACGTTATTTTAAGATTCTGGATTTCGGAAACAAGGCTGGACTTCCGAATGAAAAAGCCCGAAGACAGCGCGGTATGGAAAGCCGATCCTTTTAACTTTACGGAAATTCTAAAGTTCAGTTCATTCAGTACACTAACATATTATATGATCATGGAGAATGAACCGGATAGAGAAATTTCCACCATTACTACAACTTTGTCTTTATGGAATTTCCTAATGTCTTTTAAGGCTATAAAGACATACAATTATGCTTTTATTCCGAATAATTCGTCAAATGTTTCGCTTGGCGGAAAATGGGAACAATACGGCAAGGAGAAGCTGTACCCCAATGAATTAACCTTTGCCTATAAACGCGGATTGACAAATATTGTTATTCTTAAGAATCGTATCGGGTTCGCCTGGGATATGGATACTTCAGTCAATTTCAACCTGCTTCAGCATACAAGCTCTAATTTTCATTTTCAGACCGGGATTTCATTCGGAATTAACGGCTTTATGGATGTTAAATTGTCGGCTACGTCGGAAAATGTTGTTATATGGCGTTACTTCAAGAATTTCCCGGGAATGGGAAAAAAGACGGCAATGTATATTGAAGGGCCTCAAAACAACCTGTTTGTTGATTTATTTGATTCTTTCAAGTTCTGGAATGATACAAAAAGGAAAAGATCGGGTTTTAAAATGAAAAAGTATGATCTTAATTTGATTCATTATCTTGGAGACTGGAGAGCTGATTTGGGTATCTCAATGTACCCGAACTTGAATACAAAATTTGAAATTCCGCAATATCAGATATACTCCGATGTCTCCTTCATTGTACAGTGGAGACCAATTTCAGAAATAAAAACACATATTGAATACAACAGCGAAAATGACAAATGGGTAAAAAAATAAAAAAATCGACAGCTTGACTGCCTTATTCAATGAGTTATAGAATCGTAAAGAAGGAGTATGTTTGGAGGAAGGCATAACAATTGCTTTTGACAACAAGGAACTGTTATCCGGTATTTGCGGCGCTAACGACGGAAATCTCAGAATAATTGAGGGTTCACTTGGCGGCTTCATTACAGCCAGGGGCAATGAGATACATTTTGAAAGCCGGAATGAAGCCGAAGTCAAGCGCTTTAAAACAATGATGGACAATCTTGCCGCCATTGTAAAAGAAGGTGAATATCCTTCTCCTGAATATATCCGCGCTCTTGCGGTAGATTTTACGGCCAGTGAATCTGTTCATGATACGGCAGGGCATGATTCAATCATACAAATTCCGCATGGGTTCAGACGGGTTTACCCCCGCAGCAGGAATCAGTCTTCTTATGTTCAAGCAATGAGGGAAAATGAAATATGTTTTTGCGTGGGCCCGGCGGGAACAGGCAAAACATATCTCGCGATCGCGCAGGCGCTTCAATCGGTGCTTACCAAAAAAATGCGCAAACTTGTACTTACCCGCCCTGTAGTAGAAGCCGGTGAAAACCTTGGTTTTCTCCCCGGCGACTTGAATCAAAAAATTGACCCTTATTTAAAACCGCTTTACGATGCGATGGAATCGCTTATCCCTTATGACGTAATACGCAGAATGGAAGATACAAGGTCAATAGAAATCGCGCCGCTCGCGTACATGAGGGGACGAAGCCTTAATGACTGCATGGTAATTCTGGACGAAGCTCAGAACACAACAAAAGAACAGATGAAAATGTTTCTTACAAGAATCGGCACGGGAGCAAGAGCGGTAATCACCGGAGATACTACCCAAATTGATCTTCCGCGCAAGACAGAATCAGGGCTCCTGCACGCTCTTGAAATACTTAAAGAAATTGAAGGAATTAACATCACTTTTTTACATACGTCCGACGTAGCGCGCAACCCACTGGTAAAGAAAATAATACAGGCATACGATGAAAGAGAATAATAAACTCATAATTGCGAATATTCAAAAATTATTACTCGCGTTTTTAAAACGTATGCGTTCAGGGCCTGAACTTTTCAGCATCGCATTATGCGTTATCGCCGTTATTGTAATAATTTCCAGCGGGAACAATGAGTCTGCAAAAGATATCGGTGATTACGAAGCAGGTAAAGTCGCGAGCAATGACGTTATCGCTTCAACATCAATATCTTATCTTGACCAAGAAGCTACAAGACTGAGACAGGAAGCTGCGATAAGGCAGGTTCCCGCCGTATTCAGTTTTTCCGAAGAGACCAATATAAATATACTTTATTCATGGAATCAATTTTGCGATTATGCCGACAAACTTGATACAAAAAATATATATGCGGCGATACGTTTAATAAATAATGAATATCCCGGAGACTTTTCAAATGAAACTCTGGAAACATATTTATCCTCGGATGAACGTTTGAGTTTCAGGGATTACGGTATCGTTGCATTGAACGGGATTTTGAATAAGGGTATTTTTTCATACCGCCATGAAGAAATAATTTCATATAACAATAATGTCCTTGAACTGGTAAGAGTACGCGAAAACGAGACCCAGAGGGAAATAAATTCCTATAATGAAATAACTACAATTGCCAACGTCAGGGACGCTCTTGAAGATATCGTTAAAACAACAGAAGCTCCGTCCGTATTTAAAGAGATCGCTGTAAATCTTTTAAGGCCGTTTTTGGCGCCTAATGTATTTTTTTCCTACCCTGAATCCCAGAGACGCGTTGAAGAAACAAGGGGAATGGCAGCTCCTGTAATAAGAACTATAGAAAAAGGCCATAGAATTATAAGAAAAGGGTTTATAATCACAGAACCTGAAATGGAAATGATAAATTTATATTTATCTTCATTTCCCAAAAAAGATCCCCGTAATATTCTTGGCTTTATTTTCCTTGTATTATTGGTATACCTGTTTTACATGATTTTAAGAGGCCGGCTGATACTGGGCAGAGAAATAAACAACAGTGAACAATATTTACTCTCGGCTATAGCCGGGTTTTACATCATAGGATCGGTTGTAATTAATAACTTTTCTCCCGGTTATGAAGGTTTCCCGGTTTCACTCGTAATTCCAACCGCGCTTTTTATTATGATACTCGCTGTCTTTATGGGAACAAGAACAGCCATGATAATGGCTCTTGCCCTGCCCCTTGGCTCATACCTTGCGGGCGCTTTGGACAATCATTCATATATCATCGCGCTCGTTTCCGGTATAACAGCTTCCACAGTACTCCATAAGGCTCAAAACAGAATGAGCTTATTAAAAGCAGGCTTTATAATTGCAATTGCAAACTGTTTTGCAGTAATTATTATCCTGCTTATTAGTCAGGCTGAATTACTGGATTATCCTGCCATGCTTTTTTGGGCGGCTTTTAACGGTATTATATCAGGAATGCTAACGCTCGGGTTCTTACCGCCGCTTGAACACGCGCTGAATGCGGTAACTTCATTCAGGCTGCTGGAATTGTCAGACCTTAACGCGCCTATTCTAAAGAAACTATTTACTGCCGCTCCCGGAACATACAGCCATTCGCTTATGGTTGCAAACCTCGCGGAGCAGGCGTGTCAGGATATCGGCGCCAATGCTATGCTTGCCCGTGTCGGCGCTTATTACCATGACATCGGTAAAATAGAGAATCCCGACTACTTTATTGAAAATCAGGCGGATCATAACAGGCATGATGATTTAAACCCGCGCCTTTCCGCAACGATTATACGCAGCCATGTAAAACTCGGCGTAGAAAAAGCGTACAGTCTTGGTCTTCCCAGGGATGTAATCGCGATTATTTCCGAGCACCACGGCAACTCGCTCATTACATGGTTCTACAACAAGGCGCAGGAACAGGAAGAAATTGTTAACAAAGAAGATTTCTCCTATCCCGGCAATCCTCCGCGTTCCAGAGAATCTGCCGTTGTAATGCTTGCCGATATAACCGAAGCCGCAGTTCGTACATTGAATAAACCGACAGCCGGTAAAATAGACAAATTTATTCAACAACTCTTTGAAGCAAAAGTAGATCACGGACAGCTCTCGGAGTCGGAATTATCATTCCGCGATCTTGAAATAATAAAAAAAGCTTTTGTAAGGGTCCTTGCAGGTTATTATCATTCAAGAATTGAATATCCAAAACAGAAAGACGAAACCTGATGAACAGAGTAAAGGTCAATGCTGAAGAATATCCTCTTCCTTCATGGAGCGGTGATATGTGCCGTTTTGCCGTAAATGTTCTGGAAGAAATAAAGCGCGAAAACTGGGAGCTTTCGATTCTTCTTTGCGGAGACAAGACAATAACAAAGTTGAACGCCCAATACAGAAATAAAAACGAACCCACTGATATACTTTCCTTCAATCTCGGCGAAACAGTACAGAAAAGCGGTAAAACTGTTTACCTGCCCGGAGACATTGTAATTTCTCTTGATACCTTACGCGAAAACGCTGAATATTTCAGGACAAGCGAAGATGAGGAGTTACGAAGACTCTTAATTCATGGTATCCTTCATTTGAACGGAATGAACCATGAAACCAACGGACAAAGCGAACCTATGCTTGTCTTACAGGAGGAAATACTGAAAAAGCTGGAAGACAAACGGATAATCTCCCTGAAAAATGAAAACGGAGGAGAAAGGTGAAAACCCCTTTTCAATTAAATACACGCGCAATTAAGGAACTTGAAGAAGAACAGCAGCAGATGATCCGGGGTATTGTGGAATTATCCGGTACAACGGTAAAGGAAGTGATGGTTCCCAGAACAGACACTGTCTTTCTTTCCGCGTCAGCGTCAAGAGAAGAACTCCTCGCGTGTATCTGCGAAAGCGCACACTCTCGTTTTCCCGTATATCAGGATACTATAGATAATGTTACCGGCATACTGCACGTCAAGGATGTGTTAAAAGCGCTTGTTAACAATAAGCCCATAAATATAAATGAGCTTGCAAGAAAACCTATTTTTGTTCCTGTTACAAAACATATAGACGCTCTTTTACGCGAATTGCGCCGGAAGAAAGTACACATAGCGGTTGTTGTGGACGAGTACGGCGGAGTATCAGGTATTGTCTCTATGGAAGACATAATTGAAGAAATAATCGGCGATATTCAGGATGAATTTGATCATGAAACCGAGGATGTGGTCGCGCTTGGCGAAGGCGTTTGGCTTTGCGACGCAAGGGTAAACTTAAAATTTCTGGCGGAAGAGACAAATCTGGCTTTGCCTGTTGATGACTTTGATACATTGGGCGGTTTCGTTTTTGATCTCTTCGGTAAAATACCCGTCAAAAACGAAAAGATAGAGTATAAAAATTATAATTTTATTATTCAGGAAATGGACGGACATAAAATAAATTCAATCAAAATTGTTACGGAAGGATAGGATTATTGGTTTCTTAATGGGGAGGGGACATTGTCATATTCCAGATTCATTATTATTCTCCTGTGTGTTTTAACATTCTTTCCCGGCAATATTGCGTCCCAATCACCGCCCTCAGCAGCAGCTTTTTATGAGCGCGGTAAATTCTACATGGCGGATGAAAACTGGTATTCCGCGGTAGAATCCTTCCTTGAATGTTTAAGGCTTAATCCCGCACATGCGGAAGGAACAGCCGCTCTTGCCGAGTGTTACTACGAACTGGCCGAATTTGACGAAGCGCTTAACTGGTCAAGAAAGGCAAGGCAGCTTGCTCGCACCAATATGTCCGTCGCTAATCTGGAAGTATTTACCCTTATCGCGCTTGGCCAACTTGATTCCGCGTCTTCACTTGTGTCTGAAATCCTCGCAAAAGAACCATACAACAGGGAAGCGCTGTTCGCGGCAGGGGAACTTGACATAGCGAGAAACAGACCGTCTGAGGCAATGATGCGTTACCGCGAAGCGGTACGCCGTTATCCTGACGACCGCAGACTGCTTGTATCTCTCGCGCTCGTTACGCTTACCATGGGAGACGGTGAAACCGCTCTTACGTATATTAACAGCGCTTTAAGTCAGCACCCTGACGATTACCGTGTTTTTTATTTCGCAGCGTATATTTACGCGCAGAACAACAAGCTCCAGGACGCGATCCGTTATGCCGACAGAGCGCTTTATTACAAACCGGATCATGTGCCTTCTCAATCCCTTATGGCTACTCTTCGCTACCGTAACTCGCAATATGAAGAAGCGGCGCGTTTTTGCGATATAATCATTGCCAATAACAGGGAAGACACAGGCGCGTGGTATTTAAAAGGATTGTCATATATAAGAATGGGCCGCCAAGCAGACGCAATAACAGTTCTTTCTACAGCGATAACAATTAATGAAGAAGATGAATTTATCCGCGCCGTTCTGGAACAAGCCCTCATTGCTTCTACCGCGCTGGAGGATCCGCGCCGCGCAAGGTGGGCGGTATGGCACTTCAACAAAGCAAGGAATTTTCACCAGCGAAGCATGATTGAACAGGCGTTATTTGAATACCGCCGCGGTTTAAGGCTAAATCCTTTCGCACAGGACAGACGTGAATACGCGGAACTCCTGCGGCTGCAGGGCTACCCTGCCCGTTATCTTGAAGAACTTCGCTTTCTACAGGATAACGGCATGAATGACCAGCCATTAAACGACGCGGTAGAAACTTACGGCGCTCTGCTTTCACAGGCATTGTTCAGGCAATGGCAGGTAAATCCTGTTGAACTTGCGGAACGCCACTGGAAGGTCGCTGTTTTTTCCCTTGCGGGTCAGTCCAGTTTTTATCACGCTGACGCAGGTTATGTGGCGGCGTCTGTTGTAAGGGAGCTTTTGGTACATGATCGCAGCATTATGCCGATGAGTCTTGATATGCGTCAGGCTTCTTTTTCACAGGCTTTCAGACAGGCAAGGGAAGCAGGCGCCGATTATTTTATGCTTGTTTCCGTTACGGAAAACGAGCGCGACATTTCCATAAAGGGGGAAATGTTCGTCGGCAGAACAGGTTCTCCCGCCGGAACGTTTTACGCTTACAGAACGGGAACCGACAGATTAAGAAGCGCATCAAAAGGAATAACAGACCAGCTTTCAGGCGCGTTGCCGTTAAGAGGCAGATTACTGATAAGGAAGCAGGCTCAGGCTTTAATTAACAAAGGAAAAGCTGACGGAGTTCAGGCAGGCGCAGTTTACGACGTAGTAAAAAAGGGACGGCTTCAAATTGCCAACGAAGGTATAGCGCTTGTTTACAGTCCCGATGAACTTGTAGGAAAACTAACCATCAGCAATGTAGATGAAGAAATAACGATTGGTACACTGGAAAGAAACGGTTTTTTTGATCGCATAGAACCCGGAGACGAAGTTGTTCTTCAAACTGAAAAACCGGTAAAACCCGCTCCTGAAACTGCGGCAAATCCTGAACTGCGAATTTTATTACGGGCTTTGAAGTAGTTTAATTAGCCATCGCGCTTAACACCGCGTCAATCCAACTGTTCGCTTCAACAGAGTTAACGGACCTAAAAGATAAAAATTCCATCAACGCCTCACTGTATCTTCCGGTATAGTATAAAGTTTGGGCAAGATAAAAGTGAGCGCGCATTTGTACGTCTCTTGATCTTGGGAAAGACAGATAATGCTGTAAATTAATACGTGCATTTTCCCATTCAAATTTTTCAAAATTTTCCTTCAAAATTTGAACAAGCGCTGATTCCTCGCCGCCTGCCGGAATTTCCAGATCAATCGCGAAAACACGCGGGGTTTTCAATACTAAGGGTTCTTTTTGCAATGGGCGGACGCTTCCCGCTATATCCACTGCGTCATTACTCATGGGAAGCTTACGCGAAGTTTCCGGCAGAAAGACACCTGTGTTAAAACCGTTTAATGTCAAAATCGGCAAGGGTACCGGGCGTAAAAAACTGTATGCAGTCTCTTCCCCATAAGCGAAAACGGCTGAAGTTGTCGAGTTTATTCCCGGCATTATATTGATATTACCGTTTGAAATTTCATCTTCAAAAATTACCGTGTAATACCATGCAGTTTCCGAAGCCGGCATATCCGTAAACGGAGAGCGTATACCTGAGCGCACTACGACCGCGCCAAGCAAATCATCACTTTTAATTACAGGCTGCATACTTCTGTAAAGAACCGCTCTTTTTTGCGAGTCAGTTGTGTTGAATGTGATAATCACTCTCTCCCCGTCATTTCTTGCTCTTAAATTAAAAATACCTACTGTATTCCATTCTTCTGTCACGGAAGGAGAAACATAAACAGGTTCGCCTGGAGAAGCAATGTTTACAACGATACTGTTAATTTGCGGAATTATGATATCGTAACGCCGCCCCGACACATCGCTTGCCGCGATAAAATAATAAATATTTTCCATGCCGTCTGTGTCGTCTATATAGTATTGCGTCCCGTACCTCACAACTACAGGCCTGATATTCGCGGGAACGGAACCGCCGAAAGGACGGGCAGACCTGAAAATATATACAGGCCCGCGCGCATCAGGGGCATCTATCCATGTAAGCCTTAAAAGCTTATTTCTGGATTCTACCTTTATCTGAGTAACAGCCGGTAAAAAACCGTTCTGGGCGGAAAGGCAGGCTATTGCCAAAATGAATAAAAAAAATAAGAAAAAAGGTCTTTTTACCATATATATTATAATTTTAATGCGTAAAATTACTAAAATCAACAAGACTTGGAAACAGCGGTATCGGAGAGGAATCTCCGTTTAGGGCTGTCCAACAAGTAACATTTTTAGCAGGCGCTTAATCAGTTTGTTATTGAGTTTGGAAAAGAATATATTCCGTTCTTATGATATTTTCCATTTTATTGAATATTGGATAAGTTCGGAAAAGGAAAAAGAGAACAGTACTCCTTTAAAGAAGTTGAATCTCCTATCCTAATCTTTTTTTTGCTTCTTCCTGCTTCTTTATATCTGTCTCCAGTTTTGCTTTCCATATAGCGTATTTTTTCTTGATTGTCTCAGCGTCTTCGCTTTCGGCAAGTACAATGTGTATGCGCCTCAGAGCGCCGAGAAAATTAATCCCTATTTTAAAATCCTGCATCTGACTTGTGGAGAGTTCATATTTTTCACGGTAACGATCCGCAGCTTGTGTTAAAAGTTTTTTTACAAGTCTAAGATGATAAACAGTAGAATCATAATACGGGGATTGAGGGCTTGAGTTTACAATAACATTACGAAGATCCAGAAGATTTTTAGTTACTGTAGCATAACGGCCTTCCAGTTCAACAAATGTCCATCTCCATTTTGAATTATCTCCGTATGCGTGTTCAATCATGTCTATCGCTAGTCCGAATTTCCTTACAAGCTGATAGCGCTGATTTTCATCAAAAGATTCTATAGCTGTCAGTTTTTCCTCATAATCTGAAAAGGGAGCGTCAATATAATTGCTGACTGCCTCTTCAAGGTACATAACAGCCTTGTAAAGCGATTTTCTCGCGTCGTCAAGGGACGCTTCATTTTTTACTTTCAGGACAGCCTGCGAAATTCCGTTTACCGCCATATAGTTTGAAGCCAGATTTATCATTTCATCAACAAGGGTAATTTTTTTAAGAGGAGCATCAGGGGTATTATGTCTGGATTCCAGCAGGAGATCTTTTTCGGTTTTCAACAGAGCCTTGGTCATTGACACATAGGTGCTTACTTTCTCATGATACGCGTTTCTCTCTGTGTCGGTAATTTTCGCCATTAGCCGCTCCGTTTCCCGTATTTTGATATCAGGTCATCAGCATGGGCAAGCGCGGCTTCTCCCGCGTCCCCGGCGAGCATTCTGGCAATTTCTTTTCGGCGGCCGTCGGCGCTCAATGGCCCGATACCTGTATAGGTTCTTCCGCCTTCCGTTTTTTTTTCCACCTTAAAATGATTATCGGCTCTTACCGCGATACTCGCTAGATGTGTAACGCAAAAAATTTGTAAAATTTTACCAATTTGCGCTAAATATTCACCGACTTTAACAGCAACTTCACCCCCGATACCCGTATCTATCTCGTCAAAAACAAGCGTTTCGACACCTTGAGTTTCTCCATGCGCCTCAGATAAAAGCGCGGTTTTTATAGCCAGCATAACCCTGGAAAGCTCGCCGCCCGAAGCAATCTTCGCGAGGTCCTTGAGCGGTTCGCCCTTATTGGCTGAAATAAGAAAATCAACATTTTCCGTTCCCCAGGGGCCGAATGATACCTGGCCGTCCTGTTGCCTTGGAGCAACATTTACCTCAAAATTCGCGTTCTGCATCCCAAGGTTCCTGAGTATGCCTGTAATCAATTTACCAAGTATTAACGCCGCGTCTGTCCTCTTTTGCCGCAAACTTAAGGCCTTCGCGATAATGTCTTTTTCAATTACAGTAATCTGCGTTTTTAATTTTTCCCTGTTTTCTTCCGCACCCGAAAGAGCTTCCATTTCCGCTTCCGCCTGAGTCATGTAAGAAAGAATTGCTTCTTCTTCGCTGCCCTGTATTTCCGCGTTCTTTGCATACTTTTTCTTTAGTTTGCCTAACAACGCAAGCCGTTCATTTACTTCTTCCAGCCGCTGCGGATCAAAAGCCAAATTGTCCCTGTATGAGCGGAATTCACCGGCAATATCCTCCGCTTCATAGTACAAATTCTCAAACCTTCTGTTTATTTCACCTAATGACGAATCCACGGAAGAAGCGCTGTCAAGGGCGTTTTTCGCGCGGCGCGCAAGACTTAAAACCGTTTGATCTCCGTCAAAAATACTGCCTGCCGCAGTATGAATGTAAGTCGCCAGCTTTTCAAAATCAGAAAGTTTCTGCGCCTCATTTTCCAGCTCGCGAATCTCACCTGAATGAATATTTGCCTTTGTTATTTCGTCAACCGCATAACTTAAAAGCTCAAGCCTTTCTTCCCTTTCACGGTCGCTTTTTAACGACGCCTCCAGAGTTTTACGCTTTTCCGTTAATTCAACAAATGTTCCGGAAAAAGCCTTAACCTCGTCTTCAATCCCCGCAAACCTGTCCAGATAGCGCCTGTGGTTTTCCCTGTGAAGCAGGGATTCATGGTTATGCTGCCCGTGAAGATCGAATAACAGACCCATGAACTCTTCCAAATTTTGTTTTGTTATGGGAATATTTTGAATATAAATTGAGGAACGTCCCGATACTTTTATGTTCCTCCGTACAATAACGGTTTCTTCATCACATTCAATGTCGCGGTTTTTCAGCCATTCCGTAACTTCATTGTTGTTCTTGTTTATGGAAATAACCGCCGATACTCCCGCTTCATCGCAGCCTGAACGTATGACATCAGGTTCCGCCTTGGCTCCCATCAGAAAACTTAAAGATCCTACAATGATTGATTTTCCGGCGCCTGTCTCGCCTGACAGAACATTAAACCCGGAACGGAAAGACAGTGTAACAGAATCAATTAACGCGTAATTCCTGATAGAAAGCTCTTCAAGCATTGGCATTACCTTCGTTTTTAACAATGCTTGCGGCAACGGCGCCGCCGGACGCGCTTTCTGTACCGGAGTTGTTAATAATGTCGCCTCCGTGGAAGAGCTTGTTTTGCAGCGCGGAATAATATGTATGCCTGTCGGAATAAATCAACAGCGCTTGTTCTTTCGCCTGACTGATAAATATTTTATCGGAGAGTTCAAGTACAAAAGTATCCTGTCCGTCAATAGTAAGGAGAACTCCCATTTTTTTAGAATTCGATACTGTTACTGAAAGCGTTTGCCGAGACGGCAGCACAAACGGTCTGTTTGAGAGCGTAAACGGACAAATTGGGTTAAGTATCATCGCTTCCATTTCAGGCTCCAGAATCGGTCCTCCCGCAGCCATTGAATACGCTGTCGAGCCTGTCGGGGTTGAAACTATAAGCCCGTCGCACCGGTAAGAACCAAGAGCGGCAGCGCCGGCGTTTGAGTTTACACACACATCAAGATTTATTAGTTTGGCAATTCCGCTGGCGGAAATAACCATATCATTAAGGCAATTACATTTATATACTGACTTTGAATTACGCACTACGGAAATTTCCAGCATACACCGGCGGGACAGCGATATTTCGCCTTTTTCCCATTTGTTGTAAACATCAAGCCAGCCGTCAATGCTTACTCCGGCGATAAAACCCAATGATCCAAGATTTACAGGCAGAATCGGCACTCCCATGGAAGCAAGACAGCGGGCAGTATACAGTACTGTCCCGTCGCCTCCAAGAGAAAAAGCAATATCCCAGTTTCCGGATTGTGGTTTCTCAGGTCTTCCTTCGACAGAGAAAACTTCTGTTTTAATTCCGCGTCTTTTTAGTTCAGCCTGAATCATATCAGCGCAGGCAGCTGCGTTTTTTTTGGGGTGATTTACAAATAAGCAGGCGCTTTTTTCCATTTTGCTGTCCTTTTACGGAAGAGTCATAATGAGGCGCGATATATGTTCAACATCCTGTGAACGAAGTCTGGGATACATGGGAAAAAGAACAGTCCGCAGCACCAGAGAATTACTCACAGGGCAATTATCACAAAGCCCCGTGCCCGCAATGGTTTTATCAAACGCGTTTTCCAGCAAAATATCTTTTTTTTTGGCGTACGCAATTACATCTTTAAGCCCGGTTTCAAGAATTAGTGAAAATGAATAATAGTTATCTGTGTTTTTTACAATCTGAATAAATCTTTTATGCCTGGTTCTAAGGCTTGCTTGAACATAAATTCGGGAAATTTCACTTCTTTTTTCTATATTACGCTGAACTTCCTTGAATTGAACAACAGCTAATGCGGCGTTTATATCAGGAAGGCAATATTCATCAGCTATCCCCGAAAAATTCCGCAGAGCGGCGCTGTCTCGCCTGTTCATTGAAAAAAGAAGAGCTCCTCCGCCTGATGTAAGCATATCCCTTTCTTCAAGCCCCAGAATGCAGAAAACACCGTGAATTAAAGGACTGCCGTTCTTGGTATCCTCACCCGGCGATATTGATTTATTCTCCTGTTCGTTTTTTTCGTCTGTTTTTATCCAGTATCCGTAACTTTGAGAAATATCTTCAATTACAGGAATTCCCAACTCCGCGACAGAAGCTGCATCCGGAACAAAACCTAAAGTATGGTGCAGAACAACGGCGCAAACCTCAAGATTTTCAGGTTTTTTTGCTATTGTATTTTCAATTAATTCACGGTTCATGCACGGGTTATCATATGTCACATCACAGAACAGAGGCGTTAGCTGCAAATCATTGATTACCTGCAGATAAAAAACAGGCGAAAGAGCGGAAATAACCACTGCCTGTCCCGGATTTACATTCAGGGACTTCAGCGCCGCATACAGCGCAACTGCAGGACTGCGCAAAGCAAGGGCAAAATCAAAATCAAGCCGTTCTTTTGCTGTCTGTATTAAAAGTCTGTTTCTTTCACCGGGCCCGATTTTTTCTTCCACCATCGCTGTCAATACCGCGTCCATCTCCTTACGTCTGATAGTGGGAGAATAAACTTCAATTTTCATGCGTTACCCGAAATCTTAAGTTACTGTTCCAAACCCCGATAATTTGAAACAAATAATAATGCCTACTTTCGCAGTTCGGCAATCTTTTGCAGTTCTTTTGGATTAAAGAGATCCCTTATATCAAGAATGATCAGATAACCGTTTTCCTGGCGAACAACCCCTTGAATATATTCGGCGCCAATGCCGGAAAACATCTGAGGCGGCGGCTGAATTTCTTCTTTTTCAATTGTTACTACACGTGAAATACGGTCAATGATGATTCCCAGCTTCATCCCGTCTATATCAAGGATAATGAACCCTGATAACAATTCATCTTCTTCAGAAGTAACCAGCTTTTTGATATGGAACCGCTTGTGAAGGTTAATAATCGGAATTATCTCGCTTCTGAGGTTGAATATTCCTTCTACATATATAGGCGCATTGGGAATTCCCCGGATTGTCTGTACTCGGACAATCTCTTTAACATCCATTATATTAATGCCGTAGAGTTCTTCCCCAAGCTGGAATGTAACTAATTGACTGGCCATTAAGTCCCCCTTATTAAATCAGTGTATCACCAAAAAACAGTCTTTACAAGTATAGAATTACTCTCTGACCCAAATTTGCGTAAAACCAAGAGAACCAAGCTTTATTGAAGCAGTATATACATCAGCGGCGGTAATACCGGTAGCCAAAACCCGGATAAATGAGCCTGAAATTTCCTGCTCAACCTTAAAACCTGATGCATCTATAAGTACAGCCGTCTTGAATGCGGCTTCTATACTAGAAAAAGCGCCTACCTGTAAACGGTAAGTTTTACCGGAATTTACATCAGGAAGACCCGGAATTATCTGTACCTCCGGTACTACAGAAGAAGGTTTACCGGATAAAGGAGAGGTATTACCAACAGAAACGCTTTGGTCTTTGGCAGGTTGATTATTTTGAACAGGCTGCGATTGATTTGATGAAACTCTGAATTCAGAACCAACAGGCTGTAAACCTGATGTTTCAGACAGGCTATTCAATACAGATTTACGAGGGGAGTCATTTGGTTGATTAATAGCAGGCTGAGTCCTGCTATTCACAGAAGGTATAGCAGCCTCCCGTATTTCTCTTGCTTCCCGTATCTCTCTGGCTTCACGGGCTTCTCTTGTTTCCCGCGCTTCTCTGGCTTCACGGGCTTCTCTTACTTCCCGAGCTTCTCTTACTTCTCTATTCTCCCTTGCTTCTCTGGCTTCTCGCTCTTCACGCGTTTCCCTGGCTTCGCGGGCTTCTCTTGCCTCCCGTGCCTCTCTGGCTTCACGAGCTTCTCTAGCCTCCCGCGCTTCTCTTACTTCTCTACTCTCCCTTGCTTCTCTGGCTTCTCGTTCTTCACGAGCTTCTCTGGCTTCTCTTGCGTCATAAGTCATAGCTAAAAGCCATGCAAGAAATTCTGTTGAGTTATTATCTTTATCACCAAAAATAGCGGCAAAATTATACAACGGATTTTGCTCTACTGAAGATCCCGGCGCAGAAGTTCGTACGTCTTCACTCTGAGATTTACTGCCGGTACTTGCCTGAGCAACTACTTCAGGTTGTTTTTCTTCCTGTGCCACCTGACTTGGTCTTACAAGATCAACAATCTGCTCTTCCTGCTTCGGCGTTTGCCGTGCGACAGCCGTCGGCGCACTTACAGTAAGTATAATATTTCCACCCGGACTTAAGCCTAATGCCTGAAATGCTGCGGGAGAAAGGTCTAAAATACGGTTTAGAGACGGTTCAATACGACCAATAATTGTTATTTCAATTTCCTTACCGTTTTGCGGGTTTGTTATTTTTGCTTTAGAATTAAGAGGGAGGCTTGGATGAGCTCCTACAAGTCCTTCATTATCCATTACCTGACTGGCTACTCCGCGCATTGTATAATCACCAAGTCTTGATTGCGCCATTACGGGTATTATTATCAGTGTTGTATAAATAAGGCCTAAAAAGAGCCGTTTCATTATTCTTCTTCTCCTATAACAATACCCCCCCTAACATAATTTTAAGAAAATAAAACTTGATTTGCAAATAAATGTACCTTTTTTTATGTGTTTTTTTAGGAAAAACAGTAAAATAAGTCTGTTTTTTGCGAATGAAAAGAATCAACAACCCCGCCCTAAAGGGACGGGATATGTTGTTCTCATAAGGTATTTATATTCGGGGTTTAATCCTTTTAACCGCCATGAATGGCGGGGTATTAAACCCCTCAATACGAATAAAAAAAGCTCGGCGACTACCTACTTTCCGGCGTACTACGCCAGCTAAAGCTGCCGCGCTTTTATCCTTATACTTGGGCAATATTGCACGCCTTGCCATGCCGCATACGGTCATCCACGCCGCTCCACGCGGCGCTTTCCCGGGCACCCCTTAGAGAGGCAGTATCATAAAGAGGGGAACCGCGAACCTCCGGTTCGACGCCTTGCAGGCTCGGTTTAAGATCGGCGCGAGAGGGCGCGTAAACTTCGTTTACGAAACTTCCGTGTTCGGAGCGCGCGCCGCGAAAGTTAAGCTTTCGCGCTTTAAACGTTAATTACAGCCTTTTTTAGCGCTACGCCATGCTACGTATAATCATCCGCACGCTTGCACGTGCAATCATTTGGCGGGGAACGGGTGTAAATGAATAAAAAAGCCCGGCGACTACCTACTTTCCCACCCCTTAGAGAGGTAGTATCATCGGCGCGAGAGGGCTTAACTTCCGTGTTCGGAAAGGGAACGGGTGTAACACCTCCGCAATAAT
>JAITFK010000123.1 GCA_031281555.1 Treponema sp. | reverse complement strand
TCTTCCTGCTCAATTAATAAACTGGCGATAAACGCGGTATCCAACGCGCTGACAGGGTCGGGCAGTTCCGATGTTTTTACCTCCGATTCTGATCCAAAGCTTGTGGGAGACGCCCTTCCTTTTGCGATAAAAATGTATGAAGCTCTTCTTTCTGTGAATCCGGGACATCATGGACTAATGGTTACAACGGGTTCTCTTTTTGTTATGTATTCAAACGCTTATGTTCACGGCCCGGCTGAAATGCTCCCTTCCGATAAATGGCAGGAACGCGAAGCGGAAATGGACAGGGCAAAAAAATTGTATTTACGCGGACATGAGATTCTTTACGACGCGCTTGATTCAAAATTCAACGGATTCAGAAAGGCTTCGGTTACCGATGGAAGTCTCGAGCCCATACTGCAAAAATGCAAAAAAGAAGACGCGGGTCTTTTATACTGGGCAGTCGCGGGCGGGATGGCCGCCTATTCAATTGATGTGTTTGATTTTGAGCTAAGCGGCAACATACCAAACTGGACCGCGATGATACAGAGAGCTTATGAGCTTGATCCCGATTACGGCGGCGCTTCTCTTGATGAATTTTTTATTATTTTTTATTCATCACTGCCTGAAATGATGGGAGGAGACAAGGAAAAAGCGCAACGCCATTTTAGAAGGGCGCTGGAAAAAACAAACGGTAATTCTACAAGCGCGTACATTTCCTACGCTCAGTCAATCAGCGTTCCCGCGCAGGATTACGATACATTCACGGAATGTCTGGAAAAAGCTCTGGCTGTTGATCCAAACGCCGATCCTTCTGTAAGATTGATGACTATTATCAATCAGAAGAAAGCGAGGTGGCTTCTCGACAATGCCTATAATTTCTTTTCATTTATTCCCATGCCGGATGATTACTATCTGGATAATTACTTTCCGGAAGAATACTATCCGGAAGATTACTGATATAATTGCATAAAAGGAGTACAGCATGAAAAAAGGCATAGCATTTTTAACCCTTGTAGTTTTTACGCTTTTTTTTATAACTAATCAGGTTTTTTCCCAGCGCGGAGGCAGAGCGCAGGAAGTTATTGAGGTGCGTCTTGCGTCCCCCCTGCCGAGAAATTCCGACTGGGGGCGTCTGCTTGATCGCATATCGGGTGAATGGTCGCGCGTAACGGACAATCAGGTACGGTTACGTGTCATTCATGACGGACTGGAAGGCGGCGAAGGAAAAATGCTTTCTTCTCTTAATTCAGATAACATTCAGGCGGCAGTTTTTACATCCGCGGTGCTTTCTGAAATTTGCCCTCCCGTTATGACGCTTAGCATTCCGTTTATAATCAAGAATAACGCGGAACTTGACGCTGTATTGAAAGACGTATTGCCTGTTCTTGATGATCAAGTTAACAAAGCCAATAAATTCGTTATCATTTCATGGTCAAAGGGCGGATGGGTATATGTATTTTCAAAAGATTATGTAGTAACGCCAGACGATTTACGCAGGCAGAAGTTTGGAACCAGTCCTGATTTAAGGGACTTAAATACCGTATTCAGAACAATGGGATTTAATTTAGTGGAAGTCGATTACATAGATACCGGTACAAAGCTTGCGAATAATGTTATTAATTCATTTTATCTTATCCCTGAAGCGTTGGCTCCTCTTGGATTGCACAGAAGTCTTTCTAATATGATGGATATGCCGATTGCTCCTGTTATGGGCGCGATTGTTATGAATCGTGTAACATGGAATAAATTGAGCGCGGACAGGCAGCGTGAATTATTAAAGGTTACGCAGCGTTTGGTTTCGGATTTTGAAATAACAATGGCAAAGACTTCGGCTAATGCAGTCACAATCATGAGCAGGGACGGGCTTAAATTGAACAAACCAAATTCTTCACAGCAGGATTTATGGCGCACAGAAGTGGAAAAAGCCATACCCATGCTTTTTGGAAACTTAATTGACCGTAATTTGTATAACCAGATGAATCAAATACTCGAAAGATACAGAAACAGGCGCAATTAAATGGACAAAATACCGCAGACGTTTAAGTTGTCGTTAAAATTAACTGTGCTGGAAAAAGCGATATGTTTTTGTTCGCTGTCTCTTCTTGCCTTGATACCGTTAATTGAGCTTTTACTGCATCAGTTTAATTTAACAATTCCTGATTCCAGAGCGATAATAACCCATCTTTTTTTGGTTTCAGGGTTTTTTACAGCTATGCTTACCGCAAAGCATGGGGAACATATTTCAATTACCGCAGTTCAATTTATTAAAAGTGAAAAAGTAAAAAGGATTCTTTTAATATCGGTTACGCTGATTTCTGTTTTTCTGCTTACCATACTAAAATGGAACTGCGTCTCTTTTATTAAATACGGACTAATGGGAAAATATGTAGGTTATGTGCCTGATCGGATTATTGCCGTTGTAATGCCGCTTGGTTATTTTGTAATAGCAGTCCGTTTTTGCCTGAAACTTAAAGGAAAGGAGAGGCTGCTTGCTTTTCTTGCGATGGTAATCGGTACCGCCGCCGCTCTTCCCGCAGTTGCCAAGATTATCTGGGGTTTTGAGCCGCCTGAGCCTTTTTATTCATGGGTAAATTTTCTATATGACATAACTTATTTATTGCGCGTTCCGGCTATTATTTTTCTGATACTGGCGGCGTTTTTGGGAATGCCGCTTTTTTCGGCAATGGGCGGAATTGCCTTGGTAATACTTCAGGCTGCGGGACGCGAACCGGACGCGGCTTCTATTCAGATTTATTCTGCATTGACGGAATTGGATATTATTGCCATTCCTCTTTTTACGGTAACAGGTTTTTTCCTTTCGGAAAGCAAGGCGGGAGAACGGCTTGTACGTACTTTCAAAGCGCTTTTTAGCTGGCTGCCCGGAGGCATGATAATTGCTACAATTATTATTTGCGCGTTTTTTACTTCGTTCACGGGGGCGTCAGGGGTTACTATCCTTGCGCTTGGAGGAATACTCTATACAATACTCAGCGAAAATAAGTATACGGAAAAGTTTTCCATTGGACTGCTAACGTCTGTTGGGGGAATTGGTTTAATGTTTCCGCCCAGCCTTCCTATTATACTTGTGGCTTCTACAACCAACACAATACTTCACTTTATGAACATACCGGTAAAATACAGCATAATTCATTATTTTCTGGGAGCGCTTTTTCCGGGAATAATACTAGTCGGTGCAATGATTATCACAGGTTTTGTGTTATCCGCAAAAGTGAAAATATCAACGGAGCCTTTTAACTCAAAAGAAGCGCTGCTTTCGCTTAAAGAATCGTTTTTTGAAATTTTGATGCCCGTAATACTGGTTTTGGGTTATTTCAGCGGACGCCTCACGCTTGTGGAGGTAAGCGCCCTGTCTGTAATATATGTGGTAGTTGTAGAAGTTTTTATCAATAAAGATATTGCTGTCCGCGATATTTTTAAAGTTTTCCAAAAAGCGGCCCCGATAACAGGCGGGATACTTGCGATTCTGGCAATAGCGAAAGCTCTATCCTATGCGTTTGTTGATTCCGGCGTACCTGAGAATTTTGCCCTTTGGATGCAGAATACCGTTAGTTCCAAATTTGTCTTTCTGCTGTTGTTGAATCTCGCCTTGCTTGTGCTTGGCTGCTTAATGGACATATTTTCGGCAATACTGGTTTTCCTTCCGTTAATTGTTCCGCTTGGCTATGCTTACGGCGTTGATCCTGTACATCTTGGAATGATATTCATTGTAAATCTTGAAGC
>JAITFK010000088.1 GCA_031281555.1 Treponema sp. | reverse complement strand
TAGTATAATAAATCTGCTTGACGATGTTACTACCATTATAGATTGCGGCGGTTCTATAAAAATATCAGCAGATCTATATGTTCAACTAGGGGCATCCAGCGGTAAAAATCAATCCGTGGTATATACATCATGTGTCCAGATATATGATAATAAATTGCAATTATCGGTTGACGCCAGTACGGTTTATGAGGGTTATTATGAAATATGGGTTGAATATATAAAAAAATCTTTTTGAGCATGTAATTATCAGATAATATTCGTAAAATAATTACTTAGAAACATTCGCTTCATACGCGGAATCAGGTAAATGAAAGGGAAATTTTATTTTAATTCAATAATTCAATTTTGACCGAGGAGAGAATCGGACTCCCGACCATCTGCTTAGAAGGCAGATGCTCTATCCACTGAGCTACTCGGCCTATTCAAGATTCTTTTTTTATTATACATATTTTTCTTTATCAAGACAAGCCAAATTACATTTTTAACTTTTCATGCAGCAAATCCCTGAACTTAACTGCCGATTTGTTTCCCGGCTCCAATGCAAGGGAATTTTCGCAGTCAGATAACGCTTGAGGATAATCTCCTATATGGTAATAAGCCTGTGCGCGTCTGAAAAGACAGAAAGACTGGTATGGGTTTATAGAAAGGGATAAGGTATAATCGTCTATCGCTGATGAAAAAATCTTTAATACGGAATGAACGACTCCCCTGTAATAGACTGCTTTATATGACTTGTTATCAAGAGCAAAAGCGTTATTGAAATCATCAATTGCTTCGTTGTAACAGGAACAGGCAAAATTGGCCATTCCGCGGTGTTTATAAATTAATGAACAGATAGTGTTATCCGGTTTTAATTCAAGTATTTTGCTGTATTGGTTTATCGCGTCGTTAAACCGGTTCTGGTTATGAGCGGATAACGCGTTAACAAGAAGATCGTCAATGGAAGCGTTTTCACTGTATACGGAAATATTATTTATATTACTGATATCAGGGATACCGATTTTTTCATTTTGTTCTTCCGAGAAAAGCAGCTTATCAGTTGATTCTTCGATCTTTTGAAAGAAACTTTCGCGTCTTTTATCCATTTCTTTGCTGTATTTTCTTTGATAACTTCTAATCTCCTGAAAAATTATATCGGCAAGAGAAAGACTTGCGTTAACAGCCGCCAGTTTACGTTTCATCGGTTCGTCAAAGGGACTGAATTCAGCTTTGTAAACAAGTTCATGCTCAACTTCCGCCCATGCATCCTGTAAAATGGTGCGTATTTGAATTTCCACGATGTCTATTCCCGCCTCTCCGCGTTCTTCAGTAATTTCATCCGGTATTTTAATTAAAATATGGGTGGATTCATAACCGAATTCTTTAAAAGTGGCATGGCCTTTTTTTTCTTTCTCTTTAACTTTAAAATTTTTATTTATCAATTGTTCGGCAGCGCTAATATCCTCAATAAAAGGGCATATAATTCGTATTCCCAACAGGTCTGTAATTTTAGGAGTATTGTCACCGGCTTTTAAAAGCCTAATATGTTTGAAAAAAAAACTTTCAAAATTCTTAATGCGTGCGCTTACAACAGCATTTGAATTAAGAGGCAGCAGAATCTGTTCAATTCGCTCTTTTATGTCATTGACAATCAACTGACGGGATTTTTCATATTTTTCATATTCGATTTTATAGAAATTCTTTTCAGGAAGAAAAGCTATTGTTGACTGCTCTGTTGATTCAACGATGCTAGGCGAGAATTTGCTGGTATTATTAAAATTAGTTTTTATCATTGTTTTTATATATATAAAAAAACTGCCTGAAAATCCGCATTAAGATACGCTCATCATAAATTGGCGCCGTATCATAAAATGCAGTCTTCAGGCAGCTTGTATTCGGTAAAGGAAACCGCTTGCCGAACACCTATCTATTGCTGTTGTTGCTGTTCTCCTCTTTCAGAGCTGCCAAACGGCGGTTCACTGGCCTGTTTTGCCTGTTCAAGATAACGGAGAATTTGCATCTGTCCGAACTGTTCCATTTCCCATGTCTTACGGGCTGTTTCACGATCCAGAATAATATGCCAAAGAGCTTCATCATCTATATCACTATCTTGATCAAGAACTGCCAAGTCGTAGATAAGTTTTACATCTTTAAAGTATGTCACAAAATCTCCTCCAGTTCTGGCTGCATCGCGTTGAATCAAGAATCCACCAAACTTTACAAACGGAGTTGAAGTCGGATAAAGAGGATAAAGTCTTATATCGCGATTTCTAACATCCTGAACATACGCAGGATTATTCCAGACAAGTTCTCCCCATCCGTCAAATTGTAGATAACCCATAAATATGGTTCTTTGATTTCCCTGACTGTCAATAAGAATCGTTGAAAGCCCATGGGGGAAATTAAGCCCATAAACATTAACTGCTACAGACTTGATTGGACCGACATTTTTTATGACGCCGTATGCACCTTTTGTTTTATCAACTTTTCCGTTTTCCCCGGCAGGCGCTTCAAAGCGGCTGGGACCTGTGACACCATCCCCTGACGGTTGAATAGAACCATCATCGCCGACTGTAGCTTGAGGCTCAAAAGCAGGGATTTCAAAGGGCGGTTTGATTATTGCCCATGAGTTAAATGGTTCTATCGGGAAACGTATCCTGACACCCATTACAGTACCAAATTGCTTGGATGGCGCTTCTTTGGTATAACTCAAGCTAACATTTTCTACGGTTCTGGACGAAGACGCCAGCAATACTTCCCAGTTTTCGATAGCAAGTGAAGTTTTCATGATAGCTTTTTGCTGAGTGGTAAAACTACCGCCTGCTACATGGGAATAATCCATCATTGTCC
The DNA here is from genome assembly GCA_031281555.1 of Treponema sp. Lineage (GTDB taxonomy): Bacteria > Spirochaetota > Spirochaetia > Treponematales > Breznakiellaceae > WQXQ01. Next base: position 10,867 of record JAITFK010000088.1, on the reverse strand, counting down.
GACGGTTCTGATTCGGGGTATTGTCAGTATCATTATCCGTTACCCTAACGTGAATATCCGCTTTTAACTCGGAGAAATCTATAAGAATAGCTTCCTCAGAAAATAGCGGACCCGCTAACATCGCAATTACGACAAGAATGAGCATTTTTTTCATGCACAACTCCTTTTAAACACTTCTTCCTAAATTTTTAGTCTATACTAATTTTATTTATTTTTTAATGTTTTGTCAACTGTAAAACATTAAATTCATACTTTTTCGAGTTTCCGGAATAGATTAGGAAAACCGTCGCGGAAACTAAACCCCTCCGTCCTTTAACTCTTCAACGTAAACAGCATTGCCTTCAATAAAAAACCTCACCTCCTTTACGTATGAAAAATTCCTTAAAATACCCGTATGCAGGGTTTTGAAGTTATGAAGTGTATTTCCGCTTTCTGAAGGCGTAAATAAAGCATCCTCCGAAAAATCGGCATAAACTACCCCGTTTCTGTATAAAAGTGACTTAAGCCTTGTTTCTTTGGGGAAAAGAGGCAGCAATTCAGGGGAAACAGGCCCTAAAAGCGTCTCTTCCGTATACCGGATTATATCCCCTTCCCTCGAATTGGAAGATTTTAACATCCGATCTTCAACAACAATAACTCCAGTGTCTATAGTATAAAATACAAAGGTTCTTCGCGCAAGACCAAAAATTAAAAATTCTGATAATGTGAAAATAGCCAAAACGCCAATTAATACAAGACGACGTCTGACAGTGGACGACAGGAAATAAGCGATTGCTCTGATTATTGTGTAAAGAAAAGCACTCATTAATGTTCAAAAATACCAATGAAATTAGTTATTCCATTGTACAATGAGCGGGTATATTTTTGCAAGCCGTCCTGGCTTGTCATAAATGCTGCGTCCTGCGGGTTGGAGACAAAACCCAGTTCCACAAGGACAGCGGGCATCCGGCTGTTTCTGACAACAAACCAGTCATTAGCCTTTCGGCCTCTGGAAGGAATAGCGCTGCCGAAAGTTTGATTAAGCCCATGAAGGATAGAATCAGCCAAAAAGATACTCTCTGTTGTATATTCTTCTTCCAGCATGGCATTCAATATTGCGGTAATATCCGCGGAATAACTATGTTCGGAAGGTTTAATCAGGGTGCGCTTGTAACCGGAAGTTATATGCCATACTTCGTAACCGCGGGCGTTTGGATTAGCCCCCCAGTTGGCATGAATTGAAATAAAAATGACAGCCTCATTATCCTTTACAGTAACCGCGTTTGCCATATCTGCGCGTTGATCAAGGGTAAGGTATACATCGGTATCTCTTGTCATTAATATTCTTTTACCGGGATATGTCTCATTAAGGAGTTTTTTTAGCTCGAGTCCGACTTTTAAGACTATATCCTTTTCAAAAATTTCAGTTTTTTTACCGTTTAGCGTAATATTTCCTACAGCGCCTGAATCTTTTCCTCCGTGTCCGGGATCGATGATAATTGTTGCAACTCTGAAACGTGAAATGTCATTTCCATGAAGCCGCGTGAAGGTATTTTTTAACGTTCCTACAAAAGTATCCGGAAAAATCAGCTTTCCGTTATCGCTGTACGGGAGGGGAACATTCAGGAGTTCCAGGTTATCGAATAATAAATATCCTGTTTCCCCTTCACCGGCGGCTATTGAAAAAGCTCCGTAATGGTCGCCCAAGTTTATTATGCCGTCTCTGAATAACGGATCCCAGCGGAATTGCGCCGGTTCGTTTTGTGAAATTGCTGACAAAGCGTTAAGTGTTTCATCCAGTGAAAGAGCGGGTAACAATGAAAGAACAGTGAAAAACAGGCAGATTAAAGTTAAAAATTTTAATACATGGGGAAATGGGGATTTTGTATAGTTGTTTTTCTTATTCAATTACGCACGGCTCCCAAAGTGTCAATGTGATAAACCGCTCCCTGATATGAACCGCGAATGAAGGCAGTCCAGAAGGAGCGTCCCAGTACTATTTCATTTTCGGCATTTTTTTCGGACATCGGAAGGGAAAAACCTGTCAATTTCCTGACCGCTTCAAGACATTCCTCGACAGATCTGCCCATGTAATCTTTTATACCGGAAGAAGTAAATGCCGGAAACGGATAAATATAGAGAGTTGGGTGCGTAGAACTGGGAGTGGGGAAGTCGGGGATATGCGAAAGAGAAGTCTTTATTTCATCAGTTAATTGAAAAGCGTCCGGCGGGAAGGCGGTAGTTATTGACAAAAATTCCCCTGTTTTTGAGTCTGATGGCTCAAGCCTGATAAAGATTGAACGCGCCGCGATTTCCGCCGCACCGGTTGCCGTTACTCTGTCCTGAGCGGCGGCGATTATGTTGCCGCATTTAGTTACGTTATTTTCCGGGAAAGAAACCTTGTCTCCTTCTTTAATACGCAGAAAAACATCGTTTACATGCTTTTGTTCCTGCGCTTGTTCTATACCGTAAATTTCTTTAACCGTTCCAGGAATTGAAATAAAAGCGCGTTCCGCGCATGTCCAATTCTTTATCGGAACAAGCCCTTCAGGTTTTTGCCCCATTGCGGCAAGGATCGCTCCCTTAATTGGCAAAGCGCCGGACGAATACGGATATGTCCAGCCTGACATATAACCGCCGGAAAGACGGGCGGCTATTTCTCCGATCATGGGGCCGTTTTCGGTAAATTTGATGTCTCCCTTTGCGGCTCCTACATTTTCCTTTCCGGCAAGCCCCAGTGCGCGGATTCCGGCGCAAAAAGTTTCCAGCATGGAGGCTTGTTTTTCTTTTTCGATGACTGTAGGCATAGTATGTCCCATTTCGATAAAATACGGCGGAAAAAAAATATGCCTGTCCGCAAGTCCGCAGATTGTTATTTCACTTTGCCAGACAATTGCGTCTACGGAAAATTCAGGGCCGTCCATGAAACTTTCGACAATAGCGCGGCCTGATCGTGAAAATCCAAGCGCGGCTTTTACAGCTTCGCGGAAATCTTCGATATTGTCCGCACGGCGGCAGCCTCGGCTCCCCATGTTGTCAACAGGCTTTATTACAAGAGGGAAGGGCAGGTTGACAGAATTTATGTCATATTCGCGAGTTATTGTTATAAAATCGGGAGAAGGCAGGTTCGCCTTTTTAAAACAGGTGCGCATTCGTGATTTGTCCGAAGCGTTAAGAGCAGCTTCGTAAGGAATACCCGGTAAACCGAGTTTTTCCGCGACCCATGCCACACTGGCGGAAAAATCCGTTCCGGCGGTCATTATTCCCAAACGTTCCGCTGAGTTTTGCGTGAATCGCGCAAAGGTCTCAATTTCTTCTTTGTTTTTAAGGTCTATCTGTTCAAATTGATCAGCCATTGAAATGCAGGGAGCATGCAAGCTGCCGTCAAGAACAATGGTGAAATATCCAAGTTCCTTCGCTATTTTGATTACCGGCCCCTGCATAACGCCGGCGCCGAGGATAATAATTTTTCCTTTCATATTTTTTTATAAATGATTATTCGTGAATATGGAATGGGTATGTTTCAACAGAAAAATACTTATAAAAAATATTAGTTTACGGCTATGCCCGCTAATGTTTTTTAACAGCGTAAACCTCGAAAGTATCTCCAAGCCGGAATATTTTACTTATCAGGAAAAGAATCCAATAAAACGGACTTATTTTGCTGCCGGCGAGTATCCCAAAAAACCGAAAACGTTCGGGGTGGTGGCCGCTAATTACTATTTTTTTTACTTTGAACCCAGCAAGCGAAAGCGCTTTTTTGCACATTTTAGGCGACCATATTGTAAAGTGATCCGCAGGATTTTTTTCTAGGAATTTGTAAAGAGAGGAACGCCCTGAGATACCTGAAAAAGAAGGAGTTGAAAAAGCAAGGATGCCGTCTGTTTCAAGTACTTTTCCTATTTCAGATAAAGCTTTTAAACAGTCTTCAAAATGTTCGATGACATACCATAAAGTAACAACCTCATATTGGCCCGATTGTGAGGTAGGAACCGGGAACCATGTGTTGGGAAAAGCCCCGTGCACTACCGTGAGCCGCAGTTTTTTCTGCACATGACGGACAGCCTCCCGCGCGGGCTCAATGCCGCAGGGAGAAAACCCTTTTTCTTTTGCGGCCGCGAGGAACGGACCATAGGCGCACCCGATTTCCAAAAGGGAATCATTTTGCGTAACAGGCATTAATGATTTAATTTTTTTAAGCCGGCGTTTTGCCATTGCGGTAAGGTTGGGAAAATCCTCAAGGTATGTTTTTCCGTATTGCTTTTTATAGTTTTCAAAAAAGTATTCCTGATCATAATTTAACGGCAGAGATTTAATTCTGTCTTTGTAGATTACGCCGCACTTTTTACATCTGCGGTATGTGCTTTCGGGGAAACGCGCGATGCTGGTTTCAGAAGGCTCTCCGCCGCATACAGGACAGCTTCGGTTTGCCTTCGGAGAAAATTCGTCAATCAAATCCGCGAGATTTTTGTTTTCTTTGCCAATTTCAAGTTTAACCGCCTGTTTGGCGCAGTGATTTTTAAGTTTTCTTAAAAAAGATTGATTAATTTTCGGAAGGTTTTTTGCTGTAAAAAAACCTGCCGCTTTTGCGAGTTTTTCGTGATACTCTGTCGGGTTTACAAGGAGAATCGCTGTTTTCGCGTATAAAGCTTCGTACGCTGTAATACCGTAGTGGGTAACGACAATATCATATTCGCCGAGATGTTCCGCGAGATTGGGAATTGCGTCAATGATACGTACATTTTTTAAAGAAAAATTTGAAGTATGAAGAACGCCTTTTAACAGCGCTATATCCAAATTTCCGTTTTTGTTTTGACAGGAAAGATTGTAAGCGACAGTATCACCAAGTCCTGTCGGGTCTTCGTGTCCGAAACTTACAAGAATTTTTATTTTTTTTTCAGCGCTTAGTTTTACCGAAAGCGGACGCTTGGGAAATTTTAAAAGGGAGGAAGAAGTGATATTTGCTGAAGGTTTATGGAAATTTTTGGGCGCTAAGACATCAATTAAGAAATCAAATTTGTCCCTGTGGCCGCCGCCTTCGTCAATACCGATAACGGGCGCGATTTTCTTCCAGTTTAAAAGTTCATCCTGCGATGTTTGAAAACGATCTATAATGATAAATTCAACCGTATCAGGAACGATTTGCTGTAAATCAGTTTCCGTTATGCGCCATTGCGGATTAAGATTCAAAGATTGAAAAAAAAGGCTGGGATCAGATTGTGAAGAAATAAAAAGAACAGCCTGTTTTCCCCTGCCGCGTAAATCCGCCGCAAGTTTCATGCACCTGGTAAGATGTCCTCCGCCGCGCCTTGGCTCAAATGACGGAACAATAATAATAATCCTGTTTTCATCCATAAAAAATTACCTCCGGGTGCAAGTTTCATAAGAACTTTTAATAGAATAATATGTACTAATTATAGCATAACCGTAATGACGGAATTTTTCAATATTAAGCGCGGAGTAGAGCTCTTTTGCGTTAATAAAATCTTCCTTAGTATCTACAGTGAGACGTATTTTTGAACCCTGCCATCGCAGAGGCGCAAGAGGGCGGTGAAGGCTGAACAATTCAGGGTGTGTGTATAAATAAGGGCAGACATGCTCGCGGTCATAAGGCAAGGTTGCTTCTTTTCCGGCGCGCAGCAAGGCATCCGCCGAGATTGCCTCGACTCCGGCGCCGTGGGGAAGTCCTGAGTAACCGGAATAATCCGCGTTTATCGCCGCGCCTTCAGCGTTAATTGCTAAAGCGGCATCGGCAAAGGCAAAGGGATTATCGCCTGTCGCCCTTATAACACGCTTTAATGAAAAATGATTGATTACTCTACAAAAGCGTTCAAGAACATCATCTTTTGGACCGGCGAATATATGAAAACCGGCTTCTTCCGCCAACGGAGTAAACGCTGAAATAGAATCTTCCGTACAAGCAAGAATTCTTAAATCAGCGGGAACATTGTTTAACGCTTCCATTACACGGTATATTAGCGGTTTCCCGTCAAGGAGAAGCATGGCTTTTTCGGGAAGCCGGCTGGAATCAAGGCGTGCCTGCAGTACAATTCCCGTCAATTTATTCTCCATTCTTTAGTAAATTGTCCCACTTTCCGGTTACGCCTCTAGCGTCGAATTTCCACCTGTATTTGTTTTTCCTGACCCATTTTCTGCTTTGCCGGAATTCTTCCCATGCTGAAAAAAAATCATCTTCCGATTTGTATAAAAATGACAGAAACTTGTAAAAAGGCAAATAAGCGTAATCTCTGCGGAAGACAGGGGCAATATTTCTGAGATAGAATCTTCTGTAACTGTCTTCCGGCGTAAAGTCTTCCGACGGCAATTCACTTTCATAGGAAACTTTATAATGCGAGTTTAAAGCAATTTCTTCTCCCCACAAAAATACACGGAAGCCGAAATCCATTAACTGCCAATGCGTTTTGTTAATTGTTATATCGTAACCGCCTAATTGAATAAAACGCTGACGGTCGTATATTCCAATTCCGTCAAACGGATAAAGGCTTAAATCGCCGTCTGCCGCCGGTTCCATTAAAACAGTTTTTATTTTTTTACGGTGAGTCATGGGAGCGGATAAAGAAGGCAGTACTTCATAATTTGAATTCATAATTACAGGGACGGTACAAAGCCTTGTAAAACATATTTCATGATTAGGCGTCCCGGCCGACATATCCGCTTCTTCCTGATTAAAAAATAAACGTTCAGCCATTCTCCTCGCTGTTCCTCCGGCGACAATTTTCATGTCGCTGCGCAGGACAAAGAAAAGCGGGCTTTCAACTTCGCAGGCAGCGAGATTTATCTGTTCCCCGAGGTTTATTTCTTTTTCAGGCAGGATAAAGCGCACAAACGGAAACCGCCCCGACAATTCTTCGATATCGTAATGAGGCGCGCTGGATTCAACTGAAATTACATTGTCAAATCCGGTTTTCTCAATTTCCTGAAGTAACGATCTGCGAGGCAGTCCCGGGCAGTTCAGTATTACGGCGGAAATACCTGTTGAAGCAATACGCTCTTTCCCGCCTACAGCGGTATAGCGCGTTATTTTTTCATTAAAAGTTGTAGGTATAGTATTCATCGCACTCCGAGCAAAGTTTAGGGTAATTTTTTTTGCAGTGTTCAATATAATGCGGCATTCCGTTTTGCCAGATACTTTCAAGAGAATCTGTAAATACATTGCCGAGTATTTTGTTTTTTTCACCGTCTTTTAATACGGTAAGGTCTTCTCTGCATAATGGGACAGAGCCGTTAATTAAAACAGGCATATCCCGCATAATATGCCAGCATGGCTGGCGTATAACGGGAGATATATCCGAAGCCTGTTTCTTTTCCAAAGCGCCGCAAAAATCGTCGTACTTCTGAATAATAATGTTTTTTTCGGAAGGAGCCGCCTCTTTCCAGTAACGGTAGAACTTTTCAGTGTCGTCTTCAAAGCCCTTGAGCCTGACTGCTTGCACATAACAATCTTTGGGAAATAGAGAAAAAAGCTTTTTCACGCAGTCGGACGCTTCGCCGAATCCGCCGCCGTGCACTTCTTTATAATGATGCGGGTCGGCGGTATCAAGAGAGACAATCCATGAAAGGGGAGCGAGAGGGTTCTTTCTTTTTTCATAATCTTTTGAAAGCTCAAGGCATTTTTCAATTTCCGCTTCTGTCCAGCCAAGCCCCGACGTTTCGATAACCAACGCTAGGCAGTTTCTTGAAACAGCCGCTTCTATCAGTTCCATTTTCTGCGGGTGAAGGCTTAATTCGCCCCAAAGGGAAAGGTCAATAACGGCGTCTCCTGAAAAGGCGGCGATTTTATCGAGTAGTTCCGTAAAGCGGCTAATGTCCATAAAATCTTTGCGTCCCTGTACGTCAGTAACTGAAGGGTAGGGGCAAATCGCGCATTTCTGAGGGCATCCGCTGTAAACCTGAATGGGGTAGAAGTTCGGCAGGGTGCGCAGTATTTCAGGCTGTCTCTCGATAATGCGCTCGACATCGGAGGCGCAGGGAAGCTTGCCGGCTGCCGCGATAAAGTTATTCAGAAGCAGCAGGTTTCTTTTAGAGTCGGCGCAAAAGTTGATTCTGTGGCAGCGTAAATCTACGGACGAGATTTCGGTCTCGATGTCAAAGGCGTTGATGTCTTTTTGAATAACGTAAAAAAGCATGTCTCTTTCTACAGGCTCGTCGTCTATGAGTATTTTAGCGAGAATTCCGGCTGTTCCCGGAGACAGTATTTCCGGCGCGAGACCGTAGGGCCAGCCGTCGGCGTAGGAATATTCAGCGGAATAACGCAAGTGCCTTTCGGTAATAGCGCCTGCCAGCGCCGGGTCAAGAAAGGGGCAGTCGGCGTAGGCGAAATAAATGCAGTCAAAGTCTGTTTGTAATTCCGAAATCTTTTCCAGTACGCTCCGTTTTGTCCACGTTTCTCTTTGTTCGATTTGTACGTCCGCGAGGAAAGAAAAATCACCTTGCGAGGCAAGAAAGACTGTTTTTTTAACGCCGGGGAACTCTTGCGCCTGCTTTACCGTCAGGCAGACGCTGTTTTTGCCGTCGTAAAGCGGCTCGAAGGCTTCGCCTGACAGGCTGCCGCCGTATAAAACCAATAGATTATTCATTGTTTGATATTATATCGGAAAAAACGCCTTTTTCCATTATCGGAAGGCTGATTAAGCCTATATCAACGCTCTGATTAGGACTTTATCAGATTATGCGTAACCGTCAAAAGAAGCACATACACCGCCAATAAAAAAAGAGAAATAGACTACCGGTAAACACTAAAAACCAGAAGAAAAGATGCAATACAGCCACTGCCCGGCAGATAGTTCGGGTAGAGCTTCGCCCTCATCTTGTATATTCTTTTTTTGACACTGTAAACATCTGACATTTTTAACTTCATTTTTATTTGGAAATAAAGAGTAGGGAATAATCTAATCCTCTATTCTCTATTTACGATTTTGTCCATTTGCTGCCCTTTTTGGTGTACGTTCCTATGCCCTCGGCAAGGTATTTGGCGCGCAAGTCCCCGGGGAATGTATTGTCAGGACTGAAATTTTCTGAATCAATGTTTCCTTCAAATGTTACGTTTGCAAGTTTAGAGCATTTAGCAAAAGCCTGATTCGCAATGTTTATAACGTTGTCCGTTATGATTATGCTAGTAAGACTTGTACATTCCTGAAAAGCGGCTATTCCAATATTTGTAACGCCGTTTTCAATAATTACTGAGGCAAGTTTTGCGCATTTAGCAAATGCGCTACCCTCAATGGTAGTAACACTACTTGGTATGGTTATGCTTGATAAGCTTTTACATTCCCTAAAAGCTTGCGCACCAATAGTGGTAACACCGTTACCAATAGTTACTGAGGTAAGTTTTGCGCATTTGGAAAAAGAGCCGTTTTCAATGTTTGTAACGCTGCCCGGTATGGTTATACTCGTAAGACTTGTACATTCCTGAAAAGCGGCTATTCCAATATTTGTAATACCGTTTCCTATGTTTACTGTGGCTAATTTTGCGCATTTCCAAAAAGCCCATTTTCCAATATTGGTAACGCTGTCAGGTATGGTCACACTTGTAATACCGGCTTTAACAAACGCATTTTCGCTTATAGTAGTTACCGGAAGGTTATTGTAAACGGCTGGTATGACAATAGCGCCTTGTTTTGCATTGCCTATACTTACGCTGTACGCATTACCATCGTCTATCAGTTCATAAGCAAGCCCGTCAGTGCCACTCTGTGCAAAAGTTGTAAGAGAAATGACTGTTATTAATAGTATTGTTAGAAACGCTTTGAAACTAACTAAAAGGAATTGGGGGGGGGGGGGGGTAAGAACTGATTTTTGCTGCTTTTCATGGTTATTTTCCTTTTTTGTAAGAATTTTCGCTCACAAAGGCGATTGTTGTAATATTGCGATTTGTTAGGTTATTTGTCAAGCAAAATTTATACATTGAAAAGAGTTACACCGCAGTAAATAAATATATCTTGCAAGTGTGGGGGAAAACCCTCTGCGGCGGTATTTGGCGCACAAAAGAAAATGAAACTCTTAATATTGAATAATGACCTTAATAACGATCTATCTTAACATAGTAAATAAAAGCTGCGACACCGACCGCTGCAGAAGGCTTTCCCCCGCGCCGTAAGAGAGAGATGGCGAATTACAGGACGGAAGTATACCCTCACGTCTACCCTATGATAATTTTTCATAATTATGGTGGGAACTATATCCTCACACATACCTTATAACAATTCAATAATAATCTGACTTAATCTTCTGAATTACATCATTAATAATGACAATCATGTATCATTTTTTATTATTAATTGACGAGGTAATTCTGTCTTAGTCTCCCTTATGTTTTGTCTTATCCACAAGTGTGAATTCTTGACCTGATTTTGGTGAAGGAGGTGCTGGTTCACCTTTTACTAAGGTCACTTCATTTCCATCAGGTTTTTTGTACTGCCCTGATACTGGAACTGTTTCACCAGGTTTTACCGTTATTTTTGCCATTTAATTTTCCCCTCTTTGTTTAAGATGCTTTTATTAAATATTATCTTTATTTTATGTCAATATATCGCTATTACTTGCAAACGCTTTGCGCCATAAGAGAGAGGGCAGGTATAACAAAGGAATATAAAAGAACTAACCGACAGCCAGAGCGATACGCAAAGCAGTGTTCACTTCTTGTATTTTATCAGAAGAAAGAGAGCCAATGTAGTCTGTGAGCAAAGATTTAGGAATACTAATCAGATCATCACAGAATACAGCGCTGTCGTGTTTAAGCCCATCATCAATATGGACTTTACCCCAGTCAGTATACAAAGTTAAGCAACATTACTTAAATAATATTCATTAGGTGCAAGATAGTCAAGTACCGAATGAATCCGTTCACGGTTATAATAACCTTCGACAT
>JAITFK010000153.1 GCA_031281555.1 Treponema sp. | reverse complement strand
AGCGTTGTTAATAAAAATAGGCGCGATAAACACCGACACACAGCCAAACGACTTCAACATTGCCGCTTCGGGTAAAAGATTTACAGGACTGTTAATTATTCCGCCTGACGCAAAAAGGGTTTCCCAACGCGGCGCAAGCCGGGCGTATGTAACATCTTCCAATCCTTCTGTCGGCACTGTAGTACCGCCTGATTCCCTATCCCAACGGAATATCTGGGATACATGCACGGCGTCAGGTCTGTTTAAGTTACGCCAGATTGATATTCTGTCCAATCTGAACGCATCGGCTATTTCCCTAACGCCCGCCGTCATGGCATCCTCAAAAGTTTTTTTATTTTGCGATAAAAACATTACTGCGGCCCTGTTCATCGCAGCTTCCATTTCTTCGCGGTGTTTCAGCGCCTTAATTGCATCTTCGGTGCTTTTTTTTGCTCCTACTCTGATAATGGCATTTGAAAATATACGCGCCGCCGAATACAGCAAATCAAAGCAGTCTTCATCAAAATAACGGTCGTTGGTATGGTCCTGGAAATTAATTACACCCCAAAATTCATCATGCGTGAAAATGGGCATTATCAATATCGACTTTATGCCGTATTTACGCATTAAAACCGCTACGTCTTCTGTATAATCGCTTTCTCTTAACCTGATACAATCGCCTTTTAATGCAACTGACATCCAGTTATCATAAACGGGAATATCGTGTAAAACCTTCAGTTCTTCTTCCAGAGACACAAGGCCGCCTTCCGATTTATCCCAGCGGTAAACTTGTCCGAGACGTTTGCCTCTTTCAGTGTCCTTCATTTTATAAAAGACTACGCGATCCAGACCGACCGCATCCGCAATAGGCTTTATACCGTTGGTCATTACCTCATCAAATGTTTCTTCTTTATTGGTAGAAAATGTCTCTATTGATTTATTCAAAGCATCAACGATGGCGGCGCGGCGTCCTGATAACCCCTGCGCCCCCTCATTGATTGAAAGAAATGTCATGATTTACCGCCACGCGGCTAATCTTTGTGATTATCTTCTGCAGTAACTTACAGAACACTTAATCACTCCACTTTAAACCGCGAAACCTCCTTCAATAAACTATTAAAACAGCAAGCTGAGGATTTACTCCACTTTAAAGCGAGAAACTTCCGACAGCAAATCTTGGATAGCTTCGCGGTTCTTGGTGGTCATTTCGTTGACATTGTGTATCGCTACGTTTATCTGATCCGCGCCGGATGCCATTTCGTTCATACCGCCTGTTATTTCCTGCGTTACTTTTTCAAGGTTCTGGCTTTCCTTCATTACTTCCTGACTGCCTTCAAGCATTTCATCGGAACTTCTGCTTACATTTTGGGTAAGCTCATTTAAACTGCCGACACCTTGCAGGACCTGTTTGCTCCCTTCGCCCTGTTCCTCCATTGCGTTGCGGATGTTTTCTTCTTGATCCGATACTGTCTTTACTCCTGAGTCAATAGCCTCGAATCTCTTAAGCACGTTCTCGGTTGAACCGGTTATTTTTGTAATTGATTCCGCTATTTTTTTAAGTACAGTACCAATCGTTTTTGACTGCTCGCTGGAACTTTCCGCCAGCTTGCGGATTTCATCGGCAACTACGGCAAAGCCTTTACCCGCTTCTCCGGCGTGCGCAGCTTCAATCGCAGCATTCATCGAAAGCAGATTGGTCTGGCTGGCTATGTTTTCCATAACCGCGTTGATTTCCAGCAAGCCTTCGGATTCACGCGCTATTTCCTGAATATCCGTCGCTACTTCCTGCAATCCGTTCCGTCCTATTTCGGAGGATTCTTTTAACGTATTTACATTATTTGCATTGTTGACCAAAGTTTGGGTTACCGAACCGATATTGGCTACCATTTCCTCAATGGCGGATGAAACCTGGGAAACATTACGGCTCTGGTCTTCCACATGACCGTTGAGTTTATTGATGTTGATAATAACCTGTTCCATAGTCGCATTGGTTTCGGTTACGCTGGCGCTCTGGTTAATGATACGGTTCTTTATGCTCTGAATATTGGCGGTAATTTCATTGATCGCCGCCGCAGTCTCGGTCATGTTGGAGGATAGGTCATTACCGATATCCTGCAGCACACCGGCCTGCTGCTTAATAATCATTACAAGACCTCTGATTTTTTGAATTGTTTTATTGAAGTAATTGGCAAGGTCGCCTACCTCGTCCTTAGAACCAACAGGTATGCTTCGCGTCAGGTCTCCTTCGCCTTCGGAAATATCTTTAAGAGTGTCCGCTACCTTGACAATTGGGGCTGTAGTCGCATTCAGGGTAAAGTACACAATTACCGCCGCTATTATAATGGCTATTGCCGCAATAATGATAGTAATCTCTGTCAGGAAATTTACTTCTTTTAAAATATACGACTGTGTAGCCGCGATCATTACGCTCCATGATTTGCCCGAATTGCCCATTGGGAAAGACTGTATAGTAATTTCTAAGTTTGAGTTCAAAGCCGGAGAAAAACTTGAGCAAGAAAAAGTCTCGCCGTTTTGAACAGCCTTAACAGCTTCATCCATATAATTGCCGTAGACAACATCTACGTCTTTCATCATCTTACCTACGCGCTCCGGCGTATAGTGTCCCATAATAAACCCGTTGCTTGAGTAAATTACCGCCGCGGCAATATCTTCCCTGGTTTTTATGGTATTATCTACAGTCGGTTGTATTGCGTCTATAACACAAAGAACGCCCACGCCCCCCACTACTTCGCCGTTACGTCTATTTATAATGGGAACCATTAGCCTGAAATACCAAGTATCTTTCCCGTCTATATTTCTTGGAACGGGATGTTCATACCGGTCTTTCTTTGCGTCGGGACCTGTTAAATACGCCATGGCATCCTCTACATCGGTGGTAACCGTGATATTTGCCTGCCCGTTTTCCACGCGAAACGCGGAGGCATACTGTCCTGTTTCGGTACAACCGGGACGGCCAATGTAGCGTGAGTCCATTCCGTCAACCGCGTTTGGCTTCCAAACAGCGTAGACTTGAAATATGGTAGGTTCCGCCCTTGCAACGGATTGCATCATACTGTCATATATATCCCGCCTTCGCTCCGCCGCATCATCTTCAAAATCACCAAAAATATTAGCCAGCGTACGAGCAACCCGATAAAGACCATCCTCTCTTCCCTGCCAGTACGCGGCGCGTTGAACGGCAAGGTTCTCCATAGCCCGCTTGCTTAAAGTCACGCTTATATTAGAAGCTTGCTGTAATAAAATTACCGCGACAACGGTTATAATAACCGCTACAATACCGATCATTATAAGACTCAGTTTGATTTTAATTTTCATTTCGGTTCTCCTTGTTCTGACAAAAAAAAGAAAATATCAGCTTTAAATACGATAAATTAGTACCCATTAATAAACATTGTGATAACTAATCCTAAAATTGTCAAGAAAAAACAGAATTTTAGGAAAATTCAGCGTTTTTAACCATAATATCTGTCGATTTTAAAACCAATGGTGTATTTTTAAGAAAATTAACATTACAGCCGCGACGAGTCCCATACCGCCTAAAACGATAGGGTAAGCTATTTCATATTTTAACTCGGGCATATATTCAAAATTCATACCGTATACTCCCGCAATAAAAGTTAAGGGTATAAATATGGTAGATATAACGGTTAATACCTTCATTACCTTATTCGTCTGATAAGACACAATAGATAAATTTACATCCATTATATTTGATAGCCACTCGCGGTAATTTTCAACGGTTATCAGAGCGTGATTGATATTTTCATTCAAGTCCTGTAAAAAAGGTTTTAGTTCATCAGCCTGAAAGAAATTTTCATGATGAGTTATTTTATTTATAACGTCTTTTAAAGATGAAATCACCCGCTTTATTTGTGAAAGATACTTTTTGGTATCCTGTATTTCTTCAATAAATTTTTCATCGTTTGTTTTTGCCGAACGATATTCATAATTTTCAATATCATCTTCCAAATGATTTATCGTAAGGAAATATTCGTCAACAACAGCGTCTATAATTAAGTACGCAAGATAATCCGTTCCCTTTTTACGGATTACTCCTATATTTTCCAGTATTTTTTTTCTGATATCATTAAATATATCGCCGTGCATTTCCTGAAAAGTCATTAAAACATTTTTCATAATAACGATACTGATCTGGTCAATCAAAAATTCTTCGGGGTTCTCATCCCGGTCATTTCTCTTTCTAAACCGCGAAGCAGGTTTTTTTTCCTCATTATGACGAAATCTTTTTTCCCGCTGTATTGTTTTAATTGACAAATACCTGTAATTTTCAAATATTTCAACTTTCGGCGGCTGTTCTGTATGCAGAATATCCTCAACACTTAACGGGTGAATATCAAATTTTTCTCCCAATTGTTTTATTGAATCAATATCTTTTAATCCGCTGATATTTATCCATGATATTTTAGAATTATTTTTATATTGATTTATTTCTTTAATATCAGATAAATGGTTTATTTGCGCCGAGGTTGAATCATAGCTGATAATTGATAAATCCATTTCTACGGGGACTCTGTCTCCGATATAGATAGGATTTCCCTGCGGTAAGTCTATTTTTTTTTTCATATTATTTAATATTTAACCTATAAATTTAATTAAGTAAATGCCAAACTTTCATAATACACGGCGTTTATTATAATGCCACTGTGAACACCGTTCCCGTTGTTCCGCTTTTTACCTCAATGGTTCCGCCGTGAGCACAGACAATGGCGGCGGCTATGGTCAGCCCAATTCCCGCGCCTCCGGTACTGCGGCTGCGGGATTTGTCGCCGCGGTAAAAACGCTCAAAAATACGGGGAAGGTCGTCTTCCGGTATGCCGATACCGGTATCAGCGATTGAAACAAGATATTGCGGACCGGACGCTTTATTTGCCGTTTCTATGGTAATGGTAATGCCGCCTTTGTCGGTATACTTTACAGCGTTCGACAATATATTGATAAATACCTGTTTCAGGCGGTCATAGTCGGCGGTTATTTTACTTTCCGCAAGATTCAAATTTATGGTTATGCCTTTTTCCGCCGCCTGTGATTTAAATTGTTCCGCCGTTATCTGCAACAATTTCGCAAGATCAAATTCTGTTTTGTTAAGCGTAATAGTTTCCCACTCAAGACAGGTAAGAGTGTTCAAGTCCTTTACAAGAGCTGTAAGGCGCAAGACTTCTTCCAGGCAGCTTTCCAGTTGTTCTTTATTCATCGGGTATGCGCCTTCGATTATTGCCTCAAGATTTACCTGTAAGCATGAAAGCGGAGTACGCAGTTCGTGGGCTATATCGCTTGTCAGCTGTTTTTGCCTGCGCCGGCTTTCTTCCAGTTCCCAAGCTAAAGTGTTAATTGACCGCGAAAGTTCCTCGAGTTCCCTTGTCCGGTAATCTTCTTTTATACTGATAAACTGTTGAGAAGTTTGTTCTGAATAAATTCGCGCTATTTTCTGAGCGGCCTTGCCCGCTGTCAGGATTGGTTTTACGATGGTACGGGAAAGAACGGCGGAAATAAAAACGCTTATACCGATAAAAAAAATACCGGTTAGAAACAGCAGGCGGTTTATGGAAGTTAAGAATTCCATTTCGCTTTCGCTGTAGAAAAAAGGACTGTAGGTTTCAATTGTTACAGACCCGATAGAGAGGTTCCTGTACCGTAAGGGATATACTTCTTTTCTTAACGAGCCGTTCAGACTAAAGTTATTTTCCATGCGGGCGGCTATGCTGCTGATAACGGAAACGCATTGTTCCATATCGCAGGAACGGGCTTCCCACACGATATTACCCGCATTATCTTCTATAGATATGATAAAACCCTCATGGACAAAAAGCATCCCTATAGCTTCAACCGCCGCGGTATCAAAACATATTCCCGAAGGGTTGTACTGCATCTCAACCGCGCTGACAATTTCCCGGCTTTTCCCGGCGACGTTATTCTTAATAAGAGTTGTAAAAAATACGCCGGAAAAATAATTTACAAGAAACGCCAATATCCCAAGAACAAGGCAGATGTAAAGAGCGTAAGTTGCGGCAAGGCGGCTTGTCAGACTGATAGTAAACTTTTTTTTCATTCGTCCGCCATTCTATAACCTATACCGTAGACGGTTTCTATGTATGCGGGCGCTTTGGGATCGTCTCCCAGTCTGGCCCTCAATCTCTTGATGTGGCTGTCTACGGCGCGGTCAAAGCCGTCAAAATTATCCCCCTTAACAGTTTCCAGTATTTCATTACGGGTAAAAATTTTTGTTTGCCTCGATATGAGAAGAGCAAGTATATTAAACTCATCACGGGTCAGGGGGAGGCTTTCACCGCCTAGGCTTGCGAGCCGCTTTTCTGTGTCAACCGTCAAATTTTTATAGGAAAGGCATGTTCCGGTCTTTACCCCGCCGTACCGCCTGAGTAGTGCCTGCGCACGCGCCAAAAGCTGCTTAAGGCTGAAAGGCTTGGTTACATAATCATCAGCGCCGATGTTAAGGCCGTTGACGATGCTTGCTTCGTCCGCTTTCGCGGTGAGCATGATAATGGGAATGTCGGATTCTAGGCGTACCTTTTTACAAAAATCCTCCCCGCAGATACCGGGAAGCAAAAGGTCAAGGAGTATGAGGGAAACGGCGTTTTGCGCGAATAAGTTTATACCTTCCAAACCGTCAGCCGCGCAAAGAACATCATAACCGTTCATATTAAAGTAGGATTTTACGGCTTCAAGAATTTTAGGTTCATCGTCAATGATGAGTATTGTCTCTTTCGCCCTCATGCTGACAGTATATATGAAAATTATGTCAAAATTACAGCAGGAGAACGAAGGAGAAGCAACAGCTATCTATTTTTTTATTATTCTTCGTATCCTTCTTAACAGATCATCTCTGTCATAAGGCTTTTTAATATAATCAACCGCTCCCATATCCTGCGCGTGTTTTATATCTTTCGGGTCGCTTGAAGCCGTGAAAAACGCTATGGGGGTATCGTGTAAGCCGCTTATTGCCTTTATCCTGTTGTACATATTCCAACCGTCCATACCGGGCATTATCAAGTCCAATAATACTAATTGAGGAACCAGTCCCTGATAGAATAAACCCAGCGCTTCTTTGCCGGATTTGGCGGTAGATATGTCATATTCATTCTTTAATACTTCTTTCACCATTTCAAGATGAATACTGTCGTCATCCACTATAAGAATTTTTTGCTTCTCATTGCCGACATTAACATTAAATTTTTCCGTTTCGGTTTTTAATGATTCAAAATTCTTGTTGTTTTCCTGACTCATTTCGTTAACATGGCTCACCGAAACATTTATCTGGTTTACGCCCTTCAGTATCTCGTTCATGCTATCTACTGTTTCTTTACTCGTTTTTATGAATCCATCTGTTTCAAGGACAAGAGTCTCTCCCGATTCAGACATGTGCTCGGAGCCTTTTTTAACCGAGGACGTTAATTCCCTCAGGCGGCTTATGGATTCCAGTATTTGTTTTCCTCCGACTTCCTGCTCTTCCATTGCGTGTAAAATGTTTTCCTCATGCTCGGAAACTGTTTTAACGCTTGAGTCTATTGCCCCGAAACGCTCCAACACCTCGTTAGACGATTTGGTTATGCTGTCTATGGACGCTTTTATTTTTTTAAGCATCGTTGCGGTAGTTTTTGACTGATCGCTTGACGACTCGGCAAGCTTGCGGATTTCATCGGCGACTACAGCAAAACCCTTGCCCGCTTCTCCGGCGTGCGCTGCCTCAATCGCGGCGTTCATCGAAAGCAGGTTAGTCTGGCTGGCAATATTGTCCATTACTGCGTTTATTTCCAACAGTCCTTCGGAATCATGGGCTATTTCCTGTATCTCCTGCGCCACTGTTTGAACACCCGTTTTACCATTTTCCGATGCTTCGGTTAAAACTTCGACATTTTTGCTGTTTTCTACCAGCGTTTTTGTTACCGAATTAATATTGGCGGTCATTTCCTCAATGGCGGAAGACGACCTGTTTACGCTTTCAGTCTGTTCTTCAATCATCCTGTTCAGGTCGTCAATATTGGTTTTAATATCCCCTACCGCCTTACCCGCTTCTTCCGCGCCGGTTTCCTGTCTAACCATGAGGCTCTTCATATTATCAAGATTCGAGCTAATCTGCTGAACCGCTGTTGAAGTTTTACCCATATTGACGGACAGCTCAAAACTTGTATGGTTAAGCCCGTCGATTTTGTATTTTATTGTCCCTATAAGGTTTTTGATTTTTTCCATAGTACGGTTGAAGTAGTTGGAAAGATCGCCGACTTCATCGTTATACCTGACTACTATTCGCTTGGTCAAATCACCTTCGCCTTCGGATATGTCTTTGAGGGTCAAGGATACATTGACAATTGGTTTACTGATGGACCGGGACAGGATTATGGACACAAAAGCTAAAAGGATTAACACTACGACGCTTATAATTATGGTTATATTAAGCATTTGGTAGACTGGCGCCATTATCGTATTTTCCATAACGGCTATAGCGTAACTCCAGGGGTTCGCCGTTTCCCCGACAGTAATAGGAATGGTAAATATTGTCACATTCGTCTTCAATGCTTTGATGTAATTGGTAAAGGAAAACGGTTTACCCTCATTAATAGCGTTCATAGCATCATTGAGGTACGGGCCACACATGTCCGCTTCGGTATCCCTAAAGTTTTTTCCGATACGGCTGGGGTCGAAGGTAGCGGCAACTGTGCCATTGTTGCTGAAAACGGCAGTTACGGAATCGGGAAAGGGCTTTCTGTACTGCGATAAATTTTGAATCTCCGTAAGGGGAAGGTCGAAACCGATAACGCCCACGACTTTATTGTGCTGAATGGTATGTATCGGATAGCAAATTGACGTTATCAATTCCTTCTTCCCGCCTACATCATACTCATAAGGGTCCATAAAAATTGGATTGCCTGAATCTCTGGGCAAAAGGTAAGCAGGGTCGGTAAAATCTTCCAGGGCGACTACTTCAATTTTTCCGTTATTCCAGTAATAGTAAGGAGAAAAACGCCCGCCGGAACTGGCTCCTATTGTCCCTATATACTGCTTGTCATTGCCTTCCAAAATGTCCGGTTCCCATACACACCACACCGCGATAACTTCGGGGTTATTATCCATCAGACCTTCAAGTACTACGTTAAATATATTACGTCGGGTGGTAACCCCTATATGCTCGTACTGTTCCATTATATCCGCTACGACACCCAGTTTTTCTAAATATGCTGTAAGATAATCACCAATATTGCCGGCAGAGCCTTCGGCCATGCTGTGGGCGTATTGTTTCGAAACGTTGATAATACTGGTACGTGAACGTATAAGCAGAGTAATACTGACTAAAGCGACAGCAGATAATCCAAGAACGACCATAATAACAGAAAGTTTAATTCCAATTTTCATTTCTTTTCTCCTTTGTATTCACTTAATGAAGCTCATGAACCATGGTTATATTTTTTGAGCTAAAAATCTATACCCTAAGAAGCATGAAAAATCATCATTTTAGTTATAAAATCAGTTTTATACATAATGTTTAATTATCATTCCATAAAAACAAAACGTCAACAAAAATAACACTTTTTGACCTATTATTTCTTAATTGCCACAATATTGCCATAATTACGGTTTATACTCGGTATATGGAAACGGCAGAAAAAGAAGGTTTTCAAAAACGCACTTTCCGTATTGACGGTATGTATTGCGTAAACTGTCAGAATTTAATTGAAAAAGAACTTAAAAACACCGCAGGAATTAAGGGTGTAGCGGTAAATTACCGTACCGGAGCGGCGGCTGTTACTTACGATACCGCGGAAACCGGTTTTGACAAAATTTCATCGGTAATTGAAGAATTAGGCTACCGGACACTTGATGGGCAGGAGGAAACATCTCTGCCGCGCAATAACGTCCTGCGCATTGTCGGGATATTGGTTATTATTCTTGCTCTTTTTATACTGATGCGAGTATTCACTACCGGCAGTCTTGCCGCCGCTTTCCCGCTTGCCAAAGAAGGCATGGGATACGGGATGCTGTTGGTTATCGGCCTTTTTACCGGTGTTCACTGTATTGCCATGTGCGGGGGGATTAATCTTTCACAAACTTTACGGAGAAATGGAGAGAAAGCGAATACATATTCATTACTTTTGCCCGGTATTCTCTATAACAGCGGGCGGCTTGTTTCATATACGGCAGTCGGGGTTCTAGTCGGCGCTTTAGGTTCGGTAATTACTCCATCGGGGCGTTTTCAGGGGGTAGTTCAACTCGCCGCCGGTGTCTTTATGGTGATTATGGGGATCAATATGCTTGGACTGTTTCCGGCTTTGAGACGCTTTATTCCGCACATGCCGGAAATTTTTTCTAAAAAGATAGAGGAACGCAAAACAGGACGCGGGCCTCTCGTTGTCGGTTTCCTGAACGGGTTTATGCCCTGCGGCCCCTTACAGGCAATGCAGCTCTACGCTCTCTCCACCGGAAGCCCCATACGGGGAGGGATCTCCATGTTTCTGTTCTGCGCAGGGACTATTCCTCTGATGTTTGTTCTTGGGGCGGTAAGCAGCGCTTTAAGCAACGCGACAAGCAGCGTTAACGGCCATGTATTTTCCCGCCGGGTTATGCAGGCAGGGGCGATCCTTGTAGCGGCGCTTGGCCTAGTTATGTTCTCCAACGGTTGGAATCTTTCTGGGTTTGAAAGTCCGTTCGATATGGCGGTTTCCTACAAAAAAGCTTCCGCGCAGATTGGTTCAGACGCTTTTATTCCGGTAATTCAAAACGGCGTTCAGATTGTCAATTCAACGCTGGAACCAGGCCGCTATCCGGCGATAACTGTCAGGCAGGGCATTCCGGTACGCTGGACAATCAACGCTCCGCCCGGCAGTATAAACGGCTGCAACAACCGCATGATTATCCGCGAATACAATATACAATACACCTTTAAACAGGGCGATAATGTGATTAATTTTACCCCCGTAAAAGCGGGCAAGTTCCGTTATTCCTGCTGGATGGCCATGATCCGCAGTACAATTACAGTACTTGCCGAAGGAGAAAGCTTCGCCGACGTACAGGAACCGGATATCGCTCCTAAACCGGCAGGAGTACAGATACCGACAGAAAAAATCGCTTTTGCTCAAATAGCAAATAACGTTCAGACTGTTACGATACATCTCGGCGACGAGGGTTTTGAACCTGCAATCATCATCATGCAAAGACGGCTGCCCGCTTTGTGGACAATCGTTATTGACTCTGTTGATCCCGGCAACAACAGTATTATTTTTCCGTCTTATTACGCCGTAATAGGAACAGAACAGGGAGAAAACCGGCTTCAGTTAATCCCGGATGAGAACTTTGAATTCTACACTTCTGACAGCGTATTTTACGGTTATGTGAAAGTAGTAAACGATATTACTCGTGTAGATGTTGATTCAGTGAAGGCGGAAGCGGCAAACTATGAAACATTGATATACCCCGAAGCGTATTTTGAAGCCGCGGCAGGCGGCGGTAGTTCTTCCTGCTGTTATTAGGAATTCAGCGCCGTATTGTTAAATTATTTTTGAAGGAGTTCTAAAATGAACACAAGAACAAAGATTTCGACGATTATCGCATTTTTCCTGTTCCTCGCCAGAGGAATTGTTTTTGCTCAGGATGCCGGACTGAACATAAGAAAACCTGTGATAGCCGATCGTGATTTGGTTATCAATATTGCGGACCTCACCGAAAACGCTCTTTTCTATCCGGTAGACATTGACGGTATGAGAATGGAAGTGCTGGCGGTGAAAACTCAGGATGGTATAATACGGACTGCGTTTAACACCTGTCAGGTTTGTTACAGTTCGGGCAGGGGTTATTTTGTGCAAACAGGCACTGTACTGGTCTGCCAGAACTGCGGCAGACGCTACCGCATGAGCCAGGTTGAGCGGCAAGCAGGCGGCTGTAACCCCGTGCCTATTTTTCCGGCCAATAAAACGGTAAGCGATTCAACTATTACTATATCTAAAGAATTCCTGAGGCAAGCTAAAGGTATCTTTGCAAGCTGGAAGCAGGACTAAAAGGAAAATTTATGTTAACTGAAACTTTATCTGTCGGCGGAATGCATTGCGCCGCCTGTTCAGCGCGCGTTGAAAAGGCGCTTCGCAAACTGGAAGGTATTGAAAGCGCCGTAGTAAACCTTGTTACGGAAAAAGCAACTGTGGTTTACGACCCGCAAAATTTGCGCCTTTCCGCAATCAGGGAAGCGATAACAAACGCAGGTTACGAAGTTATTGAAGCTTCAAAAAATTCTTTAGACGAAGACAAGCTCCGCAAGGAAAAAGAAATTAAAACCCTGTGGATAAAATTTATTATTGCCGCCTCTTTGGGGCTTCCCCTGCTCTATATCGCTATGGCTCCGATGATACCTTGGGTTACCCTGCCCTTCCCCAAAGCTCTCGCCCCGATGAACTATCCCTTGGCCTACGCTTTAACGCAGCTAACGCTGGTTATTCCCATTATAATTGCGGGTAACAGGTTTTATACCGTAGGCTTTATGAATCTTCTGCGCCGCAGTCCCAACATGGATTCGCTTATCGCGATTGGAACCACCGCGGCGGTAGTTTACAGTGTTTACAATTTGTTACAGATTGCCGGAGGGAATCATCACGCTGTTGAATCTTTGTACTTTGAAACAGCGGGGGTTATTATCGCTCTTATTCTTCTCGGCAAGTCTCTTGAGGCGGTGTCCAAAGGCCGTACAAGCGAGGCAATAAAAAAACTTATGGGTCTGGCCCCAAAGACAGCTATCGTTATAGTCAACGGAGAAGAGAAAGAAATTAACATTGATGAAGTAATCCCAGGCGACATTATCGTAGTAAAACCGGGCGCAAAAATCCCCGTGGACGGAGTTGTTACCGACGGGCATAGCGCTGTTGACGAGTCCATGCTTACAGGTGAAAGTATACCCGTTGATAAAAAAGCGGGCGATCCTGTTTACGGAGCTACCATCAACAGTAACGGCGTTTTCCGCTTCAAGGCGGAAAAAGTCGGAGGTGAAACAGCGTTGGCGCAGATCATTAAACTGGTTGAAGACGCGCAAAGCTCAAAAGCGCCGATAGCGCAAATGGCTGACATTGTCTCAGGTTATTTTGTTCCGGTCGTCTGCGCCATTGCGCTTGCCGCGGGTATCGCCTGGTTCACGGCGGCATCCGCCGGTGTTGTGAATTTACCCGCCGGAAAATCCGTAACAGAATTCGCCCTTACGATTTTTATTTCCGTACTGGTCATAGCCTGTCCCTGCGCCCTCGGTCTTGCCACACCTACAGCGATCATGGTAGCGACAGGCAAGGGAGCGGAGAACGGCATTTTGATCAAGGGCGGCGAAGCGCTGGAAACCGCCCACAAGATTCAAACGATTGTGTTTGACAAAACAGGAACTATTACCGAAGGCAAACCCGAAGTCACCGATGTGATTACCGCCTCGAATATTGAAGAAAATTATCTATTGCAGATAACGGCTTCCGCCGAAAAGGGAAGCGAACATCCGCTTGGACAGGCGATTGTACAGAGAGCGCAGAACAAGGGGCTTACATTATTTAACGCCGAAAAATTTTTGGCGGTAACAGGCAGAGGCATTGAAGCGACCATTAACGGTATTTTGGTTTTAACGGGCAACAGAAAACTCATGGACGAAAAAAATATTCCCCTTGCTGAACTAGAAGCTGCGTCCGACCGCCTTGCCGGTGATGGAAAAACGCCGATGTACATCGCTCTTGACGGCAAGGCCACAGGCATTGTCGCCGTGGCTGATGTACTGAAGCCGTCCAGCAAGGCGGCGATTGAAAAGCTTCACAAAATGGGAATTGAAGTCGCCATGATCACAGGAGACAATAAAAAAACCGCTAACGCTATCGCCAAACAAGTGGGAATTGATCGTGTGCTTGCGGAAGTTCTACCGCAGGACAAATCCGCCGAAGTGAAGAAACTGCAGGAAACAGGAATTGAAGACAGGCATGAAGAAAAGCGTAAGCTTTTCTTCGGAGTTATGAACCGCAGGTTCATAGCCATGGTTGGTGATGGGATCAATGACGCTCCCGCGCTGGCTCAGGCGGACATCGGTATCGCAATAGGAAGCGGGACTGATGTGGCAATGGAGTCCGCCGACATTGTTCTTATGCGCTCTGATCTGATTGACGTTTCTACTGCCGTTAATTTAAGCAAACAGACAATCCGCAACATCAAACAAAATCTGTTCTGGGCTTTTGGTTATAACGTACTGGGTATACCCATTGCCGCAGGCGTGCTGTACATTTTCGGCGGTCCGCTTTTAAACCCCATATTTGCCGCCGCCGCCATGAGCTTAAGTTCCGTATCAGTGTTGACCAACGCATTGCGGTTAAAAAGATTTAAAGCGTAGTATAATGCAATATCTGTCTTACGGCGCAGGGTAACACAGTGTACATGGCAACGAATTTCTATAGTGTACTTACATGATATTCTTTAGATAGGTTAAAGTCATATTCTATTTACCAAAACTTTACAAAGTTCGTATAATAGATTAATTTAAATAAATAAAAAGGAGAATAAATATGATTTTTATCGGGTTTGCATTAATTACAGGTTTATTATTGGTGTTTGCTTATTTTGCCGGGAATATATTTCATTTTATAAATCTCGACAGTATACTGTTGGTTATTTTTCCCGGGCTGATTTTTTCTGTTTTTAGTTTCAAATTTAAAGAGTATATTAAAGGAATAAAATCAATGTTTATATTTAGTTTAAAGAATAAAAAAAAAGATAATAAAGTTGCATCACATTTTCGATCATTAATATTTATAACAATAATATTTGGAATTTTGTCTACAACGCAAGGTTTATTTTCGTATATACTTACTAACAGGGATTATAAACGCGGGTTAACAGAATTGTCTGAATTAGTTATGGAAACAACATTTGATCAAGCGGTTGTTTATGCCTGCTTTACAACTGTTTATGCTTTATTGATTAGTTTCTTTTTATATTATCCAATATATCTAATGCATAATGAAAAATTAAATACTGATAATTTCTTGAAAATAATAAATCAAAAACGTATCGCATAACAGGTCTGTATATGTACCGGCGCTTCAGCGCAAGTGTGTTATATGGTGCAGCCATACAACCGCATACGGACGAAAATATCGTAAAATCCACCTAACATTCGCCTTAAAAAAACCGAAAGTCCGCTATTTTATCTTAGGTTTCGTATCTGAAAAGCGAAGATTAGCTTATTAGTACGGAAATATTAACTTGGTTTTTTATAGCGTTTTGCAAGTAAAGGATCAAAGTATTTCTCAATATTAATTTTTTTAAGCAAGTATTTAAGCAGAAAACGATAAACCACGAATGAAATTCCTAAAGAAAAAAATAATTGCAAAACCCCAGGAGTGGTTTGCTTCCGGTGTCAGCGGCATTATCAGTTTGATGTAAAGAATTGTTAAACCAATAAAGCTCAATACAGCTATAACAACATTAAAAGGGTAATTCTTTTCATTGCAAAAGCTCGGTGTAAAATGTTTAATGTTCCCAACAGAAAGCCATTTGACCGGTTGAATGTACAGTTTAAACAGTTTTCGGTTGAATTTTTAATTTTGAGGCATCACGAAAGCTGCCATAATACATGAACAGCCGATCACTTTCGCGCAACTCACGCTTTACCGGTTTAAAAATTTACCGCCATTTGTAATATTTCTTTCCTGCCGCCAAAATTAAATTCCAGTAATTTATATTTATTCTGATAAGTTCCTGTTTCTGTATAAGTATAAGGAATACCATCCTGCACAGTACCGCCGTATTCAATGAATATTTTCCCTTCTTCCGAATACCCTTTAAGAGGTACTCTCTTGGGATAATCTTTGAAAGGACGTTTTCTATCGTCACCTACCAGAGTCCTCCAATCTTCTTCGTAACCGTCAATTGTTATTGTGTCAGTATCAATTTTTAATGATCCCGAATATATACCTTGTTCATTTGAGACCCATGTTCCGCGCAGATCGTAGTTAAATGACTTTTTACTACTTGACGGTGATCCGCTGCCCAGTCCGTCACAGGCGTTTATAAAAATAGCGGATAATAGAACAATACAAACGGTAAAAAATTTAAATTTTTTCATTGTTTATTCTCCTTACAAGGTATAAACGAGCAGATATTTAAGAGGGTAATAAGTATTTCCCAATACCTTGCCTTAATTTATCTTGATTATTACACTTTTTGATGGCCGTGCCGAGTGCCTCCTATGACATTATTTTCTCTCGTACTTTTATACTGTAATTTACGCTTATTCTACTCTACCATAACTTTATGTCCTGATTTTGATTCATAATATTTTTAAGAAGCCGAAAATGCCTCGGGCATCGGCAAAGGTAAATAAAGCCGAGTGGGATCATCCTTAAACGCAATAAATCCATAATTAAGATAAAAATTTTTTACGTTTTGATCTTTCGCGTCAACAATTACACAAAATCCACCCGCATCGTCATTCGATAACCTTGATATATAATCACATACGGCCATTAATAGTTTTTCACCAAGCTTTTGACCTTGATATTTTTTATCAAGTGCAAGTTTACCAAGCAGCCAACATGGTGAACTGTAGACTTCAAAGGCTGGTGGTAGACAAGCAAGAAAGAGAGGTGCGAGCCGTTAACCGTACGGGACGATTACACTCAATACATTTTAGCGATAAATTATCAAGCTAAAAAGTCAATAATAAACTGAAAACCAAGCCAATAACCTTGACACTATTCGGCTTTTTTTGTATGCTAAAGCTCCCGTTGCAATTGAGGATTTTCTAAAACTTCAGTTTTTAGAAAATCTACTTTAGATTTAAAGGAAAAACTGGCCTTTTGGACAGTTTTTCTAAAGCTATTTTTAAAACTAACCGAGTTTTGAAAATGGCTCAATTAACTTAGAAAAGGTGTTGAAAAGGTTATCTATATGAAGACAGTATTTGCGAAACCCGCGTCAGTAGAGCGAAAATGGTTTATTATTGACGCTGACGGTAAGGTTCTGGGCAGGGTGGCGGCTAAAATTGCGTCAATCGTCCGGGGCAAAAACAAGGCTATATTTGTTCCCCATCAGGAAATCGGGGATTTTGTTGTTGTAATAAACGCCGAAAA